>CAZSGD010000002.1:130926-233744 GCA_964606155.1 uncultured Chitinophaga sp. | reverse complement strand
TGTAGAACCGATAATAACCATATTGAACCGTTCATACCGCTTTACATAGGAACCCAATGTTATAGGCAGGTGCTTTTTATTCACCTAATTGTCTATAAGTTATTTTTACACCCTTGGTATCGTTCTTTTTATTAAACGTTTCTGCTTTTAAGTTGAAATATATTGTTAATTCATTATTTCCATTCCACTCAGCATTTACATTTACACTGCCAGTTTCAGTCTCAGGATCAGATTCTTTGTCGCTTATAATTAAAGTATTTCCTTTTTCGTTTTCTAGGTGGTCAGAATAATCAACGATTGAAAGTTGTGAAGAAAAGCCAGTCGTAGCACCGCAGTCTCGGGTAAAAATAATCGCTTTTAATTTTTTGTCTGGAGAAATAATCTCTTTTAAAATATTGTTGCTACACATGTCTGCGTTTGGGGTTGAACTACAACCGTACATTATCCGCGTTATTATAATAAGAGTGGTAAGTAGTTTCATGGTCTCGGTTTGATGCGTCCAACAATTGCCTATAACACATAAATATACGCAATTAATTGTTCAAAAATAGATTAAATATCAATATATTAGCGAACAATGACAACCACTCAATACATTAACAGAAAACTGAACATAGGATTAATTAGTTGGAACGAAGCCTGGCTTTTACTTAAGCCCTACCCCCAAAAACTGCTTACAGAATACTACCGAGGCACTCTTGTTTTCAGGGTACCCCGCACCACGAAGAGGATTTCTTACAAGAAAATAAAAAAAGACCTGAAACGGGAGACAATAGTCATTTTAGAAGAACCACTCCCGTTTTAATTTTTAAATCAAATAATAACCTTTTCCATTCCCGCCAATCTTCCTTCATCAATAGTTGCGCCCAGCCCCGCCACTTCCGGTACTTTTACCACTCCATTTTTTTCATAAATGATTCCACCGGTTACCGGGTCTTCAATAAACATCAGTGCTGTATCAAAATCATAATGCTCAATAGCAGGGCTGCAAAGCGAAAAATGAGCAAAGGCCGTCATAGCCAGCCGCGATTCCATAAAAGCACCCACCTGCAAATGAATCCCCGCTTTCTCTGCCATTCTTACCATCTTCAATGCTTTAAATATACCGCCTGATTTGCCCAACTTGATATTCATATAATCACAGGCATCCAGGTCTATCAGCCGCTCCGCATCATGATCATCACCGCAACATTCATCCGCCATGATAGGAATGGGGCTGTTCTTTCTCACTTTTTTCAGCTTCATAAATTTCCAGCGGGCAATAGGCTCTTCACAATGCTGAATGTTGAATTCACTTAATGCATTAAGCGTTTCAATAGCTTCATTCACCTTCCATCCCTGGTTGGCATCAATCCGGATAGGGATTTCTTTCCCCACCGCTTCACGTATGGCCCTTATTCTTTCCACATCTTTCTTTCCATCTTTGCCCAGCTTTACTTTAATGGCCGGGTATCCCTGGTTTTTTATTTTTACCGCATCAGCCGCCATTTTTACCGGTTCGCCAATGCTTACGGTATAGTCCGTAATGATGGTTTTATTATTTTCCCCACCGAGATATTTGTAAAGCGGTACTCCGGCATTTTGCGCTTGAATATCATACAGGGCCATGTCAAAAGCGCTCTTGATACTACTGTTGCCATAAATCAGGGTATCCATCAGCATTATACACTCTTCCGTCTGCAGGGCATTCTTTCCTTTCAGGGCCTTTGCAAAATATTGCCCCACCACAAAGCAGGTGTCCTGGCTTTCTCCATTGATAGGCATATAAGGGCTGCATTCGCCAAAGCCAATAATTCCTTCATGGGTAGTGATCTTCACCACCAGGTTTTCAGCATTTTCATCCCGGCCCAGTGAGGTAATAAATGGTTCAATAAGGGGAATGGACAGCTTATACAGGCCTACTTCCCGGATAATAAGTTCCTTGTACATACAGAAATAATAAGAGGCGTAAAGATAAAAGCTTCATTTTTATTAACTTGGCTTTGTTTTTGTCGCCGAAAACCCGGTAAAAAGATACCAAAAGGCATTTTTTTACGTTTAATTCCCGAATCCAACATTATGAAAAAGATCCTTACGGCCATTGTATCCCTTGCTCTGTTCACTTCCTGTACAAAAGACGTAACAGAATTGCCTCCGGAAACACAAACCGGGGCCAATACATTCGGCGCCAAAATAAATGGTGAATTCTGGGTACCCCAGACTTTCGGTTCCATCCCCGTTAATGATATACTCGAGGCAAGATTATTGGGCGACTGGCTGACCATCAACGCAAAAAATTTCTCCAAATCGCCAACAGAAACAGAATTTGAGATCCGTATCCACGGCGTTACAGGGCCGGGTACTTATCCCTTAAATGAAAATGCAGTTCATCCTTCTAATGAAAAAAGCTATGCTTTTTATGTAAAAAGAAAATTTACCCCGGAAAATGAATGGATGACCTCCTCTGTCTATACGGGTTCAGTTACCATCACCAAACTGGATACAATTAATAAGATCGTCTCCGGAACTTTTCAATTCAACATGATGAATATCTTCAATACGCCGGAACCATTAGCTGTTACTGAAGGCCGCTTTGATATTAAACTGGAATAAGAAGATATTTCTAAAATACCAGGCGCAATCCCAGGCTCATCATTCCGGCAAAAGGCGCTTTATCATTTACAAATAAGTATTTACTGGGGTATTCGGTGGCAGGTATCCACATTCTTCCTTCAGAGTAAATAAAAAAGTCACCCCCAATGGGATATTCATAGCCAAGTCCCAGGTCGAACGTAAGCCGTTTAAAATTTCCTTTTCCATCTCTTACAGGTACATGATAGAGGGTGGTGTCAATACCCACCGAATGTGTATTGGTTACCCTGCCCAATAATAATCCAAAACCTGCATACCCATAGAGGTTCCAGGTTTTTTCCTCATCATAATTTCCTTTGAGGTATTTTTTCCAGCCCACGGAAAAATGTTTGGTCCGCATATTACCACTATTCACATAATCGATACTGGAAGGAGTGGTGCCGGGGTCTTTGGCAGTAGCTGTGATATTATTTTTGAAATTACCATTGGAATAATATACAAACCAGATATAGAGTCCGTCTTTTTTAGTGAAATGGTAATGCAATTGTATGCTCTGGCCTACGGTCCAGAACTGTTGCTCTTTTTTAAAGTTTCGTTGCACACTCAGGTCGGTGCCAAAGCTAAACCCTATCACCTGCGCAAGGGCGGCATGCCCGGCCAGGAGCAGTAAAAGAAATATGGTGAGCTGTCGTTTCAAAAGATACTTCTGCAATGTTAAGTAATAATTGGTTGAAAAATAAAAAGCCGCCCCCGCAGCGCAGGGACGGCTTTATGACCGTAAAGTCAAAATTACTTCATCAGCTTCAATTCTTTGATAATATTACTGCCGCCGCCCAGTTTGTCGATACACCATAACACATAGCGTATATCCACACAAATGGTACGGTTCAGGTCTTTATCGAAAGCTAATTTATGGCTCAGCGCTTCATAATTGCCATCAAATGCCAGCCCTATCAGTTCGCCTTTGTTATTGATAACGGGTGAACCGGAGTTGCCGCCGGTGATATCGTTGGTAGTAATGAAGCCGATGACCAGCTCCTTGCGGGTGGGGTCCATATACTGCCCGAAATCTTTTTTCTTTAATAACTCCACCTGGTTGGCAGGGAGATCAAATTCATAGTCACCTGCTTTGTATTTTTCCAGCAGCCCTTTGGAAGTGGTTACATAATCATAAAATACTGCATCTCTCGGGCGGTATGACTTTACATTGCCATAGCTGGTGCGCATGGTGAAAGTGGCATCCGGGTACATCATCTTCGCTTTTACGGGGTCCATTTCCATAATGCCCTTCAGGTACAATCTTCCAAACTCCGCATTCTTTGCATTGAACTGCTGGAAAAAAGGGGAGTATTTGGTAATGTAATTTGTATAGAATGCATTGGCATAATTATAAGCCGGGTCATTTTGCAGGGTTATGGCATCCGGGTTCTTTACAAAAGCCTCCCATTTGGCATTATCAAAGATGAAGGTCTTGCTGAAAATATCTGCCGCATACTTTTTATAAGTAGCATCATCGTTTAATGCGCCATACTGGTCTTTTAATGTATTGTAAAAACCAACAGGGTGTTGTTCCTTCACCACATCTTCATAGAACATGCGTGTAACGGCGGCCACAATATGTTCATCTGATAATTTATTTTCACCCTCCAGAAAAGCAGCCCTTTGTTTAGTGGCGGCATCGATCGCTTTTTTCAGGTCCGCCTGTTTGGTGCCGGGCGTTACCAGTGCTTTTTCTATTTGTGTAAGCGTCGAGCTAAAGCCCATCAGCGGTGAACCGAAAATACCTTCATTGATATACTGCCTGTGTTTGGCATAAGGCCTCCAGGCTTCATAGGCCTTGCCCCATTCTGTAAAAATATTCTCATACTCGGGTTTGCCCTTGGCCCAGGCAATGAATTTGGCTTCGAAAACTTTTTTCTGACCATAGATATCATACTTCAGCAATTGCTTGGTTTCACCGTCATAGAATTTCCAGTAGTTGGCAATGCCGGCATAAGAAGAAGCGAGCTGGAGTTTGATCGCGGGGTCTTTTTTCATTTCTTCAAACATGTATTTCAGTCTTACATCGCGAAGTTTTACCAGCGTGGGGTTGTTAATATCGGTGGCGAGTTTAATGCCATAAGAGCTTTCGTAACGGTTGGTGCTGCCGGGATAGCCCCAGATCATAGCGAAATCGCCGTCTTTCAGGGGTTTCAGTGATACGGGCAGGTACCATTTGGGTTTCATGGGTATGTTACCATCCACCGCTTCATCTTTTTTGGCAGGGCTTCCATCAGGTTTGGTGTACACCCGGAAAACAGAAAAATCTCCGGTATGGCGGGGCCATTCCCAGTTGTCTGTATCACCACCGAATTTTCCTACACTTTCCGGCGGAGCGCCCACCAGGCGAACGTCGTAGTAACGCTGATACACAAATGCCAAATACTGGTTTCCCTTAAAGAGTGAGCTGACCCTTGTTTCAATATTTTTTGTTTCATCGCTCATTCTCTTATTGATAGCAGCCAGTACGGCTGCCTGCTTTTGCACCCTTTCCGTACCGCTAAGCCCTTTTAATGAATCCAGTACTTCTTTCGTCACATCATCTATTCGTAATAAAAACTGAACGGATAAGGTGGTGGGGATTTCTTCGCCTTTGTTCCGGGCATAAAAACCATTTTGCAGGTAGTTATGTTCTACCGTGCTGGCAGATGCAATGGCGTCATAACCACAATGGTGATTAGTGAATATTAATCCTTCAGCACTTACGATCTCACCGGTACAACCACCTCCGAAAATGATAATGGCGTCCTTTAGCGAAGGTTTGTTGATATTGTATAACTGTTCTTTCGTCAGCTTCAAACCTTTTTTCACCATATCATTATACACCTGCTGGCCCAGCAATAAGGGCAGCCACATGCCTTCATCGGCAAATGATTTGATGAAGAGAGAAACTACGAATACAATCGTTAAAAGAAATTTTCTCATGTGCGGGAATTTTAATTGCGGCAAACGTACTATAAAATTCAGGTGCAGCCAAAACCCCATAGCGGCCCTGTTTATCGTTTTTGGTTTTTGGTTTATGGTTGGGAGTTAATAAAGCGGGGGCGTTCATCTTTTTGGGATGCTCCTGGTATAAACGATCTGCAACTTAAACCTCGCAATTCCTACTTAACAGGTTGATTCAATGCATTCCATAATACATCTTTCAGCTCTGTAATTCCTTTATGGGTAACCGAAGAAATGAACAGGTGTGGAATACCGGCAGGAAGCTCTTTTTCAATAGCGGCTTTCAGTTCATCATCCAGCATATCACTTTTACTGATAGCTATAATAAATTGTTTGTGCAATAGTTCAGGATTGTATTGTTCCAGTTCATTGACCAGAATATCAAACTCTTTTTTGTGATCGGCGCTATCGGCCGGGATCAAAAAAAGCAGTACGGAATTTCTTTCGATATGGCGGAGAAAACGGTGGCCCAGGCCCCTTCCTTCTGCAGCCCCTTCGATGATACCCGGCAGATCGGCCATGCAAAAACTTTTTCCATCGCGGTATTCCACCATGCCCAGGTTGGGTGTAATGGTGGTAAAAGCATAATCGGCGATCTTGGGTTTGGCCGCCGTGATCACAGAAAGTAAAGTGGATTTGCCGGCATTGGGAAACCCCACGAGGCCCACATCGGCCAGCACTTTTAATTCCAGCACTTTCCAGCCTTCCACACCCGGTTCACCGGGTTGTGCATGCTCCGGCGCCTGGTTGGTGGGGGTGGCAAAATGTGAATTGCCCAATCCGCCACGACCGCCCGGAAGCCAGATAATTTCCTGCCCGTCTTCTAATATTTCTGCTTCCTGCTTGCCTGTTTCTTCATCTCTGGCAATAGTACCCAGCGGCACTTCGATAATGATGTTCTTACCATCCCGGCCATGCGAGTTATTGGAACCGCCTTTCTCCCCATCCTCTGCCAGTACGTTTTTAAAATACCGCAGGTGAAGCAATGTCCACAGGTTACTGTTGCCTTTTAATATGATATGTGCCCCACGGCCACCATCGCCACCATCGGGGCCACCCAATGCAGTGAATTTATTACGCATAAAATGCTTATTGCCCGCCCCTCCATGGCCGCTGCGGCAGAAAATGCGTATCTGGTCAACAAAATTACTTTTCTCCAAAGCCCTAATTTTACAATTGGTGCAAATATACCTTAACCAATTTCAAACATCGGCTATGAAATTTATTTTAATACTATTGGCCATCCCGGTCTTATCCTCCAGCGATTGTGGCAAGAAAAAAAGCAAGGGGGAGGAGCAAAAAGAACCCGTTTCGGCCATGCCTGCCTGTATACAGAAAATGATCGATGATGGCCGTAAACAATCTCCTCCCGAAGTGCCCCTGCAGGTGGAAGAATATATGTATAATGGAAACACCGTTTACCTGGTAACGGCGCCCTGCTGTGATCACTATAACGTGTTATATGATACGGCCTGCAAAGAGATCTGTGCGCCCTCAGGTGGTTTTACCGGAAGGGGCGACGGTAAGTGTGAGGATTTTTCAAAGAATGCAAAGTTGGTGAAAGTTGTTTGGAAGAATGAGGGAAAATAAAAAACCCCGTAGTATTCGCTACAGGGTTTCTTATTTAATGAATACAGTATTATTGAACAACGATCTTTGTTGAATACACCGATCTGTTGGCATGGTCCGTTACTTTCACCAGGTAAATTCCTTTTGCAGAAGCTGACTGTAATTTGACGGTCTGTATTTGCTCTTCACCATTCACATTCACGATTTGCTGTATCACCTGGCGGCCCATTACATCCGTTACCTGTATCGTATAACTGCCTGCTTCCAGTTGGTTGAACTGGATCCTGAACTGGTCATTCGTTACAGGATTGGGGAAGATGCTGATTTTACCATCACCGGAATTAGCAGGTGTATTGCGTGATATTAATGCAGCTGTTTCGGCCGGTTTTTTTCCTGAAGAAAGCAGGTTGCTGCTGCCCAGGTCGGAAGTATGCCAAACCTTTCCATTCATAGCAGCGGGTGTGGCCGACCATGTTTTGCTATCGAGTACAAACATAGAAGCAGATTCCACGGCGCTGCTGATCAACACCTGGTTGTTACCGTTTACCGCTGCACCATTAATGGTAAATCCATTTGGTAAACCGGAAACCTGTCCCAGGTGGGTGGCCACTTTGGTGGCGATATTTATTTTAAATACCTGGTTGCGGGCAGAAAAAACATAGAGGTTGCCATCATCATCGGCGATCATATCACCACCGAAGCTGGTGCAGGAATTGTGAATGGATACGGTTTTATTGGCCGGATCGTCCACAACGGTTCCGAGGTCTGTAATTTCTATTTTTTTGTTAGTACTAAAACGGATCAATTGGGTACCGTCATTTGTCATGGCATAACCATAACCATCAGCCGCGATCGTCATGCGGGTAACGATATTACCCTGGTCAGGATTTTTTTGCGCTTTACTGGTAAAAGCCTTGTCGGTTACATAATAAACTTTCATAGACTTTTCATCGATGTAACGTAACTGGTCGATGAACATGGGGGTGTACCAGATCCTGTTATTCCGCGTGTCATAAGCAATGGCCGCTACGTTGCCGGCAAAGGCAGGGCGGGGGTTGAGGTAGTTGGCGGTTTTGGTAACCGAAAAATCGGTGATCTGCTTTTTAGTAACAGCATCATATACCACCTGGTTTTCAGCCATGCCGTTGATAAGTGAACCACTGAAAGTGCCGGTTTCCATGTTTAATTTCCGGAGATAGATCCAGTTCCCGTTTTGCTCAGGAACATCGGTTATCGAATAAGCGAATTTTTCATTGTTTTGGGCCCCGGCAGACAGAGCCAATATCACTGCAGCCGAAAGAAAGGAGGCGAAGGGTAGACTTTTTCTCATATACCTGGTTTTTTGGATTAAGCGTGAACAATTGATAAGATTCATGGCCTCCTTATTTTGCATAAAGAGGCGCTACATTAAATTACGACTAATATTTTTTTGGCCGAAAAATTTTTAGAAGCGAAGGGCTTAAAAAAAATAAACCCCTCCGCCACGAAAAGCGAGAGGGGTCAAGGTATAAAAACCCTGAGCATTAAGCGTTTAATGCCTTCAATGGAATCTTTCTAATTACTATGTTCAAGGGAAAACGGAGTGAAAGGGGCGGCTGAAAAATGGGGCCGCCCGCTTTAATTTTTTGATTTATCGGTATACGGTGAATTTGGTTGTTTCCAGGGTCATGCCATCTGACATTTGCAGCACATACATGCCCGGGTTTAGCTTGCCCACACCAGTGATGGCCACACTGTTGAATCCTTCCTGCACCACATTCTGTTGTTTCAGCACCACTTTACCCGACATATCCACTACCCGGAACTCTACTTTTTTATGGGAGGTGGACTCAAACCGCACATTGGCTAAGCCGCCATTGACAACAGGGTTAGGGCTCAGGGCCAGCCCATCCACATTCTTCTGGTCGGTGCGTACCATGATCACATTACTATAGGTAAATCGTCCGTCAATATCCAGCATACGCAAACGGTAGTAGAAAACATTACCGGCAATACCGGCCAGGTTATCGCCATAGGTATACTGTTGCTTCTCCATGCCTGTACCCTGGCGCTCTTTTACAGATAAACTGGTATAATCAACACCATTCGTGCTCCTTTGAATTTCGTATGCGGAAAAATTAACCTGGTTCTCTGCTTCCCAGTTCAGTACGGTAATATTGTTTTTGAGCGTACCAGTAAAGCTCAGCAGCCTTACAGGCAAAGTGGTTTGCTGCGGGAATGTAAAGCAACCAAACCTGGACCCGAACTGGCGGGTGGGCCTTTGATTATAGCTGGTGCCCTCGTAATTATAATCATATCCCATTCTCATGGTAATGGTTTGCTGCGGGCTTGAATAAGTGGCTGCAGCAGCTACCTGTGCACATCTTGATACGCCATCTCTTTCATACACCGAACCGGCAAAACCTTTCCAGCCTCCGGCATCGGTATAAGAATAGGCAGTCAGTTCTGTAGACATATCGCCTACGATAATAGAGCCCGATACATTCTGCACCACACCGGTTTCGCGGAACCAGCCACCACTGCCCACAGATGTTCCATCAATATCATAATGGATATAGTTCAGTCCGCTCAAACCTCCCGCGGGGGGAAGTGTCAAATAATCTGCCGGGTATTGCTGACCACCGGTTCCATTGTCGAGGTAAAAACGGATGGTAAACTGCACATATCCTCTAACGTCAGCATTAGTAAGATTGGAAGCAGGCCTGATACGCGGTGCAAAGAAAGTGGCAATACTGTTACCAGCCTGGTCGTTGGCGGCATCATCATCAATACTGAAACTTCCATTACCCATATCACAGTTCACCTGTGCATCCACCGTTACTGTGGCATTGATCTGCTGCCCGTTTACCGTGGCCACATTATAAAAAGTGTACAAAGCCGGTAAGGAAGTTGGGCTGCCGGAACGAAGTGTTCCATTCTGGAAATTGGTGATAACCGTTGAGCTGCCCTGGCAGATCTCAGAAATAGGCTGTGTACAGTTGTTGGAATTGCCGGAAGGGGGAGTGCCCGGTTGTGTAGGCTGGGCGTTGGCAACTGTGTATAGCAAACCACACAGTAATACCCCGGTGAAGTATAACTTTTTCATGCTCATTGTTTTTATATCGAAATAGAAAATCCTGGTTCAAATTGGTTTTGAACGGAGTTGGACTCAGGTGGTCGTTAACAGGATTGAGGAATACTGAGCAAAAAGGAAATCAGGAAACTGGGAAGGTTTTGGAGAGGAGATTTGGATACGGTATTTGTCTGTCTTCAGTCTGTAATTAGGGTATCAAATACAGTGTAAAAATAGAAACCGTTTTTCGTATATGCAAGAGATACGTCGTTTTTTAACGAACAGAAATGGTTTTTTTATTTCCCCGGGCCATCGTAAAATTACTTTTTCAGCGTAAAGGGCGCCAGATAAAACAGCAGCATAGGAAAATTACCTGGCAGTACATAAAAAATAAACCCCTCCGCCACGAAAAGCAAGAGGGGTCAAGGTATAAAAACCCTGAGCATTTAGCATTGAATGCGTTTCAACTATTTTTAAAGTGATTTTTGAGAAGGATAGTGAAGAATACCACCGGGGAGTTCAGGTGAATCTCCCCGGTGGTAAGGGAGAAATTATCTTGTGATGGTGAACGTGGCGCTTTCCACCTGGTCACCATTCTTCATTTGCACTATATACATTCCTGATTGCAGGGTCCTGATATTATTGATCGTTACACTGTTTACACCCTGCGATATCCTGTTCTGTTGTTCCAGCATGGTTCTGCCGGTCATATCCACCACCCGGATATTGATGGTTGCATTAACAGAAGAATTGAAACGAAGTGTGGCATCTGTTCCATTGATAACCGGGTTGGGGCTTACTTTGATACCAGACAATGCTTTGCCGTCTTTACGTACAAGGATGGTCTGGCTATAATTGAACTTACCATCCAGGTCCAGCATTTTCAGGCGGTAGTACACCACATTTTCAGAAAGGTTGCTGATATTATCAGCAAAGCTGTAATTATTTCTTCCGCTGCCATTCAATGCGGTTTTTGTTCCCACTTTCTGGAAGCTGCCGCCACTGGCGCCTTTTCTTTCAATTTCAAAATGGCTGAAGTTTTGTTCGTTCTCAGTTTCCCAGTTAAGGGTTACCAGTCCATTGTTGATGGTACCGCTGAAACCGATCAGTTTTACCGGCAGAATAGTGATCACCGGGAAATTGTCTGAACCAATATCTGTAAAACCGGCCAGGTTAAACACCTGTGCACAATCGATAGTTCCGGAAACGATCGTTGCGCTGGCCTGGTCGATAAAGAAAAGATCATCGGAAGTGGATAAGTGAACAGAACCGGTGGAAGTGAAAGCGATCCCGTTTACCGGGGTGGTAAAGTTGGCACCACCTCCCTGTGTCAATCTCCATTTGCGTGCAGCAGTATAAGTGGGGCCGGCCAGGCTGTTGATAGAATAAACATAAGTATCACCGGCGGTTACACTCGCCACTGCGTACATAACTCCGGTACCGCTGATGGCAAGATCACCATTTTCAAAATCAGCAATAGTACCCGGTGCAGTTATCGTAACGGTGCCCAGCACATTGATAGTGGTCGGATTGACGCCATTGCCTGTAAAACTGGCGATGTATAAATCGGTTCCATCGCCGGCAAGTATCCAACCCACACCAGTGGGGTCAAAACCAAGCCGGGCAAAATTCAGGTCGCTGGTACTGGCACCGTTCAGGTCTGCAGTGGCAACCAGTGTTTCGCCGTTTGTATTGGGAGGTGAGGAGTAAAGGGTTACCACGCCATCGTTGGCAGCCACATTGTCGAGGTAATATATATTTCCATCAACATCTGTTCCGGTGATAGCATTTTTAGCTATTGCATCCACGGTAACAGCGGCAGTATAGAGGTCACCACCATGATTGAGCACCCCGGAGGTTTGATCGGAATTGAAATTTCGTATCGGGCCTGCGCCGAATGAGGCATACAAATTCGGGGTCCATACGATCAGTGAAGTGGAGTTGGAAGCCACGGCCCCGCCACCTTCAGTTTGGGTTACAGTTACGTTAATAGTGTAAGTGCCCGCTGTGGGAAATGTAAATAAATGACTTTCCACATCACAACCTGATGTACAGTTGAAGGATGTGGGTGTGGCGGGGATAGTAGCCCCCGGCCCGGTGATGGTATACGCAAAAGTTCTGTCATTATCATCCGCTCCAAAACCCGTACAGGTAATGGTGAAAGACTGGGATTGATTGGCCCCGATGTTTGCATTAGCGGGGGAAATGGTGATCGATTGTGCTGATAATTTGAATGCAGAAATTGTAACAAGCAATAGAGAAGAAAGCAATGCCTTCTTTAGGGTAAATTTTTTCATGCTCCTTGGGTTTATAAATAACAAAAATAAGAAACCTCTTTTTTTTCAATCATCAGGCACGGGGTGGAAATAAGTGGTCGTTTTGGTATAATCTCTCTCGGGGCTTCAGAAAGGAATAAAGGACGGATTAGTCATTAATCCAGGAATTTTCGCAAAAGACAGGGTTTAATCCTGTTGTAAATGTAGGAACTGCGCTGAGATAAAAAAAATGTTTTATAACAAAAAAAGATTATTTCTAACAGCGTAAAATTTTCCCTGTTATGGGTAAGTGAATACAATCCCCTCCGTTGCGAAACACATTTCAACATAAGAGTTTTTACTCAGTTCCTGTTTTGTGCCGGCAACGGTAAAAAAACGTTTAAAAAAAAACGGGGTGAGCCATGTCACCCCGTTTGCTATATCATTTACCTGGAAATAACCAGCTTTGTTGTTTCCAGTTGTTCACCATTTTTCAGCTGTACCAGGTACATGCCCGGTTGCAGTGAGCGGATATTATTGATCGTTACACTGTTGGTGCCGGCAGAGGCCCTGTTTTGCTGTTCCAGTAATATTCTGCCGCTCATATCCACCACACGGATATTCACCATGGCAGCAGCCGGTGCATCAAAACGAACGGTAACATCCGATGCCCCATTAGCCGGGTTTGGACTGATCTTTACACCCTGCAGCGCCTTCCCGTCTTTACGCACCATCACCGTCTGGCTGTACAGGTAAGTGCCGTCTTCATCCACCATTTTGAGGCGATAATACAGCGCATTGTCTGTAACAGCGCTTACATTATCCGAATAGGAATAAGCATTCTTATTTGTACTGTTCAGCGCATCTTTTGTTCCGATCTTTTCGAAGGAAGATCCGCTGCCACCTTTTCTTTCTATTTCATAATGACTGAAATTCTGTTCGTTTTCAGATTCCCAAACGAGTGAGGTAACATCATTTTTCAGGGAAGCAGTAAAGCTCAGCAATTTTGCAGGCAGGGTGGTCTGCATCGGGAATTTATCCGAAGCCAGGTCGGTAAGACCTGTTTGAGAAAAGGCAAGGGCACATTCCACTGTTCCGCTGACAATATTCGCGGTAGCCTGGTCAATGAAATACAATCCATCTGAAGTGGAAATATGCAGTGACCCGCTTTGCGTGAAGGCCACCCCATTTACACTACCGGTGAAGTTTGATCCGCCGGGCTGCACTAATTTCCATTTGCGTGCCAGCGAATAAGTAGGGCCGCTCATATTGTTCATGGCATAAACATAAGTATCCCCCCCATTCACATTGGCCACCACATACATGGCGCCGGAGCCGCTGATGGCCAGGTCGCCATTCTGAAACTCACTGGCTGAACCCGTACCTGAGATAGTTACTGTTCCAAGTGTGGTAACCACGGCTGGTGAAGTACCATTGCCCGTGAATTTTGCAAGATATAATATACTGCTTCCGTCTCCTGCGAGAATCCATCCTGTTCCTGCGGCATCAAATCCCAGGCGAACAAAACCTAAACCGGTATTGCTGCTTCCGTTAATGTCCACAGCAGCCACCTGTGTTTCGCCGGTACCATTGGGTGCAGCTGCATACATAGTTACTACCCCTGTATTGGAGTAGTTGGTATTCTCGAGGTAATACAAAGAACCGGCCGGGTCCGAGGGTGTCGGCATGCTCTTAGCCAGTGCTGCGGTGGATACAGAAGGGGTAAATAATTCACCACCATTGAGCACATCACCGGTAACGGGGTTAACGTTCCAGTTCCTGATAGCACCGGAACCGGAAGTGGAATAAAGATTCGGGGTCCATACGGTTAACGTAGTGGATGTACTGGCAACAGCAGAGCCACCTTGCGTTTGCGTAACCGTTACACTGATCGTGTAAGTTCCTGCGGTGGTAAACTGGAAGCCGTGCGACTCACTGTTACAGCCGGAACTACAGCTATACGTAACCGGTGAAGCCGGAATAGTGGCCCCGGGTCCTGAAATCGTGTAAGTAAAGTCCCTGTCGTTATTATCACCACCGAAACCGGAGGTGGTAACTGTAAAAAACTGGGATTGATTGACGCCGATATTGGCATTGGCCGGGCTGATCGTGGCCGTTTGTGCAAATAACCGGGAAGTGCTGATCATTGTCAGCAGCAAAAGGGACAAAGCTCCTTTTCGCAGGGTAAACTTTTTCATGCTCATTGTTTTTATGTTCAAATAATAGATCCTGTACCTGTTTGGTTTTAAGGAGCGGACGCTGACGGTCATTTAAAGGATCAAAGGAGTAAATACCAGGCGGCAGCCATGACAGCATTGCTCTTCCTGATCATATATTCTGCTTCAAAATGGGATATGTATGCACGCAGGCATATCTATTCCATTCTTTGAGTCAATAAAAAATTGAACGAATAATGGTAATCACGGGTGATCGGCGCGGAAATCCTAAGGATGATCTGGTAAGTAGGCTTTAGGAAGGAGATTTGGATACGGTTAATGAATGTTCTCTATGGTTCGAATAGGGAGTAAAAGTAAAAAGAAATTTTCTTTTGCAAGCATTCACACCACTTTTTCTTTTAGGAAAAATACGATTTCATAAAAAAATTATCATTATTCCTTTTGTTTCCAGGGTTTATAAATTTTTTTTCCGGTAAAATTCTTCTGTTTTGGTTGGCGGAGAGGCTTACACACTTTCCATTGCTCATGCATCTCTGCCGGCAGGGCCTCGTAAATTTTCGTTCCTTCGGTTTTCCAGCTCATCATTTCATCCGATACCTCTTTGATGATCCTGGCGGGGTTGCCCACCACTAAACTGCGGGGAGGGACCAGTTCCCCTTCTTTGATAAAAGACAGGGCGCCCACGATACATTCATCGCCTAACTGTACATTGTCCATGATCACGGCATTCATCCCAATAAGACAATTACGGCCGATCGTTGCTCCATGAATGATGGCACCATGGCCCATATGTGCCCCAGCCTGTAATAATACTGTTACGCCGGGAAACATGTGAACGGTGCAGTTCTCCTGTACATTACAGCCATCTTCTATAATGATCTGTCCCCAATCGCCCCGCAAAGCCGCCCCGGGCCCGATATAACAATTCTTCCCAATGATAACATTTCCCGTTACTGCCGCAAGCGGGTGAATAAAAGAGGATTTATGAATGACAGGTTTTATGCCTTTGAATTCGTAGATCATGACAGGTAGATAAAGAATAAAAGTATGTAAAGTATAATAGTATATAAAGGAAAGAAGTAGCCAGGTAAATAGGGTTTGACAGGTGTTTATGAAGGTTATTTATTCATCTCTTTTTTTCCTGAGAAATGAAATATAGCCATTCAACATCCGTTCAATTTCCTTCCCCTTTTCCCTCAGTTCTTTTAAAACCGGTTCTGCTATATATCCTTCATCGAAAGCATCCCAAAGGTGATTGATCGTTTCAGAAAGTGAACCCCTGGCCTGGATACAATAATGTATTTGATCAGGATAGGTAAATCTTCCATGTCCTTCGGCAATCAATGAATTAATTGACCTGACACTCCTGGTCAATTGATCGATAAGCCTGAATTTTTCCCTTTCAGGAAATTTCTTTAACAGCTGACTAACCTGGTTTTTAAAAAGCCTTACTTTTTTCCATAGCTCCAACTCTTCAAATCCAAATTTTATTATCTCCTTCATGATTCATAGGCAAGCTTTGTTTTTGTAAGGTAAAAGATTCTAAAAAACGATCCTCTATATACTTTATTTACTCCATTTACTCTATATACTTACCAACTTCTTATCCGTCCGGTAACAAAGCCCCTTAAACACGGCCACTTCATGATCTTTCTGGTTGGTGATCCGTATATGGTATAAACCTGTTGATTTACCATTATGCAATTCTTTCGCTTCTGCCATTAATACATCGCCCACATGCACCGGTTTAATAAAATTGATAGAAGTATCGAGCGCCACAGACAGTACGTTCCGGTTGTTGCACGCAAAGGCGAAAGCGCTATCAGCCAGGGAGAAGGCAATACCGCCATGCACAATACCGAAACCGTTGATCATTTCATTCCTGACTGTCATTTTTATTTTACTGTACCCTTCACGTATAGCTAACACCTCAATACCCAGCCATTGACTGAAAAGATCATTTTCCATCATTTGGTCTACTACCTGGTTGGCGAGTTTATCTTTTTCTGCGTTCATACAATTTTCATTAACGGTTATTTTCCTTTAAAAACAGGAGGGCGTTTTTCTAAAAAAGAAGCAACCCCTTCTTTATAGTCTGCTGTTTGGGCTGCCTTTTGCTGTATCACATCTTCCTCATGCAATTGTTCCTCCAATGTGCTGGTAAATGAAAGATTTAATGCCTGTTTGGTAAAAGCCAGCCCCCTGGTAGGCATGGATGCCAGGGTGGAAGCGATCTTCCATGCCTCTGCAGCAAAGGTTTCATCAGGGAATATTTTATAGATCATGCCCATTTGTGCAGCTTCAGTGGCAGAGATCTTATCACCGAGCATCATGATGGCAGATGCTTTTTGCCAGCCGATCAGCCGGGGTAATGTAAAAGTGCCACCGCTGTCGGGTATCAGCCCGATCTTTGAGAAGGCCTGTATAAATGAAGCAGATTGTGCAGCCACCACAATATCGCTGCATAAAGCAATATTGGCTCCCGCACCTGCAGCCACGCCATTGACAGCGGCCACTACCGGCTTTTCCAGCTTGCGGATACGGGTTATGACCGGGTTATAATGTTCACTCAATATCCGTTGCATACCCGGTCCGTTGGGGTCCACCACTTCCGCCAGGTCCTGGCCTGCACTGAAAGCTTTGCCGGCACCGGTAATGTACACGCAGCGTACATGCTCCTCCTTACACTTGTCGAGCACCTCCTGCATTTTTAAAGCCATTTCACGATTAAAAGAGTTGAGTTTATCGGGACGATGAAGTGTGATAAAACCAATGGAATCCTTCACTTCAAAAAGAATAGAAGACATAGCAACATTTTGTAAAACAAACATACAAAACAAATGAACGGGGAGCTAAAATCTGTCTTTCGGGGTGTTGACAATTAAAATTGTAACTTTAATGAGGTTGCCCGGTGATCTGTTTTATTTTGCTTAAATGGAGAAAAGGTGATATGAAAAAACTCACTGGCTTTCTTTCGCTGCTTTTACTGATTGGCTGTGCCAAAGAATATAGCATAGAGGGGGTTGTTCCACCCGGGCCAACGGACACGGTTCCTATCCCGCCTATCAAAGAAGAATTTCCTGTTTGCCCGGCTTGTCTTGATAATACGATAGATCTTTGGGAATGGAGTTTTAAATCCGGTAACTCCACACTTTGCGGAGTTGCAGATACAGCTATTATGGCACCGCAGCGTACTGCATTCACTTTTTTTGGGCCTTCCTCCTGTTCGGGAGATACAGGTATGGTGATCAGTGTTTATTTGAATGAAAAACTGGACAAGGATATAACCAACCTGGCTGATAATAAAAGCGCATTTTATTATTACGACAGGGTTACACCCTCTTACATTTTTATGAGCCAGTCCAGTGCTCTTTTCACCGTTACCATCACCAGCTATGTACATCAAACCCGTATTGCCACGGGAACTTTCCAGGGACATGTGGTTCGGGCCAACGGGACGGGCACCAGTATTACGACAGGGAAATTCAAGGTCAAGCTCATTTAATGGCACTTGAAATAATCGAATGGCTCTTTGCAATCATCACATTGAAATAGTGCTTTGCAGGCCGTACTGCCAAACTCGCTGATGCGGTGGGTGTGCCAGGAGTTGCAATGAGGACATTGTACAGCCTCATCAGCAGTAAATAATTTGTTATTGCAAACTTGTTGTTTGGGATTAGGCGGGGCGATACCGTATTCCTTCAATTTTCGTTTGCCTTCTTCGCTCATCCATTCTGTGGTCCAGGGGGGGCTGATAGCATGTGTAACTTTTACATTCGGAAATCCTAAAGTGGCCAACTCCACTTTTATATTTGCTGCGATCATATCCATGGCCGGGCAGCCGGTATAAGTAGGGGTGATGATCACTTCCAGTTCATCATCATGCAGGATAATGTCACGTACAATACCCAGGTCAATGATACTTAATACCGGAACCTCCGGATCATTGATCTCCTCCAGGTATTCGTATAACATTTTTTTATCGATCACAGATGTTCTCATACGCATCACCATTCAGCGCCCGGATAGGCCCTTTGTAAATATTGCAGCTCTGTAAGTATATAACCCAGTTGTTCCGTATGTTTTCCTTCTTTACCGCCGGATTGCATAAATGTTTTGGGAGGTAAGGCCAATCCTGCTTCTGTCAACACTTCTTTTACTTTTTCTGTCCAGGGAGCTTCCAGGGAAGATACAGGGATCGCAGATTCCGTTTCGCAGGCAGCCGGTTGAAACATCTCTCCTGTATATCTCCACAGTTCATCAATGGCTTTCAGCATCCTGTTATGACTTTCCGCTGTGCCATCACCCAGGCGTACCACCCATTCGCCGCTCCATCTTACATGGTAGGTAATTTCTTTCAGGGCCTTGGTGGCAATAGCAGCTATTTGTGTATCCTTATAATTTTGCAGCTTATCAAAAAGCAGGTATTGAAACTGGCTGAATAAATATTGACGTAAAATAGTTTGCGCCCAATCCACGTTCGGTTGTTCCACCAGCAGCAGGTTACGGAATTCTCTTTCTTTTCGCAGAAAGGCCAGCGAATCTTCAGTGGCAGTGCCGCCGATCAGGCTGGCGGCATACTGGTAAAAATTCCGTGACTGGCCCAGCAGGTCGAGAGAAATATTGGTGATAGCAATATCCTGCTCCAGTATGGGGCCATGACCGCACCACTCAGCATTGCGTTGTGAAAGGATCAGCGTGGTATCTGCCAGGTGAAGAGTATAATTAATCAATGCAGCACTCATGAATTAGGATTTGAAAAACGATCACATGTGATTTACTTCATCCGGCAGGTTATAAAATGTAGGATGGCGGTACACTTTGTCCATAGCAGGCTCATATAATTCACCGGCTTCTTCAGGGTTGGAAGCCACCATATATTTGCTTTCCACCACCCAAATACTCACACCTTCCATTCTCCGGGTATACACATCTCTTGCATTTTCAATAGCCATCTGGGCATCAGCTGCATGGAGGCTTCCCACATGTTTGTGGTCAAGCCCCTGTTTGCTGCGAATGAATACTTCCCACAAAGGCCAGTCGCTCCTGGATTCTTTGGAAACAATATCACCTCCTGCCTTATCTTCAGGAATATCGCCGTAATAAAATTTTCTCAGGAAATTTTTCATGGCTCTTTGTTTAATTATGCCGCGTCTTTCTTTTGTTTCAGTTTTCGTTTAGCCGCATGCGCCGCTGCAGCCTCTCTTACCCATTCACCATCTTCCCAGGCTTTTCTGCGTGCTTCCAGTCTTTGTTTATTGCAGGGGCCGTTGCCTTTTACCACATTCCAAAACTCCTCCCAGTTTATTTCACCCCATTCATAGTGCCCGGTTTTGTTATTCCAGGTTAATTTTTCGTCGGGAAGTGTCATGCCTAATATTTTCACCTGCTCGGCACACATATCCACAAAATTCTGCCGCAGCTCATCATTGCTTTTTCTTTTGATCTTCCATTTCATGCTCTGATCACTATTGGTGGATTCGGAATCCCTGGGCCCAAACATCATCAGGGCCGGCCACCACCAGCGGTTAATAGCATCCTGGCACATTTCTTTTTGTTCGGGAGTTCCTTTAGAAAGCATCAATAAAGCTTCAAAGCCCTGCCGCTGATGGAAACTTTCTTCCTTGCATATCCTTACCATCGCACGGGCATAAGGACCATACGAAGTGCGGGTGAGCATCACCTGGTTCATGATGGCCGCACCATCTACTAGCCAGCCAATAGCGCCCATATCGGCCCAGGTTAATGTGGGGTAATTAAAAATGGAGGAGTATTTTGCTTTACCACTATGCAGGTCGTTGATCATTTCTTCACGGGTCATGCCCAATGTTTCCGCCGCTGCATACAGGTACAAACCATGCCCGGCCTCATCCTGTACTTTGGCCAATAAGATCGCTTTACGTTTCAGCGATGGCGCCCGCGATATCCAATTCCCTTCTGGTAACATACCCACAATTTCGCTATGGGCATGCTGACTTATTTGCCTTAGATTGGTTTTGCGGTAAGCATCCGGCATCCAATCCTTCGGCTCGATCTTGATCTCTTTATCGATTTTGTCCTGGAATATTTTTTCCAGATCCTGTACTGGCATGGCTAAAAATTTACCCGACAAAGGTAATTAAAACTAACACCTGTTTGGGGGTGAACTTTGTCATTAACCAATCCTTTAAACCTGCCCGGAATAAAGTTAATAATGTGGTTGCTACACAGTAAAGAGGGAGGGTATTTACAACCGGACCACCTGCTTTTTATCAATAATTCCAGGTATTTCTTTCCTTCCGTCAGTATAACGCAGGAATGGGGTTTGAGATCATTATATTCCTCTTTTTCACGTCCGCTGCTGTTAGTTCTTTATCATTTGCCCGGGTGCTTCAATAAGGGCATTGACATCCGTTTCCGTTTGTGCCTGTGAAATAATGGCGGCAGGGAAGAAGAGGGCGGAGACAGCACTTCTCATAGTACTATGTTTTAGAATGGGATCAGGAATCATTTTGCATCAAAATCCACCACTACTTTTTCTGTTTTCGGGTGCGACTGGCAGGTCAGGATATAGCCCCGTTCGATCTCTTCTTCCTCGAGTCCCCAATGCACATCCATCATCACTTCACCTGTTTCCAGTTTGGCCTTACAGGTACAGCACATTCCTCCTTTGCAGGCATAGGGAAGATCGGCGCCCTGCTGCAGGGCGGCATCTAAAATAGTGGTGTCACTACTGAGGGGAAGATCAAAGTCAAAGGAACGGCCATCGAGTTTCACGGTAATATTGCATGTTGGCCCGCCGGAACTTTCTGTCTTTTTAATGGTTGTGGCCTGTTTCTTTTGCCCGGGAGAGGTGAACAGCTCAAAATGTATCTTCTTTTTAGTAATGCCCTTAGCTTCCAGGAAATCCTTCACGCAAAATATCATTTCTTCTGGGCCGCAAAGAAAAAATTCATCGGTGGACATATAATCCACCAGTTTTTCCAGCTCTGCCAGTTTTTCAACAGTTATTCTTCCGAAGTTTAAAGTGGTGTCTGTTTTTTCACGGCTCAGCACATGGATCAGGCTAAACCGCTCCATGTATTTGTTCTTCAAAGCTTCCAGCTCTTCAAAGAAAATGATCGAGCTCCTGTTCTTATTCCCATATACCAATGTGAAATGACTGCGTGGCTCCGTGGCCAGTGTTGTTTTGATCAGCGAAAGCACAGGGGTGATGCCGCTTCCGGCAGCGAAGGCTGCATAGTTTTTTTGCTGGGAGGGGTGGAGCTCCGTATAGAATTTGCCAACGGGGGGCATTACTTCAAGCACATCCCCTTTTTTCAGTTGATCGTTGGCATAGCTTGAAAAAAGGCCATCACTTACTTTCTTGATCGCCACTTTCCATTCTTTTTCTAATGGTGAGGAGCAAATGGAATAGGTGCGGCGTACTTCCTCGCCCTGGATAGTGGTGCGCAGGGTGAGGCTTTGGCCCTGCATAAAGGCAAAATCGTTCTTTAGATTTTCGGGGATCTCGAATACAACCGATACGCAATCCGGGGTTTCTTTCTTTACTTCCTTAACAGCGATCGGGTGAAAATGGATAGACATAGATCAGGCATGTTTTCGCAATCCGTCGATCATGATCATTACCATATTGTCTTCCAGTTCCTGGGCGCTGATCTTCGCTTTACTGCGATGCCAGCTTTCGATACCGCTTACGGCGTGCAAAATGATGAGTACAGCTGTAGGGGCGTCGATCTTGCGGATCTCGTTCCGGGTAATGCCTTCTTCAATGATGGCGGCAAATTTTTTTCTATAGTTACGTCGCTGGTTTTGAAAATTAGACAGGTAAGGCTCATCCAGGTGTTTCCATTCACGGTCGCTTACATATACTTCTTCATAGTTGTCGACCATTTGTTTGATATGGAAACGTAAAAGACTTTCAATTTTGGTGATCGATTTTTGATTGCCGGCTTCTATATTTTCAAGATGTGTGTTGAAAATATTGGCCACATCAAAGCAAATGGCTTCGAGGATCTCGTTTTTCGAGCGGATATGATTATACAGGCTGGCTGCTTCAATACCCACCATTTCGGCAAGGTCCCTCATAGAAGTGGCGGCAAACCCTTTTTCGCGGAACATGGTGGCGGCCCTGCGAAGGATCAGCTCTTTTTTGGATGCTTTTTTGCGTTGTGCCCTGGCCATATATTCAAAGATAGGGAAAGGAACAGGATACAAAGTATGATTATTGTTGATGTTTCGCCGGCAGATCCTGTTGGCCAGCCTTATTCAGGGGTTCCACGCTTTCCTTTTTAGCTGGTATTTTTAATTCATGGCTCAGGTCAGGTTTGATCGCTTTGGCCGATTGTATATCACCCTGTGAGTCAAAAAAAGTCCAGAATAACCCCCCATCCCAGGATTCGGCCACCAGGCAGGTGGTGGAAACAATCCGGCTGTCTGGTAATTGTAATACAGAATGCAATTCAATCAATGCCTGCATATCCCTTCCGGTTTTTATGACTTGTAATATTTTGCCCGGTTCATACTGTTTCCATGCGGAATCCGGTATTTGATCAAAGGAGGAGGAGATGAACTGAATAAATTCCTTTTTACCTCCCAGCGAACCGATCATTGCGGGGTAACTGTACCGGGTAAATAACTCCCAGTTCTTTGTTTTGAAACCTGTAACCAGGCTATCGGCACATTGCCGGATATGTGTTTTGGCAAATGTGGTATCAAACTGGGCGCACAGGCTGCCCATGGAAAAATGAAGGAAAAAGATGACAAAAAACCGTTTCAGCATGTTACGGATGATGATGCTTTTCAAAGTTACCAAATACTGGGGATTGACAGCCGATCATATACAAAATTCATGTAGGTTTGCGGCTTTATAAGCAAGTTTTGAATCTTTACTTAACACCAATCAGCAAATTATGTCTTTGATCACCGTTGGAACCATGGCCTTTGATGCCATTGAAACCCCTTTTGGAAAAATTGATAAAATTGTGGGAGGCTCGGCAACTTATGTTGCGTATGCTGCGGCCAATTTTGTGAAGCCGGTACAACAGATATCCATTATAGGGGATGATTTTCCAAAGGAAGAAATGGAAGAACTGAGAAGAAGGGGGGTGCAACTGGATGGTGTGGAAATTGTACCCGGTAAGAAATCCTTCTTTTGGAGCGGCCGCTATCATGAGGATATGAACAGCCGTGATACTTTGGTTACAGACCTGAATGTGCTGGCAGATTTTGATCCCCATATACCGGATGGTTACCAGGGTGCAGAATTTCTGATGCTGGGCAACCTGATGCCCAAACTGCAGTTGAATGTGATACAGGAACTGAAGAAAAGGCCCAAGCTTATTGTAATGGATACGATGAACTTCTGGATGGAAACAGCGATGGCAGACCTGAAGATATTATTGAAATATGTGGACATGCTGCTGGTGAATGATGCGGAAGCCCGGCAACTCACCAGTCATTTCTCCCTGGTAAAAGCTGCTAAAGCGATCATGGAAATGGGACCAAAGTACCTGATCATTAAAAAGGGGGAACACGGGGCCCTGTTATTTCATGGTACGGATGTTTTTTTCGCACCTGCTTTACCGTTAGAAGAAGTGTTCGACCCCACAGGCGCCGGCGATACATTTGCCGGAGGCTTTATGGGGCACCTGGCCAAAACAGGTGATATCTCCTTTGAGAATATGAAAAGAGGCATCATCGTTGGCTCGGCAATGGCCAGTTTCTGTGTGGAGAAATTCGGGCCCACACGTTTGAAGGAAATAACTCACGAAGACATTACAAACCGTATACAGCAATTTAAAGACCTGGTAAGTTTTGAGATCGAACTGGTATAACAGGGGTTAATGCAACTTACCGGCCAGCAAGATCACATTTTTAAACTGCTTTTTCTTTCCCTGCAGATTGAATATCTCAGTGAAGATGATATAAGCCCCTGCAGATAACCGCTGTTGTTTGTCATTTAAGCCATCCCAGTTCCAGTAACCGGATAAACCCATAGTTCCATTTTGAACCAGGTTTCTGGCAACCCTGCCACTTGCATCGAAGATGGTTATATTAGCCACGTATCCTGGTTCCGTAATTTTATATTGCACCGTGGCAATGTCATCCCTGCCGTCATTATCCGGCGAGAATACTTTGGGGATGAGAGTGATTGTTGCTTCCGGATCATTAATGACCTTGTATTGTGAATTTCTGTACCCGGGTGTGGCATAGCCAGCGGTGGAGGCGGCACTATGCCAGTTGGTTTCATTTTGTGAAATAGCGGAGGGATCAATTCTTTCTAAGGAAATGCCTTCAGTATTATCCAGGAGTTTAAAATGCCAGTTGTCTTTATACCTTACCTCATCGGTAACCTCACCCTGGAAATTTAATACTACCACATCTCCTTCATCATCGGGGTAAGTGGGCAGCGGTGAAACAATCAACACTTGTTCAGGCCTGGTTACGAGGTAATCCAGCGAAAGGATATCCGCATTTTCTGTCAGTACTATATACTCGCCGGGAAAAATGTAAAAGGGAAGAATGCTTACACTTTTTATAGAACTGATCACATTGCTGCTATTACGATTGGCAATAAAAAGTTTGGAGGCATCGAGAATTTTATGACTGTTGTTGTATAACTCAACGAAATCATAGCCGGCAGAACGGGGATTGAATAAGATTTCATTGATGATACAGTTGCCGGCAGCGGCAGGCGATGGAATACCCACTTTTGTTTTATTGGATGAGCCGATGTTATTACCCTTGCAGTCTTTCACGCTGGTGGCGGTGATATGGTAAACCGTTCCGGTGATCATGGGTGTAACCAGTTTCAGCTGTACCTTATCAAATAATGGAGGGATAGTGGTCGCAGACAGGATAGTCAGGGCCCCGTCAAGTGTATAATGGCCTGGCGTGGCGCCGGAGGCACTGTCTAACGGTTCATCGTACACTAAAATGATCGTGATGCTGTCGGTAATATAAGCCCTGTTCAGTGCGGGTGGCGTTACGTCTGTATTGACAGCATCAATGGAATTCTTTTTTCCGGGTGTTCCACCGGTGGTATGGACGGATGCTTTCCAGTTATGGAAACCGGAGCAGGGATTTTGGGTATCGGTCATTTCCAGTGTCCAGCCCCCATCTTTCTTTATTTCATTTTGATACCATGCCGAAGTATAGCTTACAGCATGAATGATTTTACCGTTGGAAGCTTTCAGGAACAATTGGTCGCCATCATTATCCAGCGAGGGGAAACTGGTAACGCTGATCGTTGTTCCGAAAGCAGACATGACAGTCACTGCGCTGCTGGCACAGATGACCAGAAAGCTGTCGGGTTGCAACGTGATATTAGGTAAAGGGCCGCTTTGACTGCTGGCATCGCCGATGCGCCAGTTTTGCAGGTTGACAGGCGCGGCAGATACGTTCTTTATTTCTATCCATTCATTATTCGGTAACCCTATTTGTGGTGTGGGATCGGCCATGATCTCATCGATAATGATATCGTATCGGTTTTGGGCGGGGAGGGAGCGGGAAATTAAAACAACGGCTGTAAAAATTAATAGACGAATCATAGGGCATCCTTTGAATTTTCATGAATGATTTGTATTGGGTTATTTTGCTGTATTCATTTTTTCAATAGTCTCCAGTAGCTGGAGATTGTGAAGCAGGAGCTGCTGTATTTGTTTATCTTTTGTCTTAACCAGTTCTGTCCAGTCATTTGTAATTACTTCAGCATCTGCTTTTGTGTCAGCAGTATTGGTATTCAGAAAACCTTCAACATCCACTTTAAGTTTTTTAGCAATTGTTTTCAATCTTTCAAGGTCTATACGGGTATGACCTCTTTCAATGGATGAATAGGCGTTCTGGCTGATATGCAGGTATTCTGCCATTTCTTCCTGGGTAATGCCCAATTCCCTTCTTAACCTTTTGATCTTTGTGTGCATTCTATACTTGTTTATAATGATGTCGGTATCACCATGACCGATGACGAGAATTAAAACAGAAAAATTTGCAGGGAGAAATACAGTTGGAGAGAGAGGATAAAAATAATGAAACTTATTAAATATCTGAAAAATGTTTAAAGTATCTGTAAAACGGGTAAAAAGCAATGATAATAGAAGGTAATATTGAATTCTAAAACTTCGTAACATCGGCTGTTAAAAAAAGTGACAATGAAATATATCCTGATTGATGAGTTAAAATATGAAACTAGTGGTGCGATCATTCACAGGGCAGTGGCTGCAGTTTTAGATTATGGTATTTTTTCAGTGATAGTGTTTTTATTTGTATTGACATTTGGTGAAAGGGTTGATGGGGGCACTTATCAATTGACTGGGAATCTGACCTCCCTTCTTTTACTGATTTGGTTTATTTACTTTGTAATGTTAGAGGCTATCTTTAAGGGTAGTTTCGGAAAAAGGATAATGGGACTAAAAGTTCTTTCAGTCAATGGGGATCCTGTTAAATTTAATCATGTATTGAGGAGAAGACTCTGTGATATAGTTGACATTTGGTTTTGTTATGGGTTCTTAGGGTTCATTCTAATAAAAAACACAGCCTATAATCAGCGCCTGGGGGATATTTGGGCAAAAACTATTGTTATTAAAGAAACCAGGTGAATTGTGTATTATCGTTTCATGGTCTTAACTCTGATCTGGCTATAAATATATATTGCACGGAACGAGGCCGGACTTAAAACGGCTGTCGAACAATCAATTGTTAGCTTATGTCCACAATAGCTTCTCAATTGTTTCCTTACATGGGCGTGACATCAAATAAAATTTGATTTTTTCCCTGTTCTTGTAGCATGTTTAATAAATTAAATTAACTTGGGTGGTTGACCATCGTTTGTAACGATCGACTGAAAAGGGGAGCTTACACTATATTTTGTTGCAAAAAGAAAGTTCTTAGTTTGAAATATTTATTGTTTGGTTTTCACGAGCCGAGATAGCTAACCTTAAAGAAGGCACAGCATATATTAAAATAGTATTGATTGCAAAAAATTAATCTAAAAAATAGCAACATTTTGCTAGTTGCATTTATCAAAATCCAAGTGATATTGCAGTCTTAGTTAAAGGATGTTTGTAAAGTCTAACTTCGTTCCCCTCTACTTTTTACAACACAACACTGAATTTAATCGGTGAACAAGCACTTTCTCAGTAGGGCTACTGGTATCTGCTTCAAGAAAATAACTGGTAAATTTTTTAAACAAATGAAGAATTTAATTGCTATTATCTTTATTTTCTCACTATTTGCTTCCTGCAGAAGAGATACTTTGTATAAGCCTCAAAACTCTGCGGGGAATAATTCATCACAAATTCTTGTCTCCTTAAAAGACCATGATATAGTGAGTGCAAATTTTAACGGATTTCCGATGCTGAATTTATGTTCGGGTGAAACATGGAAAGCTTTAAGTGGCACAGTGGTTATGAAACTAACCCCTGAAAGGTCTTTGAAAGTAATAAGTATTACTGGCTTTTCTTGTCAGGATGCTAAGGGGAAGATATATCAGGGTGAAGGTATTGCAAATGCTGAACTTATGTGGACAAATGGATCTGCAAAGTCATATAAAATCAGTTTGAAACATAACAACAATTCAAGTGTAACCTTTTTTGCAATGGCTACATTATCGCCAGAACAAAATGGCGGATATCAAATTTTAATTGACAGCGGGGCTTTAGATTGTCATTAAATTCCATTTATCATATTTTATAGTGTTACCAAGTAGCTTTGTAAGGTAACAACTACATGGGCAAAAGCAAGATCAATTCAAGTTATGTCATGTAAGCACCAGAAAGTACTCTAATACAAACACCTGTTCCACCAAATAAAATTTGATTTTTTTTCCCCTTTCTGCTATTTTCGCACCTCATGATTACTATGAAGCATATAAAACGCACAAAAAAACAGTCCTGAGGGAAGGTTTGCAGCGTTATGTATGTAGCAGCATAAAAGTTTAGCAGGCCTTCCAAACGGAAGGTTTTTTTATTTAGAAAACGGATAACAATAAAACAAAACAAAAATGAAAGTTGCAGTTGTGGGTGCCACAGGATTGGTGGGCACTAAAATGTTACAGATTTTGGCCGAAAGGAATTTCCCCGTCACCGAACTGGTGCCGGTGGCTTCAGAAAGATCAGTGGGTAAGGAAGTTGAATTCAAAGGAAAGAAATATAAAGTGGTGAGCATGACAGACGCTATTGCCGCCAAACCCGCAGTGGCTTTATTCTCTGCCGGTGGCAGCACTTCACTGGAATGGGCGCCTAAGTTTGCGGAAGCAGGTATCACCGTTATCGATAATTCATCGGCCTGGAGAATGGACCCCTCCAAACCGCTGGTGGTGCCGGAAATCAACGCAGATATACTCACAAAAAAAGATAAAATCATCGCCAATCCCAACTGCTCCACCATTCAAATGGTGGTGGCATTGAACCCGCTGCATAAAAAGTATGGTATCAAAAGAATTGTTGTATCTACCTATCAAAGCGTAACAGGTACCGGTGTAAAAGCAGTAGATCAATTAATGGGTGAAAGGCATAAGGAAGTAAAAGGTGTAAACGGTGAATACCCGATGGCCTATAAGTATCCAATTGACCTTAATGTGATACCGCAGATCGACGTGTTCCTCGATAACGGTTACACCAAAGAAGAAATGAAAATGGTGAACGAAACAAAAAAGATCATGCGGGATGATTCGATCCGGGTTACTTCCACTACAGTACGCATACCCGTGGTGGGCGGGCACAGCGAAGCCGTGAATGTTGAATTTGAAAAGGAGTATGAACTGGCCGATATCAAATCATTATTACAATCTTCACCCGGGGTGGTGGTGGTGGATGATCCGGCCAGCCAGCAATACCCCATGCCTATGGATGCTCATGAAAAAGATGAAGTGTTTGTGGGAAGACTGAGACGGGATGAAACGCAACCCAAAACACTGAACCTATGGGTGGTGTCTGACAACCTGCGAAAAGGAGCGGCCACCAATGCGGTGCAGATCGCAGAATACCTGGTGAGGCAATCCTTACTCTGCTAAAGACTGGTTGATAAATTCTATTACCGGTTGCAGCGCTTCAAAAGCTGCAACCGTTTTTTTTACCAGGTCTTTTGAAGTGAGATCGGTATCCTTCACATTGATCATGGCAATGAAACTTTTCAGCTTCAGGTAGTCTTCTGCAGGATTACCCGGCTCATATCCTTTCGGTAAACGGCTCAAAGTGTATTCAGCGCTTCTGTCCATATCGCCATATACAGATTTAAACTTCTTAGAAGCAATGATCTTTTTAAAAGCTGCAAAATTATAATCGATCTCCTGCCTTACTTTTTTAAGATCATCGGGCATGGGCTGGTATAATCCGCCACCGGTAAAACATTGTCCTGGCTCCAGGTGAAAATAGTATCCCGCACTATCCCATGCTTTTTTGCCGCCTTTATTGATGCTGGCGCCGAAATTGGTTTTGTACGGAGATTTATCTTTTGCAAAACGTATATCACGATTGATACGGAACAAACAATCTTTGGCTGCCAGGTTTTTGATGCCGGGATCTTTCTTCCCATGCAGATCGATCACCCGTTGTATGAATGCAGTAAAATCAGCTTTAGCAGTTTCATAAACTTTTCTATTGATATCAAACCAGGCTTTATTGTTGTTCTTCTTTAGCTCTTTCAAAAATTTAATCGTAGATAACTGCAACATTCTTTAGTTTTTTCTAAAGATAGGTTACCCGCACCGGTTTTTACCAGTGGCATTCAAATAAAAGATGGATGCTGAATGATGAAAGGTCAGATCCGGGCCCAGTTCTCACCACTCTTGATCCGGTACACCGTCATTTCGCTTACACCGAATTTTTCTGCAAGCTGTTTGATGGTCACCGATCTTTTTTGGTTGTCCAGCACGTCCTTGATCCTCTTTACCTGTGCGGCAGAAAGTTTAAGACCTTTTTTGCGGTTGCCCTGCTTCGCTTTGTAAGCAACTTTTGCGGGGCTTTCCTGCTGGTGTGCGATCATTTGTTCCAATGTAGCCCAACGAAGGTTTTTCAGTGAATTGTCAAGCTTGTTGTGACTCCGGTGAATAACGTACTTATGCTGCGGCGATGGCTGTTTCAAAAAAACCTTAGCCATCTCACGATGAACATATAAGGTGCCCTTATTTCCGGGACGATGAAGATTAAGCGTTCTGTAGCCCGTGGTTAGTGAGCCATGGAGAATTTTTCCATCTTCAGATACAGCTGTCTTGTAACTGGCGATCCTTCCGGTATTTGAAATCGCATAACGGTTTCTGAGTTGCCTCCATCCGGAAAATACAAGCGGTTTCCAGACTTCACCGGCTAATTTTTTAATCATAATGTGCGAATTTTTAGCCAGGGGCAGGTACAGTTAATAATAATGGTACGCAGCAGGTATCAGGTAAACAGGAGAGATGTGACTAAGTCAAAGATAATCAAAACTACGGCTGCTTTATTTTTTTCGTATCATTTTTAAGAATTCATCTTCCGATATGATTTTCACCGTATTGATCTTCTTTGCCTTTTCCAGTTTACTCCCGGCATCTTCCCCCACCACCAGGTAATTGAGCTTTGCACTTACTCCACTTACCAACTGCCCTCCATTTTCTTCCACCATGCCTTCTGCTTCGCTTCGCTTTAAGGTGGGTAAGGTACCTGTAAAAAGAAATGTTTGTCCTTTCAGATTACCGGCGGAAGACAATTCCTTTTTTTGATTTTTTAATTGCAAACCGGCTTTCTCCAGTTCTTCCAGCATCGTGATATTACTCTTGTTGCTGAAGAAATGATGGATACTGCCCGCTACTTTAGGGCCCACATCTTCCAGGTTCTGTAATTCTTCGAGAGAAAATTTTTTGAAATCCAGCAAATGATTCACGGCTTGTGCCAGTGTTTTTGCAGTGGTTTCGCCTACAAAACGAATACCTAATGCATAGATCAACCGGTTCAGCGGTTGTTTTTTAGAGGCTTCAATAGCAGCACTCAGGTTGTCAATAGATTTTTGGCCAAATCCTTCCATGCCGCCGATCTTGCTAAAATTCAGCGAGTAGATACCGGGTATATCTTTCAATAATTTCAGCTCATAGAACTTGCGCACATTGGCATCACCAAACCCGCGGATATCCATGGCATCCTTGCTTACAAAATGGATGATGCGCTCCACCACCTGTGCCGGGCATTCAATATTAATGCAGCGCCAGACGGCTTCCTCTTCTTCTTTAAATAATTTGCTTTCGCATACCGGGCAGGTCTTTGGAAAAACAATCTTCTTCTCTTTGCCTGTTCTTGTGTCTGCCAGCGATTTTACGATCTGCGGGATCACATCCCCGGCCCGCTCCACCAATACGGCATCGCCGATGCGCAGGTCCTTTTCTTTAATATAATCTTCGTTGTGAATGGAGATACTGCTAACGGTTACACCACCGATCGCCACTGGTTGCAATTTGGCAACAGGGGTTACAGCACCCGTTCTTCCCACCTGGAACTCTACATTTAATAATTTGCTGGTACCTTGCCTGGCTTTGAATTTATATGCTATGGCCCAGCGGGGATGGTGGGAGGTCATGCCCATTTTATCCTGCAATGCAAAATCATTCACCTTTATCACCATACCATCTATTTCATAAGGCAGATCATCTCTTACTATTTCAAACTCATTGCAGTATTTGATGACCCCTTCAATGCCTTTGAATAATTTTTTCTCTCTTTCGGGACTGCGGAAACCCAGGTCCCAGAGCATTTTCAAGGAAGCAGAATGATTGGTCATTTCAAAAGGAACCTTCTTTCCTTTGGCCAGCGAAAAATAACTCACATGATATACGAAAGCTTCCAGGTTTCGCCGGGCGGCTTCAGCGGGATCTTTGATGCGCAATGTACCAGCTGCGGCATTACGTGGATTAGCCAGCGGTGCCAGCCCCTGGTCTGTCAATTGCTGGTTATATTTCGCAAAATTGGTTTTGTTGATCAGCACTTCACCTCTTATTTCCACTACCTGTAACCCATAGTCGGAAAACTTTGCCGACAAAGGCAATGAACGTATCTGTTTAATATTTGTGGTTACTTCATCACCTTCCACTCCATCGCCACGGGTGGCGCCACGGGTCAGCAGGTCATTTTCATATACCAATGAAATACTGCCGCCGTCGAATTTGGGTTCCACACAATACTCTATCACTTTTAATCCTGACAGCTCCCTTGCTTTTCTGTCAAAATCGATCAGGTCATCTGCATTATAGGAATTGTCCAGTGATAACATCGGGACCAGGTGCTGAACGGTAGGGAAATCTTTAGTCAGCCCCCTGGCCACCCGCTGGGTGGGTGAATCAGGAGTGATCAGCTTTGGATTCTCCTGTTCCAGTTTCTCTAAGGCCTTATACAACTGGTCATATTCAAAATCGGAAATGAGGGGGTCTGTTAATATATAATACCTGTGTTCGTGAAACCGCAGCACATCCCGCAGGGAGGAAATATCCCTGGCGGTGATAGCCCCGGCTTTTTGTTTTTTAATTAATTCATTTGTAAGCTTTTGCAGCTCACGGGTTGATTCTTTGGAATACATAAACCAGTATTGCTCGTAAAGTTAAGCCCGCTGGTGAAACCACAAATAGCAAAATCTTGCAGAATTTAATGTGTCGTAAGTACATATTTCCTATCTTCGGTTTGGCTAACGACCCGACCTAAAAACGCTTGCTATGAAGAAATTTCTTGTGCTGCTTTGCATGGCAGCCCTGCCCGCAGTGGCTATTAATGCCCAGTTACTTACCTGGACACCTGATTTTGCAAAAGATAACGATAACATCAGCATTACCATGGATGCTTCTAAAGGCAATCAGGGCTTGCTGGGTTATAATCCTTCAGATGTATATGTGCATACAGGAGTGATCACCAATCTCAGTACAAGCACCACCAACTGGCGATATGTTAAGTTCAACCAGAACTTCAATCAGCCCAACGCACAATTACAGGCCACTTCACTCGGCGGTAATAAATGGAAATTTGATATAACGAATATAAGGGCCTATTATGGAGTTCCTGCGGGAGAGACCATTATCAGGATCGCTATACTGTTCAGAAATGGTGCTGGTACCACAGTGCAAAGAAATGCAGATGCCAGTGATATGTATATTCCTATATATGACAACACGCTTGCTGTTAGGTTTTCAGAACCACCTTTTCAACCAACATATATAAGAATTCCCGAGCCGATCAACAAACAGGTGGGAGATAATATCAACCTGACGGCTATCGCAAGCGCCACTTCCAATATGAAATTATACCTGAATGGGAATGTAATCCAGTCCGCCAATAACACCACTACGATATCTGCCAATCCCATCCTAACGGTGGGGGGTAGCCAGGTAATCGTTGCCGAAGCAGATAATGGTACCACCCTGAAGCGGGATACATTCAATTTCTTTATCCCGATCACTCCACCGGTATTACCCCTGCCCGCCGGTGTAAGAGATGGTATTAACTATGAAGCAGGAAATACGGCGGCCACTTTGGTATTATATGCCCCGGGTAAAACAAGGGTCACCGTGATCGGTGAATTTCCCGGATTGAGCTGGCTGGAGCAAACCAGCGGGGTGATGAATAAAACACCGGACGGAAATTACTGGTGGCTTCGTATTACAGGACTTACTCCCGGAACAGAATATGCGTTTCAATATTTAGTGGATGGAGCCCTGAAAGTGGGTGAACCTTACAGTGAAAAAATACTGGACCCATCCAATGACGGTTTCATCAGTGCCGGTACTTATCCGGGTTTGAGGGCATATCCCACCGGGCAAACAAGCGGCATTGTAAGTTTATTACAAACAGGAGCACCGGCCTATAACTGGGCTATCAATAATTTTTCAAGACCGGATAAAAGAAACCTGGTCGTATATGAATTACTACTGAGGGATTACCTCGCAGCGCACGACTGGAAAACATTGCGTGATACGCTGAGTTATTTAAAAACACTGGGAATTAATGCCATTGAGATCATGCCTTTCAACGAATTTGAGGGCAATGAAAGCTGGGGTTATAACCCTGATTATTTTCTGGCCCCCGATAAATATTATGGTCCCAAAAACTCATTGAAAGAGTTTGTGGACTCCTGTCATAGCAAAGGCATCGCGGTGATCATGGATATTGCTTTAAATCATACTACCGGCCTGAACCCGCTGGCAGCCTTATATTGGAATAATGCCACCAATTCACCGGCAGCGAATAATCCGTGGTTAAATGTATCGGCCCGCCACCCCTTTAATGTATTCAATGATTTTAACCACGAAAGCCTGGCCACGCGTTATTTCACCAGCCGGGTGGTGGAACACTGGCTCATGGAATATAAACTGGATGGATTCCGTTTTGACCTGTCAAAAGGATTTACACAAGTGAATACCTGTACCACGCCCAACTGTAATTCGGGTACTGAAGTAAACAACTGGAGTAATTATGATGCAAGCCGTGTAGCTATCTGGAAAAGGTATTATGATACACTACAATTAAAATCGCCGGGTTGTTACGCTATACTGGAACATTTTGCAGCCAATACAGAAGAGAGCGAATTGTCGGACTACGGCATGCTGTTCTGGGGAAATGCCAATTATAATTTTACCGAAGCCTCCATGGGCTGGATAGGTACTTCCAACTTTGAAGGTTTTTTACATACTGCCCGTGGGTGGAACCGGCCGCACCTGGTAAGCTATATGGAAAGCCACGATGAAGAAAGAATGATGTATAAGAATCTGCAGTTTGGAAATTCTTCCGGCAGTTATAATGTAAAAGACCTGAATACGGCATTGAAGAGGACCGAGCTTTGCGCCGGTTTCTTCCTGACCGCGCCGGGCCCCAAGATGATCTGGGAATTTGGGGAATTGGGATATGATCAGTCCATTAATCGTTGTGTGAACGGAACTGTTGATCCCAATTGCCGTTTAGATAACAAACCTATATTATGGAATTATCAGCAGGTGATACAAAGGAAAAGGTTATATGATATTTTTGCCAGCCTGAACAAACTCCGTTTTCATGGCTGGTACAAGGACGTATTTATTGCCAATAATATCAACCTCACCCGAAACCTGGGCGGGGCCTTCAAGACCATGACGGTGCGCAGCGCTAATGATACATCCATGCTTTGTGTGATAGGGAATTTTGATGTTAATGCCCAATCGGGCTCTTTCACATTCCCTTCGGCCGGCACCTGGTATGATTACCTGAACGGGAATACCATCACTTCAACCGGCGGTGCTCAGAATTTTACGTTGCAGCCCGGGGAATTTCATGTATATCTCAACCGGAACCTGGTGAATGCCGTGATCACACCAGTGGGAGGATCCGGATCAACGGGTGACCTATTATCGGCACAGGTACTGAACAATCCTGCCACACCCCAATCCGTTCTGGAGTTGCAAATACCTCAAACGGGTAAAACAGCCATACAACTTATCAACAGTTCTGGTCAAATAATGCGGTCAGTTTTTGACGGAACACTCACAAAAGGCAAACATCGTTTACAGCTTGCCGATAAAATCAATAATTTGGCGGCGGGAATATACTTGCTGAAAGTGACTGCCGCGAATAAAGAAGTTGTGGTGAAAGTTGTTATCCCATCATTATTTTAAAAGCTGCCATTATGAGCAAATCAACTCAACTGAAGACCGCCGAGATAGAAAAGATCAGTCACCTGGACTATTTCAATATAGCGATCTCTGTGGACTGTGTGATCTTTGGTTATGAGGAAAAAGAACTGAAAGTACTGCTGATCAAATCTGACCTCGAAGAGTTTGAAGGATTATATTCTTTACTGGGCGACCTGATAAGGCCCAATGAAGACCTGGATACCGCATCTTACCGGGTGCTGAAGGAAAGAACAGGACTGGATGATGTATACCTGGAGCAGGTGCATGCATTCGGAAGTATCGATCGTCACCCGTCAGGCCGTGTGATTACCATTGCTTATTATTCACTGATTGATATCAGGAACCACAAACTCCGCTTAAGTAATAATGAGCTGCATTGGCATGAACTCAGTAAAATAAAAAACCTGGCTTTCGATCACAAACTCATTCTGGATACCTGTGTGCAGCAATTGCAGGAGCAGGTGATGGAGCACCCCGTGGTATTTAACCTGCTTCCTGAAAAATTTTCACTGAGAGAATTACAGGAATTGTATGAATCCATTTTAGGAGTGGAACTGGACCGGCGGAATTTCCGTAAAAAAATTGCACTGAAAGACTGGTTGCAGGACCTCAATGAAATGGAAACCAACCTGTCTCATCGCCCGGGAAAATTATATGCATTGAAAAAGCAGTTCCGCCGCACCAATGGCAAAATGGCCCTGCAGCCAGCATCTAACGGAAGTGTATAAGCGATAAATTCAAACACTCTTTTAAGGATCCGCCATACCGGCGCCTGTGATCAGGGAACTGATGGAGGGCTATTTGCAGCTTTGACCGGTTCATGACTGTCTGAACAGACAGGTTCTTTGATACGATCCGGGGCTGAACGGGGTGTGAGTAACGGTTAGGAATAACCGGTTTTTAGGCCGGCCATTTGCCCCAAAACCCCCAAACGGGCCCCGGATTAAAAAAAAAGTTAATTTTTTTTCCACCGAAAACATTTCCGCAAACATTTGCGGAAACGTTATTGCCTGAAAAACAGTGAAATAGTGTTTTCCATACACTATTTAAAGTTTAAATTAGTAGAGGGATTTGCCAATGCTGTGCAAATGAATGAAATGTATTAGGGTTCAATCAGCAACCAGCGTTTACTCAAGGTGCTGAAATGAAAAGCAGACCGCAAAAACTTGCAATCTCCCGATCCACCGGAACTATGAAAAGGTTATAGTAAAGAGAGTAATTGTGTCTCTATTATACTGTCTAAAACCTAAAACGATTGTTTATGCTTCTAAAAAAACTGCTTTCTGCTCTTTTGTGCATGGTTATGGTTCTGGTATTCCAGGCAGCACAGGCCCAGGACAGAACAGTCACTGGAAAAGTGACAGACTCAAAAGATGGCTCACCCGTTGGGGGAGCATCAGTAAGTGCTAAGGGCACCCGCACCGGCACATCTACAAAACCGGATGGTACTTTCAGTTTATCAGTTGGACCCAGTGTCACCATTTTAGTGATTACTTCTGTTGGCTATGAACAGCAGGAAGTTTCTATTGATGGGGTTAGCACGGTAACCATTTCTTTTGTGGCTACTACAGGCACCAACCTCAATGAAGTAGTGGTAACGGGTTATGGTACTGCCCGTAAAAGAGATCTGACCGGTTCTATTTCAACTGTAAAAGCCAAAGACTTTAATAAGGGGATTGTTATTTCCCCGGATCAGCTGATCCAGGGAAAGGTGCCGGGTCTGCAGATCGTAAACAATAACGGTCAGCCCGGAGCAGCCGCTACGATCCGTATACGTGGAACAAGCTCTGTTCGTTCTGGTAATAATCCGCTGATTGTGGTGGATGGAGTACCACTGAGCGGCCGTACAGCAAGACCTGCCAACAGCCTGAATACATTTGGCTCCAGCCCCGCATCCAATCCATTATCATTTATCAATCCCAACGATATTGCTAGCATGGATGTATTGAAAGATGCATCTGCCACTGCTATCTATGGATCAAGAGGAGCAAATGGTGTGATCATCATTACCACCAAAAGGCCCACAGGAGGTCAGCCTACCATTGATTTTAATTACACCATTGGTACAGCCAAGATCATGAAAAAACTGGATGTTCTTTCGGGACAGGAGTACAGGCAAACACTGAGCCAGTATGGATTAACAACCGGTGACTATGGTGATAATGTGAATGCGTTTGACCAGATCCTCCGGAGCGGTATGATGCACAACCTCTCTGTTGCTGCAAGTGGTGGTAATGAAAATGCCCGCTACCGTTTTTCAGCCAGTGCATTGAGCGAAGAGGGTATCATTAAGGAATCAGAGTTTACAAAATATACTGTTGGTTTCCTGGGTAATTTTAAACTGCTGGAAAATAAAAGACTGGGCCTGGATGTGATGATGAATATGGCACAGGTAAATGAATCAGTAGTGCCTATCACCAATGATGCAGGTTTTGAAGGAAACCTCGTAGGCCAGGCATTACAGTGGAACCCAACCCATGCGTTGATCAAACCAGACGGAACATACTGGATCCAACCGCAGTTTGGCGCCACTTCCATCAATCCGCTCTGGTTTTTACAAATGCATGACGACCAGGTAAGGGCATCCTATATTCTGGCCAGCCTGGCTCCTTCTTATAAGTTCACCAACGACCTGGAGTATAAATTCTTGTATAGCTTGTACCAGGGAAATGGAAACAGAAGAGTGATGATCGGCAGAAACCTTTTAAATGTTGACAGGTATAAAGACAGGGGTTTTGGCGGTGTGGCCAACGGGCTTGAAAGAGTACAACAATTTACACATACGTTAAGTTATAATAAGCAGCTCAATAGTAATCTCAACCTGAATGCAGTAGCAGGCTACGAGTATATGAAATTTGAATACACTACTTCAGGAGAAGCTGCGCAGGATTTTGTGGACATTGGTATTCCTTATTACAATATGCTGGGTTATGGTTCACAATCCAGCCGCGAGGTGTTTAATTTCAGGGAACCTACCAACGAACTGCAATCCTATTTCGGAAGAGTTTCTTTAAATCTCAGAGATAAATACCTGTTAACAGCAACCCTGAGAGCAGATGGCTCAACGAAATTCGGAGAAGATAACAAGTATGGTTATTTCCCGTCAGTGGCTGCTGCATGGAATGTGACCAGTGAAAATTTCATGAGGTCAATCCCCTTTATTACAAATATGAAGGTAAGATTAGGCTGGGGAAAAACGGGTAACCAGGAATTCCCCGCAGGCGCTGCCCAGGATCGATTTGGTGTAACTGGTATTGGAGCCATAAGCCGTTTGAATGTGGCTAATACTGCGCTGCAATGGGAAACATCTTCCACCTTTAATGCCGGTATCGATGTTTCTGTATTAAAGCAGAGAGTGAACCTGACAGTAGATTATTTCAATAAGAAAACAGAAGATGTATTGTTTGAGTTAGATTTTCCTCAGCCGGGTGCATCTTCCGCAAAACAGTGGAGAAACCTTCCTGTTACTATCGAGAACAGTGGTGTTGAAATTGCCCTTACTGGCGATGTTATCAGCAAAAGCAACCTTACATGGAATGTAGGAGTGTATGCCACCTTCCTTAAAAATCAGCTCGACGGATTAGTGGGAACGTATAATACAGGAGCTTTACACGGACAGGGCAGCACCGGTGCATTTGTTCAAAAACTGGCATCCGGTTACCCCCTGAATGTGTACTACCTCCGCAACTACCAGGGCATTGATAAAACAACCGGCCAGAGCATTTATGAACAGGATGGCGATGTCTCTTTCTACCAGGATGCATCTCCCAACCCCAAATTCCTGTTAGGTATTTCCTCTAACCTGGCGTATAAGAAGATTTCACTCACTATTAATATGAATGGAGCATACGGTCATTACCTGTATAACAATACTGCACAATCTGTAGTGCCGATCACCAACCTGGGTACAAGAAATGTGGCATCCTCCCTGGTCAATGCAGATGTAAGAGAGGACCTGTCAAACCCCATCACATCTTCTACCAGGTATCTTGAAAAAGGTAATTACCTGAAAATGGCAAATATGACGCTTGGATACGATCTGGGCAGTTTTGCGAAATTCATTAAAGGAGCAAGGATTTCTGTTACCGGACAAAACCTGTTTGTGATCACAGACTTTACAGGCTTTGACCCTGAGGTAAACGTGGATAAGAATATAGGCGGTGTACCTTCTTATGGTATCGAATATATCCCTTATCCCACAGCAAGGAAATTCCAGGTGAATTTCAGCTTTACACTTTAATCTTAAACCTTTACTTCAAAACTTAGAAATATGAAATATGTAAATAAAATAGTGGTCTTTGCCGCCTCACTGGTTACTCTTTCAGGATGTACTAAGCTGGAAGAGACACTGAATAGTGAAACAACCGCAGGTGGTGGCGCCGGCGGATCAGGTAATGTGGCTTCTTTACTGGTAGGCGCCTACCGTTCTTTTGAACCTTTGTTAATGGACCAGGCCCGCGTATGGGCAGCTACCGAACACTCAACTGATGAGTGTTTGGGGCCCACAAGAGGTGGTGACTGGGACGATAACGGTATCTGGCGTGTTTACCATAACCATCGCTGGACTTCAGAGCATGATTTTCTGACTGCCACATACCGCCAGCTGGCACAGTCACAATTTGCAGCAACCGTTGTTTTAGATAATAATCCAAACCCACAACAGGCAGCTGAAGCAAAATTCCTCCGCGCATTTGCCATGTGGCATGTATTGGATGGCTGGGACCAGGTTCCTTTCCGCGCCACTTCATTGGGCGACCTGACCCAATCACTTCCTGAAGTGAAAAAGGGCACGGAAGCAGCTGATTTTCTTATTGCGGAATTAAATGCTGCTATCCCGGATTTGCCGGCAACAGGAATGGGTATTGCCAATAAAAATGCAGCCCGGGCGCTTTTAATGAAGATCTATTTGAATAAAGGGGTATATGCCAATCGTGAAACACCCACTTTCTCACCCGCCGATATGAACCAGGTGATCACGCTGGCTGACCAGATCCTCGCCGGATCTTATTCATTGGGTACAAACTATTTTGACAATTTTGCTCCCACTAATGATGCGATTGGTACAGAATTGATCTATACACTCAGGGCCGATAATGGCGCGGGTGTAGGTGGTAATGGCCCCATGTTTACAGCCTTCTGCGGCCTTCACTACAATATGAACCCCAGCGGTTGGAACGGATTTGCCACACTTGGCGATTTCTACGACAAATTTGAAGCAGCAGATAAAAGAAGAGGTGGCGCTTATACCGGTCTTACCAACGTTACCGGTCTTAGAGTTGGCTTCCTTTTCGGACAACAGTTTAATCAAAATGGCGTTGCTTTACAGGACAGAAAAGGGAATCCCCTTTCTTTTACAAAAGAAGTTGCCCTGAAAGAAACAGGCAACAACCTGGAGGTTACAGGTATCCGTGTTATTAAATATGTGCCTGACCTGGTTCACCAGTTCCCCTGGGATAATGACCTGGTAGTTTTCCGCCTGGCAGATGTATTATTGATGAAAGCAGAAGCCATTGCAAGAGGCGGTACTGGTACCAACGTGGCCCCTTATGGTAATACAGCAGCCTCTATCGTAAACTATATCAGAACGCATGTAACAAGGGGCGTAGGCGCATTAGGAACAGTAGACCTGAATGCTATTTATGATGAAAGAGGCCGCGAACTGTATTGGGAAGGCTGGAGAAGAAATGATATGATCCGCTTTGGCAAGTTTCTCGAAGCAAGAGATTTGAAACCAAATGTCAGCGGACCTGAAAGGCTGCTTTTCCCTGTCCCCAACGAACAATTAGTTATCAACCCGAATTTGCAACAGAATCCGGGATATTAAAGATTTTTCAAGCGAGCAGTTAGCGATTAGCAATCAAAAAAGCCATTTTCTAATGGCTTTTTTCTTTTATATAAGATTATACTGGCATATTTACAATCGGTTTTTTGCAATAGATTTGAATATAACAACGATGGCGGCTTTGAATGAAAACACACTGTAAATCCCTATTATTCTTTTTTATACCCGTGGTCCTTTTCTTTATTGCTGGTTGCAGGAATAAAGAAAAGCCTGTGTTATTATTTAAAACGGCAGAGAACACAGGCATTGATTTCACCAACAAAATTGAAAACACGCCCGGGTTCAACATTTTTAGCTACCGCAATTTCTACAACGGCGCAGGAGTAGCCATCGGGGATATCAATAACGACGGCCTGGCTGATGTTTTCTTTACGGCCAATATGGGCAGTAATAAGCTTTACCTGAATAAAGGCAACTGGAAATTTGATGATATCTCTGCCAAAGCAGGATTTACTGATAAAAAGGAATGGAGTACTGGCGTGGTACTGGCAGATATAAATACAGACGGCTGGCTGGACATTTTTGTTTGCAATGCAGGATATGCGGATGGACAAAAACCGCGATGCCAGCTTTTCATCAACAATCACGACCTGACATTTTCCGAAAAAGCTGCTGACTATGGACTAACCAACGAAGGAGGCTATACCACACATGCTGCCTTTTTCGACTATGACCTGGACGGAGACCTCGATTGTTTTATTATCAATAATAGTTTTATACCTGTTAATACACTTAACTACGCCAATAAACGGTCTCTCCGGGCGCCTGACTGGCCGGTAGCTGATTTTTTAAAGGGTGGTGGCGACCATCTTTACAGAAATGATAATGGCAAATACACGGATGTAAGCAAAGAGGCAGGAGTGTATGGCAGCCTTATTAGCTTTGGACTGGGCGTTACCGTAGGAGATGTGAACGGTGATCATTATCCTGACATTTATGTGTCCAATGATTTTTTTGAAAGGGATTACCTCTATATCAACCAAAAGAACGGTACCTTCCTGGATGAAGCCGAAAAATGGACACAGCACGTCAGCCATTCATCTATGGGCGCAGATATGGCCGATATCAATAATGATGGCTACCCGGATATTTTTACCACTGACATGCTGCCGGATGATGATTACCGGCTAAAGACCACCACCTCTTTTGATAATATTGATGTATTCAGGATCAAACAGAAATCAGGCTTTTATAACCAATACACACAAAACACACTACAGGTAAACAACCAGCACGGGAAATTCCAGGAAACCGCTTTCTTCAGCGGAGTTGCTGCATCAGACTGGAGCTGGGGCGGACTGATTTTTGATGCAGATAACGATGGCCTGTCAGACATTTTTGTGTGCAATGGCATTTATCATGATGTGACTGACCAGGATTTCATTGATTTTTTTGCAAACGATATCATACAGAAAATGGTCATGACCGGAAAGAAAGACCAGTTTGATGAGATCGTCAATAAAATGCCATCAAAGCCGATACCCAATAAATTTTTCCGGAATACCGGGAATTTGAAATTTGCCGAAGAAGGAGAAAAAGCCGGGTTGGGACAGCCTTCATTTTCTAACGGATCAGCGTATGGAGATCTTGATAATGACGGTGACCTTGACCTTGTGGTGAACAATGTAAATCAACCCGCATTTATTTATCGAAACCAGTCGAGAGAAGACCTTAATAATAATTATATAGGGATACAGCTTACCGGCACTGATAAAAACAGGTTTGCCGTAGGTGCTGTTATTAAAGTATACCAGGGTGACCAGGTGCTTTCACGGGAACTGATCCCAACAAGGGGGTTTCAATCATCTGTGGACTATAAGCAAGTCATTGGTTTGGGAAAAGGAAATGTGGATTCATTGCAGGTCATATGGCCCGATCGCACTATTTCCGTACTTATTTCTCCTGCAATCAATAAAGTTCATACTTTATCACAACAGAATGCAAAGCCGCTTTCCGGCCCGGGCCAGCCCCCATCTTTTGTTTGGATGAAGAAAATGGACAACATTTTTCAAAAGCATACGGAGGACGATTTTATTGATTTTTATAATGAAAGAAATATACCCGTGATGTTGTCGCGTGAAGGACCGGCAGCTGATACAGCTGATGTGAATGGCGATGGCCTGACAGATATTTTTATTGGAGGTGCTGTTGGGCAAAGCGGCCAGCTTTATATTCAAACACCCGGAGGGTTTGCCCTGAAAGAAACAGCTGCGTTTGAGACCGATAAAGACTTTGAAGATGTAGTGGCTGTTTTTTTTGATTGTGATGGTGATAAGGATACGGATTTATTTGTAGGGGCAGGCGGCAATATTTATAATACCGGGAGCCGCTTCCTTCATCACCGGCTGTATACAAACGATGGCAAAGGAAATTTTTCAATTTTGGCAGATGCTTTTCCGCCCAGCAGTATGAATATAAGTGCCATCGCCGTAAATGATATTGATAACGATGGCGACCTTGATCTTTTTGTTGGTGCGCACAGCGTGCCCCAGAACTACGGAGTAATACCCGAAAGTTATTTGTACTCTAATAGTGGTACAGGAAAATTCACAATTTTGTCTTCAGAAAAAATCGGGATGATCACCGATGCGGTTTTTGCTGACACAGATGGAGATAAAACCAAAGAACTGGTTGTGACCGGGGAGTGGATGGCGCCGGCCATATTTTCTGTAAAGAATGGCAAACTGGAAAAACGGGAGAAAATTTTCGAAGAATTAAAGGGCTGGTGGCAAACCGTGGCGGTGGCCGATCTTAATAAGGACGGCTTGAATGACCTGGTGTTTGGAAACTTGGGAGAAAACTGCTACCTGCAACCCACTGCAGCAGAACCTGTAAAATTATGGATCAGCGATTTCGATCAAAACGGTACTAAAGACAAGATCATAACCCGTACGGTTAAAGGAAAAGACATGCCGGTGTTTATGAAACGGGAATTGACAGAACAGCTTCCCTCCCTGAAAAAGCAAAACCTGAAGTTCAGGGATTATGCCAGTAAGTCGATACAGGATCTTTTTCCAGGTGCATCCATGCAAAGTGCCACTGTCGGCGAATTCAACTATGCATCCTCCTGTATTGCCTATAACAAAGGCGGCGGGGATTTCGACATACAAAAACTACCTGTAAATGTTCAGCTCTCTTGTGTAAACGCCATTGTATGTACAGATATAAATGAAGATGGAAATACAGACCTTATTATGGGGGGGAACCAGTTTTATTTCCAGCCCCAGTTTGCCAGGCTCGATGCAAGTTTTGGGCAGGTGCTGCTGAATAAAGGCAACAACCAGTGGGGATGGATAAATCCGGCAAAGTCGGGGTTGGAAGTAAGAGGGCAGACCAACCGGATGCTGCATTTTTTCCAGGGAAGGAATGAAATGCTGCTGGTATTGCAAAACGACGATCTGCCGGTCCTGTATCAATTATTTAAAACGCCAAATTGAAAAGACGTATATGAAAATGTGGCCGCTTAGGTATATTTTTTATTTATTCTTATTATGGCAGGCATCCTGTAATACTAAGGGCAAAGAGGAGCGTAAAGATTATTTATTTAACGCACTGGATGCGAAGCAGACGGGGCTTGATTTTAATAACAAACTCACCGCCACCCCGGAATTCAATATGCTGAAGTATATGTATTTCTACAACGGGGCGGGGGCCGGCGCAGGGGATTTTAATAATGATGGAAAGACCGACCTTTTTTTTGCTGCCAACCAGGAACGCAACCGGATCTACCTCAATTTGGGAGATTTGAAATTCAGAGATGTAACAATTGAATCGGGTTTGCCCGACGATAAGGGATGGTCTACAGGCGTTTCCGTTGTGGATATAAACAACGATGGGTTATTAGATATTTATGTTTGCCGTGTGGGGAATTACGAAAACCTGAAAAGCAGGAACCAGTTGCTGGTTTGTCAGCGAATAAATGAAAAGGGAGTACCTGTATATAAGGATGAAGCGAAAAAGTATGGGTTAGATTTTTCGGGATTTGGCACACAGGCGGCATTCCTGGATTATGACCTGGATGGCGACCTGGATATGTTCCTGCTCAATCACTCCCTTCGGTATAACAGCACATTTGCTCCGAGAGATAGTTATGATAATACTTCCGACTCCTTGTCAAAAGATTGTCTTTTTAGAAATAACGGGCAGTTTTTTACCGATGTGTCTAAAGAAGCGGGGATAAGACAATCCGTGATAGGGTATGGTTTGGGTATCGTGGTGTCTGATATAAACTCGGATGGATATCCTGACATTTATATCGGGAATGATTTTCATGAAAATGATTACCTGTATATCAACAACAGGAAGGGTGGATTTACAGATGAAGCAGAGAACAGCCTGATGCATACCAGCCAGTTTTCAATGGGAGTGGATGCGGCAGACATTAATAATGATGCCATGCCGGATATTGTAGCGGCAGATATGCTGCCTTCTGATCCCTACATATTACGCAGATCATTAGGCGAGGATGAATACAATACTTTCCAGATTAAAATAAAGAATGGCTACAATTACCAATATGCACGCAATACACTTCAGCTGAACCGGGGTAATGGGCTTTTTAGCGAAACGGGACTTTATTCCAACATGTATGCCACGGACTGGTCCTGGGCCACACTCTGGGTGGATTTTGATAATGATGGGCTAAAGGACCTTTTTGTTTCTAATGGAATACCCAAACGTTTGAATGATATTGACTACGTTAATTACATTTCAAGTGATGAAATACAGGCAAAGATCAGGGCCAACCAGCTGGCTGAAAAGGATATGGCGCTGATCGATAAGTTCCCGCAAATTAAACTGCCCAACCGTTTTTTCAGAAACACAGGAAAGGCTTCATTTGAAGATGTGGGCCAACAGGTGAAAAATAATCCGGACACTTACTCGAATGGGGCGTTATATGCCGACTTTGACAACGACGGCGACCTGGACATGGTGGTAAGTAATATTGACGGCCCCGTAACACTCTACCAAAACCTGGTCAGCGATGACAGGAAAAACCCGGCGGTACAATTGGTATTGGAAGGGCCTATGCAAAACCGGAATGCAGTGGGATCAAAAATATATGTTTTTGGTAATGATGAAACCAGGAGTTATGAAAAATTCCCCGTCCATGGTTTTCAGTCTTCGATGGAAGCGCCACTTAGTATTGCCAATAATATCTCAAAAGCAGACTCCATTGTTTTAGTATGGCCGGATAACTCTTACCAGCATATACAGCTGGAAGCGGGCAAACCTGTAATAAAATGTTCTTATAAAAAAGGGCTTCCTCTTTTTAACTATGCCTCACTTTTTGCAAAAGCCGGTAATGCATACAATTCGTTTGAGGATATTACAAAGCAGACCAACTTACTTTTTCAGCATCGCGAAAATAGATTTGTTGAATTTGACAGGGAACCGTTGCTTCCATTTATGTTATCGCGGGAAGGCCCGGCGCTGGCTACTGCAGATATTAATAAAGATGGGTGGACGGATGTATTTGTCGGATCTTCTAAATGGGAAAAGAGTGCTGTATTCCTTCAAAATAAAAGCGGTGAGTTTAAACAATTTGCACAGAATGCCTTATTGACCGACAGTACCTATGAGGATGTGGATGCAGTATGGACAGATGTAAATAATGATGGCTTCCCCGACCTGGTAGTGGCAAGCGGGGGAAATGAGTTTTATGGTAAAAGTGAATACCTGGGCCCCCGGCTTTATTTGAATGATGGTACAGGGAAACTAAGCAGGAAAACCGATGCTTTCCCTGTCATGTATTTAACAGCATCAACGGTTACAACGGCCGATATTAATAACGATGGATTCGCTGACCTCTTTATTGGCGGCAGGGCAGTACCCTGGGAATATGGCACCGTGCCAGCCTCTTACTTATTATTGAACGATGGAAAAGGAAATTTCGCAGATGTGACAGATCAATTTGCTCCGGAATGCAGGAATATCGGATTTGTAAAACATTCGATATGGGTGGATATAGATAAGGATAATGACCCCGACCTGGTGCTTTCCCTGGAATGGGATGGAATCTGTGTGCTACTCAATGAAAAGGGAAGTTTCAGGAAGAAATATATAACCAATAAAAGGGGCTGGTGGAATTTTGCCTTACCTGTTGATATTGATAATGATGGCGACCTTGACTTTATAGCAGGTAACCAGGGACTCAACAGCCGTCTTAAAGCTACAGAGGGGGAACCGATGAGACTTTATTACCTGGATTTTGACGGTAACGGCAAAAAGGACCAGGTGGTATCTTATTACCTCGACGGAAAGGAACTTCCTTTCTCTAATAAAGCTGATCTTGAAAAACAAATGCCTTTTTTGAAGAAAAAATTCCTGTATGCAGAAGATTTTGCAAAAGCTTCGCTGAAGGAAGTTTTTGGTGCTGAAAATCTGTCAAAAGCGTCAGTACTCACAGCCAACTATTTTGAAAATTCCGTTTTGATCAATGAAGGGAATTTTGTTTTTACAGTAAAGGCACTTCCCTGGCAGGCACAATTAACAACCTATAGAGATGCAACGGTAAGCGACCTGAATGGTGATGGCCTTCCTGATATTATTTTGGCGGGGAATTTTTACCCGAATAATATTCAGATGGGACGTTATGATGCTGACTATGGAACTGTGCTCATCAATACTGATAAAGGAACGTTCCGTTTTGAAGAGATAAAAGGAGTAGCTGTTAAAGGTGAAACCAGGCATATCAAACCTGTGCAGCTTGCAGGTAGTGGTCAAACCGCTTTTATACTTGCGAGGAATGATGACAGCCTGCTGGTGATCAGGCAAAAAGAAGAGAAGGTCAAAAAACCGGGTAATACACCTTAAGCTGTACTATCTGTTCATCAGAAAAAGAATAGCCATCACTAAGAAATTTTTGAAAAGGAATAGCCATACTTGTCATGTTATGGTCCTGTTTAAATTGTTCCAGCGCCCTGAACACTTTATCCGCTTCTCCATAAGGGCCCTGGTAAGTGGCTTCCAGCAGATTTTTTTCAAAAGGCATCATCTTATATTGTATCGGACCGGTTTCACCCGTCGAAACCCTGTTGGTAACCCCGATACTGGCGAAGAGTGTGACACTGTCTTCCGTTTTTAAAGAATAAAAAATACGTACGCCGTTGTAACCCGCATTATTTTTATCTGCATATTGAATCAGCTGATCAAATAACTGAGTAGTGGCTTCTTTTTTTTGAGAGAGTGGAACGGTTTCCCTGCTAAATAAGAAGGCAGTGTCTGTAACCGGCACCAGGCGGATCTCATAGCCATACAACTTCCGGGTATCGCTGATATAGTTTTCCAGGTTCTCTAAACTTTTTGATACGTTTTTCAACACTTTGCCTGCGCCAAACCACTTTTCAAACAGGGTGGTTTTATAGTGTATCGTCAAAACGGATACATAGAGGCCCGATGTATCGGGAAGGACAGAAAATTTTAGCTCATGGCCAGAATTTCCCGAAAATAGTTCCAGGTGTGTGTTAAGGAGCGATGTCACTTTTACATGAGCAGAGTCTGCGGGAATTTTTATAGTGGTTTGCCCGCTGTTATGCAGCACTTCGGGACGTGCATCCTCGTCGGTAAAGGGTACCAGCCATTTGGTAATATTTTTTGGAAGAGAAACCTGCTCCGCCAGCCTGAAAGGAGGGATTGTGGCATTAATGGTCTTTGTCACGGTTTGTTTAACAAAACCGGCATAAACAGCGAATATAACTAAACCAGCAGGCAGTAAAAAGGCAAGGACTTTCTTCGGTTTCATATGTATCATGCAAAATATAGAATCAGCCGATATTCAGGAAAAGCGATGCCTTTTGAAAGGAATGATTTCCTAACAGCAAACGTTTGCAATACCGTAAAGTACAAATAATACCCCGGTTACCCATAACCGTTTTTTGTATTTTGAATAACCAAACGATTGTTTATGCCTGTTATCAAGCCACGGTTAAGTTTTTGGCAGATATGGAATATGAGTTTTGGATTTTTGGGGATCCAATATTCCTTTGGATTGCAGCAATCAGCTGTCAATCCAATCTATTCTTTTTTAGGGGCCAATCCGGATGATCTTCCTCTTTTGAATCTTGCCGGTCCTATGACGGGTCTGTTGATACAGCCGATCATCGGGGCCATGAGTGATAAAACATGGAGTGTGCGCTGGGGCCGGCGCAAACCTTATTTCCTGGTGGGTGCTATCATGTGCAGCTTTGCTCTTTTCCTGTTCCCTTTCAGTCGCAGCTTATGGATGGCAGCCGGTTTGCTTTGGATTTTGGATGCAGGTAATAACACAGCCATGGAGCCTTATCGTGCTTTTGTGGCGGATAAATTACCTAAAGAACAATTTGCCACAGGTTTTATGATGCAGAGCTTTTTTACCGGCCTGGGTATCACCTTAGCGAATATATGTCTCTATTTCTTTGAACAAAAAAATCTCATCCCCGGCAAATCAACAGCCGGTATTCCTTATTGGGTGTATATAGCTTTTTTTATCGGAGCCGTTTGCTCTATAACCACGGTATTGTGGTCGGTAAAAAAAACCCCGGAAATCCCTCCCACAGAAGAAGAATTGGAGCACCTTCGCTCCTCTCCCAGAGGAATAATTGCTCCTTTTAAAGAGATCATCTCAGCGATCGGCGATATGCCGAAAGTGATGTGGCAATTGGGTGCTGTATATTTATTTCAATGGTATGCGATGTTTTGTTATTGGCAATTTGTATCGCATAGTGTGGCACAATCGGTATGGCATACTACTTCGAAAGATAACCCGGCATTATATGGTGAAGCGGCAGGGTGGGCCAGCTTACTGAATGCGACCTATAATTTTGTTACCTTCTTAACAGCGTTTGGACTGGCCTGGTATGCAAGAAAAGTGGGCCCCAAATGGGTGCATTTTGTTTGTGTGGCCATTGCAGGTGCAGGGTTGTTTATTTTCCCATATATCGAAAACAAATACATGATGTTCCTTCCCATCATAGGTCTTGGTATTGGCTGGGCAAGCATGATGGGTATTCCATACCTGCTGGTAGTGGATAAAATACCGAAGGAAAGATATGGGGTGTATATGGGTATCATCAATATGATGATCGTGATCCCCATGCTTATTCAAACATTGACATTCGGTTTTGTGTATAAGAATTTTTTAAAGCATAACCCGGGTAATGCTATTGCATTGGCAGGAGTGTTTTTGCTGATCGCAGGGATGCTGACGCTGACTATCAAGGCGGGTAAACCATCAGCAGACGCAAGCATGCCCGCTCCGGCCGGACATTAAATAAACCTGATCATGAACAAAAACCTCATCTTATGGTCCATCACCGTTGCACTCGGTGGCTTTTTGTTTGGAATGGATGTGGCCGTGATATCCGGTGCAGAACAGGTTATTCAAAAATTATGGGGACTTAGCGACCTGATGCATGGTACCGCCATCGCCATGGCATTATATGGTACCATTGCCGGTGCTATCTTAGGCAGTTTCCCGGCCAATAAATATGGCCGGAAAAAAACGCTGCTGTGGATCGGGATCATTTTCCTGGTATCATCGGTGGGCGCTGCTGTGGCTAAAGATGTGTACACCTTCATGGCATTTCGCTTCCTGGGAGGTTTTGCTATCGGTGCTTCTTCTGTGGTGGCCCCTATTTATATTTCTGAAATAGCTCCCCCGAAATACCGCGGTCGTATGGGTATTGCTTTTCAGCTGAACATTGTGGCAGGAATACTTTTTGCTTATTTGTCAAATTACCTGCTGCAAGGTGTAGGGGGTGAAAATGACTGGAGATATATGCTGGGGGTAGTAGCAATCCCATCATTGCTATTCTCAGTGTTCATGTTGTTTACCCCTGAAAGCCCGCGGTGGCTGTTGCTTTATAAGAACGATGAAGTAAACGCCCGGAAGATATTTGCCCAAAGCGGGGCGCCGGCAGATGAACTGATAACGGAGATCAGGAACTCAGTAACAACCAAAAAAGAGTCCTTGTTTTCCGGAAAGTATAACCGGCTTATTCTATTAGCTTTCCTTATTGCTTTCTTTAACCAGTTATCCGGTATCAATGCCATCATCTATTTTGCCCCGAGGGTGTTCAATCTTGCTGGTATCGGAAAGGAAAGCGCCTTTCTGTCCAGTGTGGGTATTGGAGTGGTGAATTTTGTATTTACGCTGGTGGGCTGGTACCTGATCGACCGGCTGGGAAGAAGGACCCTTCTTTTGATAGGTTCCATTGGATACATTATTTCACTGACCCTGATCGCTGTTTCCTTCAATGCTTCTTCGCATGGCGCCATTACATGGTATGTATTCCTGTTCATTGCGGCACATGCTATTGGACAGGGTGCGGTAATTTGGGTATTCATTTCAGAGGTATTCCCTAACGCGGTCCGGGCGGCAGGGATGTCGCTGGGTAGTTTAACACATTGGTTCTTTGCCGCATTGATATCGCAGACTTTTACTTTTTTTGCTGAATCGCCGGCCATCGGTCCTGTAAAAATATTTGGCTTCTTTGCGGCGATGATGGTACTTCAATTATTATTTGTGTGGAAACTGATGCCGGAAACAAAAGGGGTGGCATTGGAGGATATGGGGGCAAGAATGGGACATTAAATAAATGCAATGAAGAAAATATTGTGCATTGGTGAAGCATTGATCGATATGATCTGTACGGATAAAGGCAAGGCTTTATCTGATGGGCAACATTTTTTAAAAAAGGCAGGCGGCGCACCCACAAATGTGGCGGCTGCCATTGCTGCATTGGGCGGAAAGGTGGAATTGGCTGCAAAAGTAGGTGCTGACCCCTTTGGACAACACCTGGTGGATGTGATGGAATCTTTTGGTGTATCCACCAAATGGGTGATGATGGACCCCCATCATTTCACCACATTCGCCTTTGTATCACTGATGGAAAACGGGGAGAGGGATTTTTATTTTAACAGGGGCGCCGATGGGCAGTTAAGCGTTAGTGAGATCGATGGAATAGACCTGGACGAATTTTCTATTATTCATTTTGGCTCTGCCACAGGGTTTTTACCCGGCCCGCTGCAAGCGGCCTATACCGGCTTATTGCAAAAAGCATTGCAAAAGAAAAATGTTTTGATCAGCTTCGACCCCAATTATCGTCACCTGCTTTTCAGAGATAATACTCAGTCATTCATCGATCAGTCCTGGAATTTTTTACAGTCCTGTCACTTTTTTAAAGTAAGCGACGAAGAGGCTATGATGATCACCGGGGCATTAACTGTGAAAGAAGCGGCAGAAATACTATTGAAGCGTACCCAAGCGGTCTTTGCGATAACATTGGGAAAAGAAGGGACTTTACTGGGTATGAATGAGGAAACAGCGATCATCCCCAGCATTCCCATTAAACCAGTGGATACTACCGGGGCCGGAGATGCTTTTACTGGGGCCGTGCTATATCAATTGAGCAAACATAATTTTTCGGCCATTCAGGCATTGGGTATCGCCGACTGGAAGGAAATCGTATTAAATGGAAACAAGGCGGGTGCCCGCACCTGCGAATACATGGGGGCAATGGAGGCATTCAGTCATCTGAGTAATAGTATCTTCAAATAGATGAGACGTGTATAATCCCGCATTACATCAGCAGATCAACCAGGTTATTCAAAGCAGGCGTATTGATATTGCCGGGATAGATAACCTGTTTTTTACCCGCTTTGTAGCGAATGCAGCATCTGTAAAAGCATTGTTTGAGGAAATATATGGTAAACATGCCCGGGCGGATCATTATTTTGTAAAACTGGTCGAACTGATCACGGATGCTTATTTACAACGGCCCGCCAATTTCAGGGAGAGAGACGAGGAAAAGGAAGCCCAAGGCTATTGGTTTCTCAGCAATGAAATAACAGGGATGAGCCTCTATGTTGACCGGTTTTGCGGTAACCTTACCAACCTTGAAAATAAATTAGAGTACTTCAAAAAACTGGGTGTAAACCTGCTTCACCTCATGCCGGTATTTGAAAGCCCGGCAGGTGAAAGTGATGGCGGCTATGCAGTTTCTCATTTCCGGAAAGTGGACTCCCGGTTTGGCACCATCGAAAACCTGGAAGAGCTGCGGCATAGTATGCTGAAGCAGGACATGTACCTGATGCTGGATATCGTACTGAACCACACTTCCCATCATCATGCATGGGCGCAAAAAGCAAAAGCAGGCGATAAAAAATACCAGGATTATTTTTATATATATGAAAACAGGCACCTGCCGGATATTTTTGACCGCTCCATGCCGGAGATATTTCCGGAAAGTGCGCCGGGCAATTTCACCTATAACGAAGAGATGAAAAAATGGGTGATGACGGTCTTTCATCGTTATCAGTGGGACCTCAATTATACCAATCCGGAAGTTTTCCTGGAAATGCTCGATAATATTTTCTTTTATGCCAACCTGGGAGTGGATATATTAAGGATCGATGCACCGGCTTTTATCTGGAAACAACAGGGTACCACTTGCCAGAATTTGCCACAGGCACATACGTTGTTACGGCTCATCAAACAAGCGGTGCAGATCGCAACACCAGGCATGGCTTTGTTAGGAGAAGCCATTGTGGCGCCAAAACAGATCATGAAATATTTCGGCACCGGTTTGTACACTGCCAAAGAATGTGATTTTGCCTACAATGCCACGCATATGGCTTTACAATGGGACGCGATCGCAACAGGCGATACCCGGGTAATGCTGGCAGCACAGCATGAAATACTGCAAAAACCTTTCGGTACTTCCTGGATCACGTATACAAGATGCCATGATGATATTGGATTGGGCTATGAAGATTACATGATACAGAAGGCCGGCTTCGATCCATTTGAACACCGGAAATTTCTCATGGATTATTTTTCCGGTGTGTATGGATATTCTCCCGCCAAAGGAGCATTATTTTCTGTAAACCCCAAAACAAATGATGCCAGGATCAGTGGTTCACTGGCTTCGCTCTGCGGATTGGAGAAGGCATTACAGGATGGTGATGAATTGGCGGTCGATCTTTCCCTGCGCAGGATCATAATGATGCAAGCCCATAGTTTTTTCCTGGGAGGCATACCCATGATATTTTACGGCGATGAAGCAGCTTATATTAATGACTATTCTTACCTGGATGATCCCGGAAAAGAGTATGACAACCGCTGGATGCACCGCCCGGTGATTAACTGGGAAAGGAATAAGGAAATGGATATTCCGGGAACAGTAAGTCATTTCATTTTTAGCAGTACACAAAAACTGATCAGCATCCGGAAAAAGATACCAGCCGTGGCGGACCATAAAAATATCACCTGGCTTACCCCTCATAATATTCATGTGGCGGGTTATCTCCGCAGTTTTGAAGATCAGAAATTATACTGCCTTTTCAACTTCACCGATAAAACTGCCCATCTCACCTGGTTTGCATTTAAAGAACACGGGGCAGCGCCCCTAAACGTATATGATCATTGGGGAGAAAAAGAGTACACAGTGGGCCAGGATCATGAATTCCTGGAATTGCAACCCTACCAGTTTATGTTATTAACGGTTACGTAGCTGCTCCGTATTTTTTGATCAATGCCAGCAACACGCCATTGGTCCAGCCAAAACCGTCTTGCCCTTCATACTCACCGCCTCCGGCTTCCAGTTGCGTATCCACAACATTGTATTTCTCCATCAGTTTACCGGTACGTTTGAATACTTCAGTATTCAATTTTATCCAGCGCTCTGCAATTTCCCTTGCTGTGGAGTTGCATCCATAATTTTCCAGGCCGGTAATGGTGGTCCAGTGAAGCGGGGCCCATCCATTGGGCGCATCCCACTGCTGACCGGTACTTACCAGGGTGGCCATCACCCCGCCGGGTTGAAGAAATCTTTGCAGGAGGATCGCTTCAACCTTCTTTGCCTGCTCTTCAGCAGCAATTCCGAATGTAAGAGGAAATACACCAGCTAATGTCAGGGCATGGGTTGATTGTTTTTTAATATGATCGTAATCAAAAAAGAAACCTTGTGATTCGCTCCAGCAATATTTCTGAATAGCCTCTTTCCTGCTATAAGCCAAATCACGGTATTTTTCTGAATTGATCTTATCATTCTTCAGGGAATAGGCTTCAGCAATAGTTTGCTCCAGGTGCCATAGCAGGCAATTAAGATCAACCGGAACAATATCGGCGGTATGAATGCTGGCAAATGAAGCTTCAACTTCGAACCAGCGGCTGCTGAAATCCCAGCCGGATTCGGCGCCTGCCCGGAGGTGGCGAAATAAATGCTTTGTACACTGGCTGGCCTGCTGTGCCAGTTCAACATCTTCCCGATATGATTCTGGCCGGGGTGTAGGGTTCTGGTCCCAATAACGGTTCAGTATCTCACCATCCTTCATTCTCACCACATGTTGCAGTGCGGGTATATCTTCGCTGAGACCGCCGGCATCTTTCATCCAGAAAGCATATTCCTTTTCCAGCCGGGAGAGATAAGTAAATAAAATGGTTTCGCCCCTGATCTCTGCAAGCAGCCTTACCATCAGCGAATAAAAAGGTGGTTGGGAGCGTCCTATAAAATAACTGCGGTTACCATTGGGAATATAGCCAATCGCGTCAATGAGGTAAGAGAAATTCTTCACCATGTTTTCAAGCAGGTCAAACTGGCCGGCGGCTTTTAATCCCAGCATGGTGAAATAGCTGTCCCAATAATAGATTTCACCAAATCGCCCACCTGGTACCACGTAAGGATAGGGAAGGGGCAATAATGTTCCTTCATCTTTATCGGGCTGCCGGGTAAGCACAGGCCATAGTAACTCTATATTTTCTTCAACCGACCTGTTGGTATCGCTTTTATAATGGGTGGAATGAGGAACAGGAAGATCAAAGTGGTCTAATACAAATTTTCCCAGGTCGAAATTATCCTCGTCTTTCTTTTTTTTATAAAGATCAAGAATGTTGTCTATCGCAATTTTGGGAATACAATCCACAAATGTTTTTCCATCGGAAAACACTCGCTGATTTTGTACATCTTCAAAAAGCGGGGAATAAGAATATATTTCTTTTGCTGACATCATCAGTCAATTAATGTCCGCCAGTCAATTTCACTTCACCAGGCTGGGCGGGGGATGTTTTTTGCAGGCGTTTAAAAAAGAAAAGAAGAATGATCAATATGCTGATGGGGACCAACGAAAGGTACATGGCTGTTTGTCCACCGTAATCACCGAAAATATGCCCGGTAATGATCGAGCCGGTAGTACCACCTAAAGCCGAAAAAACAACGATCAGCCCCGACATGGCCCCATGTTTATGTTTGGGCAGGGTATTTAATATAACAGAGTTTATAGCCGGGTAAATAGGGGCCAGGAATAAACCGATCAGCGGGAATAAAAATGCCACTAAGGGTACATTTTTGATGCTGCTAATGGTAGCAGCGGACCCGCTTTTTGTTTGAGGTACCGTGATCAATACCAGGGCACCTGCTGCCAGCAGGCAACCCACCAGCACATATAACCAATCTACTTTACGCAGAAGTATACCCGCAAAAAACCGGCCCAACGCAATAGAAGCAGACATAATGCTGGACATGACAATAGCCAGCGTAGTGGAAAGATTCAGTACATCTTTGTTGAAAGTGGGTAACCAGCTCATGATACTTTGTTCGATCAGTACGGAGAAGAAGGCGCTGAAAATAAAAACCAATACCAGTGGGAGAATGATGAGTTTCAGCATCCCCAAAAATTCGTCGCTCAGCGAATGTGTTTCCGCCAATTCAGCCTGTCTCACCGATGTTTCATCTAATTTGGTTGACCATAGCAGGAGAAAAGCAATAACAGAAAGCCCGGCCAGCAGGTAATATACATTGAACCAATGGGTGGATGCCGGATTGGCATCATCCACAAATGATGCGAAAATGAAATAGCCCGCCAATACCCCAATCATAAAAAAGGATTCGAGGAAATTCATCAGGCTCAGGTGCTCTTTTTTACTATTGGTAATAATGCCTAATGTGGCAAATGTGGTTACTTTAATAAGGGCAAAACTTACACCTGTAACAGCAAAAAGTAATTTAGTGGCCACAAAACTGTCTATGGATGGCATGATGGAGCATATTATGGAAACCAATGCCAATGCGAAGAGCATGGATTTCTTATACCCGATCCGTATAACAAATGAAGCAACCAGAAACGATGCAAAAGCAATGCTCAGGTCCTTGAACGCTTCCAGGTTACTGGCCGCACTTTTTGACACGCCAAAATTATTTTGGACCTGGAGGATGACAGTTCCCACACTATTTAATAATATGGCAAACACAAAATAATTGAGGAACAAGGAGACCTTGATCTTGATATTAGACATGGGCAACCGTTTACGTTAAAATAAGCTAACGGAAAGTATTGGCAAACAAAGGATTAAAACTATAACGTTTGCGGTGTAAAAAAACGACCTTTTAGTCCTAAATAGTGGGAAGTCAATCAAATGCAGACATAAAATTACAAGGAGCCCCCTTCCACCAGTAAAGATTCGAGGATGACTTCTTCCGGCCTGGGGTCATTGCGCAACCTCGATAGCATTTGCGCAAAAGCGAGTTTACCGAGTTTAAAACCGCTGGTTTCAATATAGGTGATCTTCGGATCATACATCGTGGGAATAAGACCATTACTGATACTAATAATACCAATGTCTTCCGGCACCCGCAACTTCAATTTGTGCACGGCATACATCACACCGATCAGGATAAGATCGCCCATGCAGAAAATAACATCCGGCCGTTGTTTATCTTTCAATGCTTCCAATGCCACTTTTTTAGATTCGGCAATACCTTCCGGGTAATCAACGATCAGTTTTGTTTTGGGGGAATGTTTGGCGAAAGTTTCCATGAATGAGGCGTGACGGATCCTGGTGATACTGAGGTGAGGGTGCCCGAATAAAGCCAGTACTCTTTTCTTGTCTTTTTCAATGATTGCCTCTGCTGCCATCTTGGCTGCTTCGGCATCGGCCAGGCAAACTTTATGAAATCCCTCCTCTTCCGATACCCGGTCAAAAAATACAACGGGTATATTCATTTCCTCCAGCTTACGGTAAGGGGCCATATCTTCTGTTTCAATAGAAACAGAAGTGAATAGTCCCATGACCATGTTCTTACGGAATAAATGAAGATTGGAGGTTTCCACCTGGAGCCTGTCTCTTGACTGCATGATCATAACTGAATAACCATGCATTCTTGCATCCTCTTCCACGGCGGATATAAAAGAGTCATAAAAAAAATTATCGATAGTCGGGATCATGATGCCCAGCACATTACTTTGCCTTGTTCTTAACTGTACAGCATAATTATTAGGCTCGTATTCCAGTGCCGTGGCCAGTTCCTTAACCTTATTTTTTGTGCTCTCCGAAATGTCGGGATGATCTTTGAGGGCCCGGGAGACCGTAGAGATACTAATACCGAGTACTTCGGACAGCTTTTTCAGCGTGCTTTGCTGCATATGGTAGGATTTAGCAATCGGGTTATACAGCTAAAGATAACATTTTTCTTTCCCGGTCAAAGATTCTATTTCATTGTGCCGGGATTAAAAGTCTGCCAGCTGTGCCAAAACTCCTGGAAAGCGGGTAAAGGTTTCAGTGAAAATACGGTATCGATCCCCTTCCCGTCTATTCTGAAACGCTTACTGTTATACAGCAGGGTATCATGCATGAGTTGAAGCGAACCGCCTTGCGGAAGTTCAAAGGCAAAAAAACTTTTATTGTCGTCCGCCAATACCAGCGCCAGGGAAGTGTTATTCAACCTGTCATGAATGATTCGTTCATTTTTCAGCCTGTTCCAGTCATAAGCTTTCCGGTCAGCACCTGATTTTACACCGATCACCCAGGATTTGTCCTTCCAGGACAGGCTATCCGTTCCCGTTAGTTTGCTGCGGCTGGCCCCACTTTCATATTTCATTGTACTGTCGTATGAGCTGATAAAGGCAGGGTCGGCCTGCATCACTTTTGAATCGGGATGTAATGCGAGCCAGTTAGATAAGGATGTTTGTACGCTGTAAACCCCGGGCAATTGTTGCCCTTTTAATTTTCCACTGATCGCTTCACCTGTGGCCTGGCGCCACCAGCTTTTGGTACCGGCATCTTCGAGCATGGCATTAAAATGGTCCATACCCACCAGGCGGAATGTTTCTTGTTTCCCATTTACCACCGGTTCAAACACACGACCCGTTCTGCAAACCGTACAATAGGTCACTAAAATGGCTTTGCCTCCCACCGTATCCTGTACATGATGATGATAGCCGAGAAATTGAATGGGATAGGCGGCAGACTCCCCATTGATGGAAACACCCAGCACCAACCGCTCTGTACTTACTTTATTTTCGGCTGCACCCGCCAACGAAAATTGTTTGGGTTGCTTAAACATCGCATCAGCGGCCATTTTGAAATTAGCCATATATGCAACAGCTCCCAGCAGTAATAGGGGAAGAACCGGCACCCATTTTCTTTTCCATGTCGCACGAAAAAGACCGATCAGGATCAGCAACACAAAAAAGCCCCTGAATACCCAGCGCCATTTATGCAGGAAGTAGGCAAGATCGATGCTGTTCATGCGCTGGCTGCCCGGCATGGGCATGATAAAGTACACGTTAGCGATCTCAAACAATAGAAGGCCCAAAAAGCCTAGCCAGAAATACTTTTTCATAAGCGTTATTATTTATAAAGATCAAAATGCAGGTAACCCTCTTCGGCCCTTTGTCTGCCTCGTTTAATATAAAACTGAGGATCAGGAGGCGCCGATGTTCCTAATCCATCCACATAGCGGTTGAACATACAAAAGGCGGCAGCGATCAATACCGTATCATGGATCTCCCTGTCGGTGGCGCCTTCCGCCCTCGCCGCATCCACTTGTTCAGAGGTAACAAATTTTCCGCCTTTTTGCACGCTACCGGCAATGGATAATAGCGTTTTCAGTTTTGGTGGAATACCGGCCGATTCAAAATCTTTTTTTACAGCATTCATAAATGCCAGGTCGCATTGAAGATAATGCTGCGCAATTCCGCCATGTGCATGTTGACAGAAAAAACAATCATTCAGGTAAGATACATACGTGGCGATCAGCTCTCTCTCGCCACGTGACAGCGTATTATTATCATCCCTTAATAAAACTTCTGCCAGCTCATTCAGGTGAATGGCGGTTTCAGGCCGGAAAGCCATCGGGCCCCGGATACCGGGCAATCCTTCGGGAAGTTGTATATATGCCATAGAAATTAATTAAGATTTTTGAGGTAAAGCATATCCATTTGCCGCCAAACGCTTTCCCATTTCTTCATACGCCGATTCCTCCGTTGGGGTGAAGCTGGCCAATCCATCCACGTACCGGTTGAACATAGAGAAACTGGCAGCGATCAGCACAACATCATGTATCTCCCTGTCCGCAGCTCCCTGTTTTCTCGCTTCTGCCACATCCGCTTCCGTTACTTCCTTACCCAGTATTTGTACTTTACCGGCAATATGCAACAGGGCTTTCATTTTTTCGGTTACAGGTGCCCGTTGCATATCTTTCAATACTTCATCTACAAGATTTTTCTGTTCGCCATACAGGCAGCGGGCAACCGCGGCGTGACTGTGGCTGCAAAACAGGCAATTATTGCGATGAGATACATACGCAGCAATGAGCTCCCTTTCCGCTTCACTCAATGGTGATTCTCCCCTGAGCAGCACCTGCGCCAGTTCATATAAATGTATTCCCGTTTCTGGTCTGAACAATACCAGGCTTCGGATTCCCGGCACAGCTTCGGGAACAGGTATATGCGCCATACTTCTATTTTTTTTCTTTTGTCAGGTAAGTAGTGATGAAGCCAATAACAAATACCAGTGAAAAAATAAATAATGAATTACTATAACCCCCCAACGCTGTTACCAGCACGCCTACAAATAATACAGCCACTGCTGTCAGCAGCCTCCCTGAATTAAAACAGAAACCGGTGGCGGTACCCCGGATACTGACCGGGAACATACCGGGTATATAAACGGATAAAACCCCCTGGCTCACCCCAAAGGATAATGCCAGTACTGCTATTTCTGCATATATGACCGGAGAGAACGAAGAGTTGGTTTTAAATAACAAAAACGAACAAATGGCACATAGTCCAAAGCATAGCAACATGGATCTCCGGGTGCCGATGGCATTGATTACCCAGCCTGAAAAAAATCCGCCGGTTAAGCCACCTATACCGAGTATCATCATACTCATACCTCGTTGCTCCTGGCCATCACCTTCATTGATCAGGTCATGTATCCAGGTGGGTATCCATAAAAAAATGGCCCATAGCCCGATGAGCATAGTGCCAAATGTAACGGCGCCGATCAACAGGTCTTTACGGTGTGAAGCAGCAAAGATGCTGTCCTGTTCTTTGGCCTGTTTGTTCCCTGTTTCTTTGTCCTGCTTCCAGCTATTTGATTCACCCAGCAACCATATGGCTAATACGGAGAGAAATAACGGAATAATGCCAACGAGAAAGGCTTGTCTCCAGGAGGAAACAAAATAATCAATGGCACCCGCCGAGAAGATACCAACCGGAAAGGATATGGATAAAATACCCACCAATATGGCTTTGGTGGATGCAGGCCATTCTTCTGCAATTAAAGTGGTACCCGTAACGATCATACCACCCACACCAAAACCACTAAAGAAACGGCAAATAACCACCTGCCACCAGTCAGACATAAAGCCGGTGAGTATCGCAAACGAACTAAAACCGGCTATGGCCAGAATGATAGCTGGCCTTCTTCCCCATTTATCACTGATTACACCACATAAAAAACCACCGGCTGCGGCGCCCACAATAAAAATACTGTTGATATAAGCGCTTATTGTACTGAGTTCGGATTCATTTTTACTTCCCAGCAGGTCCTGTACTGCCACCGGCAGATATACCGACATTAATGTAGAGATCATACCGCCAAAAGCTGTACCAAGAAAACAGAACAGGAACATGGTCCAGTGACGGGTAGAAATTTTTTCGGCAACGGCAGTGGTCATGATTGTTTTTTTAAATGATCGTATCCCTGCAGCAGCCGGTTGTATCCATGGTTCTTTAACCGTTCTGCCAAACCTTTATAAAATGCAGGATCTGCAGGTGCCACGGTGGCCAACCCATCTACATAGCGGTTATATAAACAGAATAAAGCAGCTATCAATACAGTATCATGAATTTCAATATCAGTGGCGCCCATATCTTTTGCCTGCTGAACGGCCTCAGCCGTTACACTCTTTCCGCTTTCCTGTACCTGTGCGGCAATAGTTAATAAAGCCTTCATCTTATCGCTGACGGGGGCACTGGAAATGTCTTGTTTTACTTTAGCAGCCGTATTTTCTTCACCCAATAGTATATCTGCAGCAGCTGTGTGTGCGGTGGCGCAGAATTTACATTGATTGCGGTGTGAAACGATCGTGGCGATCAGTTCTCTTTCTCCTTCCGATAATGTGGATGGCCCGCGCAACAGCACCTGGGTGAGTGCACGGATAGGAGCTGCAGAATCCTTTCTGTATTCCAGCAGGCCGGTAATTCCGGGTAAATGATCTTCGAGAGGTATATATGGCATAAAAATACATTTGCAGCGATAAAAAAAGGCGTCAGTAAAGAATTACAACGCCGTGATTGTTTATGCTTATAATAAAAAACTTTATGTTGGTTTAACTCATTTCAAAAAAGGGGCGTCGGTAAGGAATTACAACGCCGTGATTGTTTATGCTTATAATAAAAACTTTATGCTGGTTTTTCTCATTTTAAAAAAGGAGGCGTCAGTAAAGAATTACAACGCCGGATTGTTTATGCTTATAATAACTACTTTATTCTGCTCCATCTGTTTGTGCCCGTTGTATGGCATAGCCACCAATATTATTGCCTACCGTAAGCCCCACTTCACAATCTGCCCGGTAATGAATACCCCCATACATTCTTGACAGCGACGCCTCTCTGGCCATAGCTTCATATGCCGGCTTTTTTTCAGGAACAATATGTCCTAGAATAGTAGCGGCAGCACCACTGAACGTGGAGTGTCCGGATATATAAGAGGGAAAATTGGGCAGACCGGTCAGCGTTTTTATTCTTGGATCCAACTGCGATGGGCGCGGATTGAAATAAAAATTCTTGGTATCCCAGCATACAATGGCGGCATCCATCAGCGCCATATTCAGCAGGGCCATATTCCGGGCCCATCTTACTTCACTGAAATTTTTGGTAATAAAATCTTCGGCAGCAATGGCATCCCAGTGACCAGGTGGCGTATAAGTACTCACACCATCGGCCCAAAAATGCACGATCTCAATTCTCTCACGGGTCGGGTTCTTTACAAACTGATAGATTTCCTCCGTCTCAGTTTTCATTTGCTGACTCCCGGTAGAAGGCGGTGGACCGGGACGAAGAGAAATAGCGGTCAGAGAATCGAACAGGAAAGTTTTTACTTTCCCAAATGCAGGAAGCATGGGAGGGCGTTTGGGCGATTCCAAACTGATCCAGGGAATTTCCCCTCTTGCAATCGCATCATTTTCTAATTGTGTCCACATAGCCTGGTTGCCCACAGCAGCGCCGGCCCTGTCACCTCTCGCCCTTGTAACAAATTTATTTGCCACTGCTTTTCCTAATGCTTCACCTGCTTCCAGATCACTGCGTACATTGGCGCCGGCAGTAAGACGTGCCCTTCTGTGTTCTTCCGCTTTTTGATTCACATAGTCCTGGTCGCCCGGAAATAAAAGTTTCAGCAACTCCACCGCTGCGCCCATTACTACTGCATCTTCTGAGGGATAAGAAGGAAGATCTGATTTGGGTATGAGAACATTCAAATTAGCATCTACTTTATAAGGCGCCGGGCGATTGTACACATTTTTATAATGCCAGGCAGCTACCAGCGCATCGTATTGCGCCGCCGCTACATAAGCATAGGCCCTTGCCGCATACGGCGGGTTGGCAAAGGGGAATTGCGGGTAGGCAAGCGGGTTAGCAGCGCTGGGGATAGGGTAAGTGCCATCCGCATTTTGATAAGGCGGCAGATTGTGTTTTGCCACCAGTTCCCGTAATATTTCATTCCAGCGCAATACGGCGCCGGCGCTCCAGTATTTTACATTGGCTTTTTCTGCACTGGTCAGGTCAGCCTGCCAGGTTTTCAATTCATTGATCTGCGCCACATACTCAGGAGAAGTGGTGGCAACGGGTGCCGGTACAGCAAACTCTGCAGGTCCTGTAAGCAAAACAGGTCTCCAGGTACCGGCGTTAAGGTCCATATTAGCGGGTGACAAAGCGGGTGTATTGTCTGTTCTGCCTTCCACATCTTTGTTACAGCTCAAACCAACTGTTATAAAAACAGCGATGAGCATTATATAAGGTAAGAATGCTTTTTTCATATAAGTCAGCATTTACTTTTTGTCTGTTGTTTTTGTTTTGGGTCCCAGGTTAAGTACATAGAAGAAAGAACCATATACATTGGTGGACTTTCCCACATTTCTTCCTGCAATAGTTGTATTCCCGCCGGCAACAATAGAAAGCTGCGGTAAGGAAGGGATCACATATTTAATATTCACTCCCACCATTGTTGCATTCATCCGGTTGCTGGGGAAGGGCATATTGTTGCGGGTGATGTCAAAGCCACCGAGAGTGGTCCAGTTGTTCACCACTGCTTCAGCGATCAGCCGGTTATTTCTAAACCCTGCCCTGAAATTGAAATTGGCGCCATCGGGCATTTCCACCTCATTGGTATAATGCATTTCAGTGGTATAATAAGAATTGCGGTCAATTTCAATATTGTCTCTCAGCACATAGGTGGCGGAGCCGGTAACAAAGAAATTATTATCTATGTAATAGTCTGCCATCACTCTCGCCGATGCGGTTTTGCTGCGAAGACCAATAGACAGGGGAAGAAAATCAGCCGGATAATTACTAAGCGGAACAGAGGCTCCTGCAATACCAAACAGGGAGAAACGGGCTCGCCCCATCTTTTTATGGATAGCCCGCCACTTCACAAACAGGCTCAGGTCCTGCATTCCTTTCAATCCATGCAATGTGCCGGCAGATGCTTTGGTCCATACATAAGGTGCGCTAAAAAGAAGGTTGATCTTCCGGGTAAGGCCGTAGTTGCCCATCACACCCACCATTTGAGTGGACACTTTACCCAGGTTCAGATTTTCTCTCTTCAGCTCTCCTTCCCAATACTCTTTCCAGCTGCTGTAACTGTACATAGGACCCACACAAAAAGCATTTTTTTCCATCATAATCGCATCTATATCGGTTTGGGCCATACCTGTCACAGACAGGAGGATCACACAGGCCATTAATGTTAGTTTTCTCATAACAGGGGGTTTAACAGTTTAAAGTTTTACGGTAAATCCGATATTGACCAGGTAATCAGCAAAAGCTGCATCTCCCTGTACTTTATTGCCCGTATCCGCACTGCGGAGTTTATCAGCATGGCTTTGTGTGCGGTTTCGTTGCAATGCAACGGGTACCGATAAATAGAAATTCCCTTTCCTGGTCATATAGGAAACAGTGGGTTCAGCAGAGATCACAATACCGGGCCTGCGGAAACCTTTATCGCCTCCAAATAAATCGCTGGATGGGATGGCTTCAATTCTTACACCACCGGAAACATTTAATTTGTGAGATGCCATATAGTTAAAACCACCTCTTACCATATACTGGTCAGGCACACTCATGGTGCTGGTGAAGTATTTAATGTTGGTAGCTGATACAGAACCGCCTCTTGCAGTAGAAGTTCCGTTTTGTTCTCTTGGATTGATCAGGTAATAGAAGTTCTCATAAAAACTTAAACGGGGAGTGATATTGAAAAAACCATTCAGCTCTACGGAAATGCCGGTACCTCCATCACCTAATTGTATAGATTGGTCAACGGGCCCTAATACGGTGCTATCACCCCCTGAAGCAGATACTTTATGGAAATAATCTGTTACCTGGTAATCGCCGGTAGGTAATTTAATACCCATACCCACCTGCAGGTTCCCTTTATGTGATTTGGCGGGGTCAAATAACCAATGATAGGCGGCCAGGCGAATATCTCCAATGCCAAATGATTTGGTTTTGGCCCTGGCGCCTTCTTTAGTACTGTTGTTGCCATAGTGTTCATACATAGAAGACCGCACATTGGAAATAACAGGGATAGTAAATGCCAGTGACCAGCGACTATTCAGGTAACGTGTAAAAGTAAAATCCCAGTTCAATGAATGATTGATCACTTCTGTACCGCGTTCTGTTCTTTCTTTTTGCTCAATGGTACCTACAAAATGTTTATACGATTTAAAATAACGGGTGTTGAAATTGAAGTTCCATCCTTTGGCATCAGCAGGATTGCCCATGCTGCAAGTGTTGCCGTTGCTGCGGATTGCCACGCAGCCCTGGGCCTGAACCCTTGCCGGTGCTGCCATAATCAGGATAAATACAGATAAAAAAATATGTCTCATGGTTATCATCAGTTTTGTTTCTTAATAATTATTTTTTCATTTTCAAACGGGTTGCAATGAACTCACCTAGCCGGCGCCCTTCCGCTGTTCCATGTTCGTTATCGAAACGATAATGGATGCCTCCATATAAACGTGACATAGCGGCCTCCTCTGCTGCCAGCCTGAAGGATCTTATTTCCCTGCTTTTTATGCCAAATTCTAACGAAGATGTATCTGTAAAGGATAATTTATCGCCAAACCATTTCGTCATAGTTTCGGCAGCGGCAGCAGATATAGTAGCATGCCCGCTGGTATGCGACGGGAAAGGTGGTGTTTGAATATAAGGCTGCCAGTTGCTGCTCACATATTTGTTGATAACAGTTTCAGGCCTTACCAGATTGCTCCTGTATTTCTCATCCCAGCAGCTGATAAATGCGTCGAATAATGCAATGGCTGTTTCTGTATAAGCTGCCACGGTGGTGGAAAAATCAGCCCCGGCTTTTTCCGCTGCAATACCCACGATATTCATCCAGTGACCGGGGGGGGAGAATTTTTTTGTGGCAAACATCACGTGTCCGGATACATTCATCTTAAAAGGATTATCATCCCAGAAATCGGCGATATCTTTTTGATCCTGGGTCAAACTATCTCCGGTGGACTTTACTTCCAGCATCGCTTTATAAAATTCACTGTTCCTGTCTTTGATATTAAACTGGGGTGGTCTGGCAGGAACAAACTGTGAAGCACTATCCATCACCAGCGTTCTCATCTCCATCCAGTGCGGTTCCACGGCCTGTGCGTACATGGGCGGCGTAGGGATCCATCTTCCCTCTTCCTGGGTTACGGTGTATTTAGGCGCTGTTCTCAGCTGCAGGTAATTGTCTTTTTTGCTCCAGCGGATGATATGTGCGGATACACTGTCTGCAAAAGTCTGCGAGGCTTTCATCATGGAAGAGGAAATACCAGCGCTGTCGGCCTCTTTCTTTAGTTTGGCCACATATTTCTCCATACTTCCTTCTGGAAAAGTGACGGTTTCACCCACTTTACAAAAAGCAAGTAAGGCAGCTAACTGAAAATTTACTTTAGTTGTATCGAGTTTCGGTAATGCAGGAAGATGTTTGATCTGCCCGGCCAATGAAGTAAAACGCGGGTCAAATGTTGCCACTACTTCATAAGCGGCAATATTGGCATAAGCATAATTACGGCTGGCGATCATGGGGGGGAAATTGTTTTCCAGCACCACATTGTTCAACTGTTTTACTGTTTTACAATACAGCACAGGGTTATTGACAAAAGGCAGGTAATCTGACTTTTGCTCAGTACAGGAGGATAGCGTGATGGTACCCAGCAGGGCCACGCAAATGAGTCTTAACATAATTGTATAGTGATTAAAATGAATGGCTCTTTGCCTCATGGCAAAGATTAAAAAGCAAAAATAAATTAAGCATTAAGCGCGGGGAGGCTGATGGGGGGTGCGGAGTACACCCTCATTGAGATCAGAAGAATATTCTGCAGTGAGTGAATAAAGCCGGGTATGGTGAACAGATAAAGAGCAGAATTGATTTTTATCTTCAAAATCCCCGCTGAAAATCTTGGCAAATGAAGTTGTATTTTTTTTGGCGTTGTTGTTCTGGTCCTGCGCACTGTTGGATTGTACCAGGTCGTTGGCAGTTTGTTTTAATTGCTGCTTGGATTCGTTGGCTATGCATTTCAATACCAGCACATCACCCTCAATCTTCCTTTCCACGTAAGTATAGAAAATGCCGTCAATTGTGATCTCGCCGTAATGCCTTTCAAAATCTGTATACCGGGCCTGGTAGGGCATATTCAGGGTCACCCTTATCTCCATCAGGTCCGCTTCGTTATATTCTTTATTATCAATGGCTAATTCGAGTTTTGAATCAGCTTTTGCCTGCAGTGTGGAAATTACAAAACGATAGCCGCCGAGTTGAAACAGCAGTACAATGGTAAGCAATATGGCAGCAGCTTTTTTTGCCATGGTTGAGATGGAAAGATAAGCCTTTTTTGCTTCAAACAAAGCGAAGTACGCCCGGTTTCCGTTTTTAATCTATCGCAAACGTTTTCGGTATCAGCGTATAAGCTGTACAGTCCCCTTTTGTGTCACTGGCTTGCCATCAAGGGTGAGCAAACGGATATAATAAACAAAAAGATCGGCCGGCTGAAGGGCTTCCTTATATCGCCCGTCCCATCTTTTTGATTTATCCGTACTAAAGAAAATCTGCTGACCGTAACGGTTATAGATACTCAGGCTTATGAACCTGTTCTTATTCATCAGCGGATATCCAAAATTATCGTTCAGTCCATCGTTATTGGGAGTAAATGCCGACGGGATATAAACCGGGAAGTTGCAATCGCGGAACACTTCTATCTCGTCGCTGGCCGTACCACATTGGTTCGTCACCGAAACGCTGTATACCCCGGGCGCAGAGACCCCAAAAGTATGGCTGCCGGAAATGGCCCCCATCCAGTTATAGTTCAGGTAGCCCGAATCAGTTCGTAAAACGACAGTGGTTCCGGTATTCAGGCAAGTGTCTTCTCCAAGATTTACAATGGGATTTTTTGAAAAAATAATATCGTAATAAGCCGTGCTGTCACAATTTAAATTTGTCCGGTGTTGGGTATAATAAAGCCCGGTTTCTTTTATGATCGAATTATCGGGCAACCGGTATTGCGGAGCATTGCAGAGTTCTGTATGGCTGGTATCCGACCGGATATTATCACAACAGGAAGCAGAGCAATCGGTGGTCACGGCGAAAGTATAGGCGCTCCAGCCCATCGACCTGCCCATATCTTCAAAGGCAAAAGGAAAAGAGGTGGTGATATACGTCATCTGGAGAAGACCAGTAGTGAATAAGGACGAAACAGGTTCCCTGACCAACTGTGGCCCTGTTTCCATACAAGGTATGGAGCCATCATCTTCGGTCTTCATAAAACCGAGCAGGGCGTATTGGCGGCGACCGGAATATAAAATTTTGCCCTGGCCATTATCCAGGAACTTGTATGCTTTCAGCAAACTGAATGCATTCCCATAACTTCTTTGAGTAAGTACCCCTCCGGATCTGTCGAGACCCATATACAGGCTTTTGTAACCATCGTCAACCAGCGCATGGTATTGATTGCCGGTAAAATGAATATCCAATAATTGGCAACCCGGCTGCGTATTGTAATAGGCATCTGCCTGGTAAAACTGGCCATTGATACCAGTCTTGATCACTAATGCTTGTTTCACCCCCGGCTCTGCTATAAACGACTGGTGGCCGGAAAATGAAGCGGCCAGCACTAATGTATCATTTGCTATCTGTAGAATTTTTTTTGTGTTTTCGAAACTATAGAACCTGGGTTCCTTATTCCGGGTAAAATAAATCGCAGATGACCGGGTAACAGACCCGGTTTGCGCATCCAGTTTAATAAAATAATAACCCTGGTCGGCAATATAAGAATAATCAGGTGCTGGTTTATACGTCATTCCACTCAGCAAGAGCTCGCCATTACTTAACTCCTTTACAGCAGCCGTGCCGGTCTGGCAGCTGTCCACAAACATCAGTTTATGCCAGGCTACATTCCCGCTGAGGTCTGTTTTGAGTAAGAGTAGTTTTGCCCCTGCGGTATTAATAACGTTGCCACTGATCAAAAAACTATTGTCGGATAGCCGCGTAATAGTGGAAAGATAGGAGTCATTGATGTAGTTGGTGATCCTTTTCACCCAGATGATGTTGCCGAATTTATCGAGATAGATAAGATAAGAGGCGGCGTCCAGTTCCTGTAAGGAGCCATTAAGATTCCGTTTATATTTTCCAAAACGCCCGGTTACCAGGTACGTGCTGTCGGTGGCATTTTCAATGCTAAGAAAACCACCGGAATTAAACCCGGGTATAAAATATCTTTTTGACCAGAGTATGGTGCCGCGGGGGCTAAGTTTGGTGATCCAGCCATCCGTTGCATCCGGAAACTCGCCATTTAATTTAAGGGTTGCTCCGCCGCATAGTACATCTGATGCCGGAGTGGTGATGGTTTTATAATTATAGACAGCTGAATTACCCTGGTATCTTTTAAAGAAATGATCGGGGGTACATACTTGTGCACCGGAGGGCAGGCAAACTTTTAAAAAACAGAGTAAACAAAATAACAGTATGCTGGGACGAACAGTCATCAATGTGTTACTTTATAAATTTTGTTTGCCGGTCCTGAAGGTATTGTGATCGTCAGACTTTTCCAGTTTTTGGGTAAGGTTGATTTTACCTGGATCAAACCTTTGGGGGTTATTTCCAAACCACCAAAGCCCATGAGCACACTTTGCAAAATACCGCCGGCGCCTGTGGCAAAATATGGATTGGTACCCCCTTTTGTTTCAGCGATTACCCGGAAGGGTGGATTGAGATTAGGGATATAAGCGTCCCTGAACCAATGATAAGCTTTCTCACCATCTCCCAGGCGGGCATATAAAGTGGTGAAAACAGCCTGTGTCATCGCCGGAGTTCCTTCATTGGGCACTCTTGTTTCATAGTATTCCAGGTCCCTCCGGATGGCTTTAGGATCGGTAATTTCTTTTAAGGGATAAGACAAAAGATTTACATCAGCTTGTTTGATGCCTTCTCCATTATAAGTGGCATGTTCCCGGGTTACCCCATCGGGAAATTTCAGGATCGGGATATTATTGGCCACATTCATCCAGTCGGCATCCGGTGCCATACCTAGTAAGGTGGCAGCTTCGGTGGCAAACTGCAAATTCGCTTTAGCGGCAGCGTTAGTAAAAGCATTATTATCTACATTCTCCGCCCATTCATCTGCTGCCACTACATTTTTAATATCATATCGGCCCGGGCCATTTCTTTCCACGCGGCTTGCCCAGAAGTCTGCGGTGGCTGAAAGTATCGGCCATCCTTTTTCCCGCAGCCATGTTTTATCCTGCGTTACACAATAATAATTCCAGGCTGCAATACCCACGCAGGCAGTAATATGGTGTTCAAAAGGACCGCTCAGTGCCCACACGGGAGTTTCTTCCACTCCGGTTTCCGCACTTTCCCAGGGAAACATGGCCCCTTTATATCCTTTACTGAAAGCATTTCGTTTGGCGGCCTCCAGGCGCTGAAAGCGATACTCTATCATACTTTTTGCCAGTTCGGGGCGTAATACAAGAATGGCGGGGTACATCCATAATTCTGTATCCCAGAATACATGCCCGTTATAACCCAGGCCACTTAACCCCATCGGAGAAGGCGATAATGCGGTCCCTTCACGGGTGAAGGAATACAAATGATACATCATGCTGTGTACATCCTGCTGTGCCTGGGGATCACCATCAATAATGATATCGCTCTTCCATAAATCTTCCCAGGCTTTGGTATGAAATTGTAAGAGGCGTTCCCTTCCTTCCAGTTTGGCAAAAATGGTCGCCCTTTCTGCTTCGTTCAGCGGATCATCATGATGTGCGGAAGTAATAGAAGAACCGGCAATGGAAAAACGATAAGTTTCTCCTGCTTTTATGGTCCGGGTAAATTTCATCAGGTGCATATTATTATCCCACATCTCGTGTATTACCCGTGGCTCAGCACCATGTTTTTCGCCGAAGAGAAATGTATTGCTGGCACACATCAGCAACTTCCCGGTAGGGCTTTTAGCGGAAGAAGTGAGCAGGCTGATGGTTACATGCGGCCGGTCGATCTCATTATAATAATTCTGTACATCCTTTAATGCATCTGGAGCTTCCATCACGCTGGCGCTACTGATCGTAATATCTTTTTTTGCCGTAATGCTGATATCCATCAATACAGTATAGGGCAGGTGACGGAGGGAGTAATACGTATAGCTTACGCTGGCTTTATCACTCTGGTCGAAGGAAGTGCTAAAAGCAGCTCTCTTCATATCCAGTTCTTGTTTAAAATTCAATACACCGGTACTGCTAACAGAACGCCCATCTATTTCCAAACGCATATTCAATAAATTGAAACTGCGTAAAAAATTACTCACCCTGCCGCGGCCATATAGATCATAGGCGCCGGCCAGCACCACATCTTTTACTTTAAAGGGTTCGGGAGAAGAGACGATGCCGATCATGCCATTGGCTACTGTGATGCCATAATAGTCAGCGGCATTGATATTTGTAGCAGTGACCTTCCAGGGATCCGTTTGCGCAAAAGAACTTAGAACAAAGCACAGCAGGAAGATAAGACCGGGCAATCGATGTGTCATTTAAAAAAGTTTGGTTCAATTTACATACTTACAAATGGAATGAATGTGTTGCTTACTAACCGGAAACGTTTTCGGGCAATGAAAAATAACCTGTTCCGGAAACGATTTTCATGTTTTTCAGGCAATAATTATGTCTTTAAAACACAAAAACTACTGTGACTGGTAATATTTGTTTAATATTTAATATACAAATAGTTATAATTTTAAACAAACCGCATTTCCCTGCATTTTGCGAAATAATTTCATGGAAAGGCAAAAAAATATTTTGAAGTAGTCAAAAAATATTTAACATTGTGTACGAAATACACAACGGGTATTTCAGAAAACTATTTGCTAACGCTTAACGATTGCTTATGTCCTTTAAACATTTACTGAAGGCGGCATTATTATGTATGCTCCTTGTAGTGACGCAGGTTTCTCTCGCACAAAACAAAGTAATCACAGGAAAAGTTACCGATTCAAAAGATGGCTCAGCAGTAGCTGGCGCCACTGTTTCTGGCAAAGGAACAACCGTTGCCACGCAAACGGGTGCAGATGGTGCATTCTCTTTATCAGTACCGGAAACGGTAACTGTGTTGGTATTTTCCAATGTGGGCTTTGCCACGCAGGAAATTGCACTGGATGGTAAAACAACCATCAACGTTTCATTGGTGTTAACCAACGCTTCCATGGGTGAAATAGTGGTGGTGGCTTATGGTACCCGCCGAAAAGGGGAACTCACCAGTTCTGTCACTTCCGTTACTGCTAAAGATTTCCAGAAAGGAAATATTAACTCGGCAGAACAATTGCTGCAGGGTAAGGTGGCGGGATTGCAGATCACCACAGGTGGCGGTTCTGCCGGTGGCGGAAGCCGTATCCGCATCCGCGGCGGTGCTTCATTGAACTCCAGTAATGATCCGCTGATCGTTATTGATGGTGTACCGGTGGAAGGCAATGGTATTGCCGGATCAGCTAACCTGCTGAATACGATCAACCCTAACGACATTGAATCCATGACCGTACTGAAAGATGCTTCTGCCACAGCATTGTACGGTTCCAGGGCATCGAATGGGGTGCTGATCATCACCACCAAGAAGGGTGGAAGAGGCAAACTTAAGTTCACTTATAATAGTATGTTCTCCCTGGGAACGGTGGGCAAAACCGTAGATGTACTTTCTGCCAACCAGATCAGGGATATTATTAATGCAGATGCTGCTGCCACAGGTAATAATACTTACAAGAATGTATTGGGCTCTGCCAATACCAACTGGCAGGACGAGATCTATCAAAATGCATTTGGTTTTGATAATACCATCAGCGCCAGTGGTGGTTTGGGAAAAGTTCCCTTCCGTGCATCACTGGGTTACCTGAACCAGGACGGTATTTTAAAGACTAATAATTTCAGCCGTTTCTCTGCTGCGCTGAATTTATCTCCCAAATTATTTAAAGACCATCTCTCTGTTAACTTTTCTGTAAAAGCCAGCCATACCAAGAACCAGTTTGCCGATGAAGGGGCTATAGGTTCTTCTATCTCCTTTGACCCCACGCAACCGGTCCGTTCCGGAAAAGACGAATGGGGCGGATATTATGAATGGCTGCAATCTGATGGTAACCCTATTGACCTGTCTACGCGTAACCCGGTGGCATTATTAAAGCTCAGGGATAACCGTTCCAAAGTGAGCCGGGTGATCGGTAATGTGCAACTGGATTATAAACTTCATTTCTTCCCCGATCTGCATATACTGCTGAACCTGGGGTTGGACCATGCTTATGGTACGGGCGATGATAATATTGATTCTGTTTCCGCCACCAATTACAAGTCCGGCGGCCGTAAAACTTTTTATGAGCAGAAAAAAACAAATACGCTGGCGGATATTTCACTCTTGTATACCAAAGAGATCAAAAGCATCCGAAGCAAGATAGATGTACTGGTGATGCATAGCTACCAGGATTTTCTGACCAGGATCTATAATTATCCTTCCTTTAGTTACAGGGCTATTGCTGATCCTGCTAAACCGGAGAAGAAAGATACCATTCAGGGTTCCGAACCTACTTTCCCGGATGATCTTCCAAGATACAGGCTGGAGTCTTATGTGGGCAGGCTGAATTTTACATTGATGGATAAGTATATCCTGCAGGCTTCTATCCGCAGTGATGCCAGTTCTAAACTGAACCCCAACGACAGGGTGGGTTATTTCCCGGCAGTTGCACTTGCCTGGAAAATGAAAGAAGAATTCCTGAGATCAGTAAACTTTATTACCGATCTGAAAGCCAGGGTAAGCTGGGGTATTACAGGTCAGCAGGATGGTATCGGTTATTACTCCTATTTACCAAGATATTCCCTGAGTAATAACTCAGCACAATACCAGTTTGGCAATACATTCATCAGCTACCTGCGCCCGGAAGGTTATGACCCCAACCTGAAATGGGAAACCACCAAGACCACTAACGTGGGTCTTGATTTTGGCGTATGGAAAAACCGGGTCACAGGCTCCGTGGATTATTATACCCGGAAAACTGAAGACCTGCTGGCCAATGTAGTGGTGGCTGCCGGCGCCAATTTTGTAAATGAGATCACCACCAACGTAGGTAATATTGAAAGCCATGGTGTGGAGATCAATTTGAATACCACTCCCATTAAAACACAAAACCTGACATGGGATTTTGGTATTAATTATACTTATAATAAAGCGGAGATCACTAACCTGCTGAAAAACCCTGATCCCAATTTCAAAGGACAGGAAGTAAGTGGTATTTCCGGTGGTACCGGTAACAGGATTGGTTTAAACGCCGTGGGTTATGCCCCGTACACATTCTACGTATATAAGCAGGTGTATGACCAAAACGATAAACCGATTGAAGGACTGTATGAAGACCTGAACCGCGACGGTATCATCAACAGCGACGATAAATACCTGTATAAAAAACCGGCAGCAGATGTATTGCTGGGGGTAAACACACAGGTTACCTATAAGCAGTTCAGCATCGGATTAGCTGCGCATGCTGCCCTGGGTAATTATCTTTATAATAATTATTTCTCCAACAACACTGTGCTGAGAGCTATTAAGAACCCGATCAATTTTATCGGTAACGTTTCTGCACAGTACTTAGAAACACAATTCAATAACAACCAGTACTTCTCAGATTATTATATAGAGAATGCTTCCTTCTTCCGGCTGGATAATATCAACCTGGGTTATAACGTGGGTAAGATATTAAAAGGCAAGGCCGCTATGCGGGTGTCTGGAAGCATTCAGAATGTATTTGTGATCTCTAAATACAAAGGGCTGGACCCGGAGAATGCAGGCGATGGTGGCGTGGATAATAACATCTATCCGAGGCCGCGCATCTTCTCACTGGGTTTCAACTTTGATTTTTAATCGAAAAAAATTATTGAGCTATGAAATATATATCAATAAAAAATGTACTGGTGGCGGGAATGGCCGTGGTGACCTTTTCTTCCTGTTCCAAAAAACTTGACCTGTTTCCTCAAAACGATCTGACTTCTGAAACAACTTATTCTAACCTGGCCGGTTACCGTGCTGTATTGGCTAAGGTTTATGCCGGGTTAGCTACAACTGGTAATGCGGGCCCTGCGGGTAACTCAGATATTCAGGGTTTGGATGAGGGTTCACAATCACCTTTTATCCGTGGTTTCTTTAATTGTCAGGAACTGCCCACAGATGAAGCCGTAGTGGCCTGGAATGACCAGACCATCAAAGATTTTCATAACCTGAGGTGGTCAAGCGGCGATCCTTTCCTGAGAGGAATGTATGCCAGGCCTATTTACAATGTAATGGTCGCTAATGAGTATCTCCGTGAATCTACAGATGAAAAAGTGGCCTCCCGTGGTATCAGCGGGGCAGATGCTACAGAAATAAAAAATACCCGTGCGGAAGTGCGTTTTTTACGTGCCTTCAACTACTGGGCTATGATGGACATTTTTGGTAAGTCCACTTTTATCGACGAATCCAATGTAGTGGGTACCACATTGCCCGGCGAAAAAACAAGAGCTGAGTTGTTTGCTTTCATAGAAAGTGAACTGAAAGCCATCGAAAACGAAATGGCGACGGTAAAGACTATCGAATATGGCCGGGTAGACCAGGGTGCCTGCTGGGCATTGCTGGCCAGGCTATACCTGAATGCCATTACTTATATTGGTACTCCTAAATACACAGAAGCTATTACTTATGCCAAAAAAGTGATCAATGGAGGTTATACCTTACACAGCGATTACCGCCAGTTGTTCATGGCCGATAATGACAAGCGTACCAGCGAGATCATCTTTGCCATCAACTGTGATGGGTTGCGTACAAAATCTTACGGTAACACCACTTTCTTTGTGCATTGCGCTTCCGGTGATGACCATAATGATTTTGGCGTGGGTGGCGGATGGTATGGTTACCGTGGCACCAAGGGTTTGGCTGACCGTTTTACAGACCTTACCGGGGCCACCGACAAAAGGGCCATGTTCACCACTTCTAATTTTGGTACCAGCCCTTCACAGATCGCCATTGCTGATATAAGCGATTTTAACAATGGTCTGCATGTAAATAAATACAGGAATATCCGTTCTGATGGCGGCAACACTTCAGATCCCAACAGGGATTTTGCTGATGTTGATTTCCCCGTCTTCCGTTTGCCTGAAATGTACCTCATCTATGCCGAGGCCGTATTGCGTGGCGGCACAGGTGGTGATGCAGCCACTGCAGTGGGTTATATCAACCTCATGAGAGAAAGGGCTTATGGCAATACCTCCGGTAATATCACCACCGGCCAGCTCGACCTGCAGTTTGTACTGGATGAAAGGGCCAGGGAACTATATTGGGAGGGGCATCGCCGTACGGACCTGATCCGTTATGGATTACTCACCACCAATACTTATTTGTGGCCCTGGAAAGGTGGCGTGGCTTCCGGTACGGGCGTTGATGCTAAGTATAACATCTTCCCGATACCTGCCAGTAACCTGACAGCCAATCCAAACCTGACCCAAAACACCGGTTATTAATCAACACTAAAATTGCTGATATGAAAAATATATTGAAAATGCTGCTTGGGACCATGCTGATGGCAGGCTTTGTATCATCCTGCAAAAAAGATGAGAACAAAGTGTACTTCGAAGGAGGTACCGATCCTGTGCTGACGGCTTCCACTACAGCTAATATGATATTGCTGCCAGCCAACCAGGCAAATAATGCTGTGAAATTCAGCTGGACCAATCCGGAATACCGCTTCACCACCGGTATCAGTTCGCAGGATGTGACCTATCTGCTGCAGGTAGATACAACAGGAGCTAATTTCACCAGTCCTGCTTTACAGGAAGTGGCCATTGCGAAAGAGCTGAGTGTGACCTTAACGGTGAAGGAACTGAATGCCATACTCACAAGGCTGGAAATGAAGGAAGACATACCACATAATATTGAGTTCAGGATCAAATCCACATTGGTGAACAACAGCGTTCCTTTGTATTCTAATGTGATCAAGATCGTGATCACCCCTTACCTGGATGTAGCTTTACCGATACCCAATACAGGAGAACTGTATATTACCGGTGATGCATGTCCCAGCGACTGGACAAACAATCCTCCTCCGGCACAGAAGTGTACGCAAGTGAGCAATACGGAGTATACTATCACCATGAATTTTGTGGCGGGGAAATATTACAAATTTCTCACCACCTTAAATGCATGGCAACCTCAGTATGGCTTAAAGACGGGTTCCGGTGGAACATCTTCTTCTGGTGATCTTGGATTGAACAATCAAACTCCGCAGTATCCCTCAGACCCGGATGCGATACCCACACCAGCAGCTTCCGGACAATATAAAATAACACTGAATTTTAAAACAGGTAAATACACTGTTGTTAAATTATAATCTAAACCAATAACTGTAGAGTTATGAAAAAAATACTTGCCATATTAACTGCAGTGATAGTAGTTATTGCAGCTTGTACAAAAGTGGAGGACCTGCCTTCTTACCAGAACGGTACGGCTATCACTTTTGCAGCATCAAAAACAACGGTGGCCCCTGTGCCGGCAGATTCCGTGACGGATGTTATTTCCTTCACGTGGACCAGTCCCCAATATGCAACCGATACCAGCAACTATAAATACATTCTGGAGATCGATTCGGCCGGAAAGAATTTTGTAAATCCATCCACCAAGATCGTGATGGGGTCGCTCGGTACCACTTTAAAAGGGAAGGAACTCAATGCCATCCTGCTGAACTATGGATATGCGCTGGGTACGCCGCATCACCTGGATATGCGGGTGATCTCTTCCTACGGCAACAACAACGAAAGATTTTTTTCTAATGTGGTGAAAGTATCGGTTACTCCTTACAATGACCCATCTGTGCTGTCTACTGAAAAAACATCAGTTACGGTGGCATTGGCCACGCAGGATGTGCTATCCAATACTTTTTCCTGGACGCCATCTTTCAACGGATATTCCGGAAATGTAACCTATGTGTTGCAATATGATTCTGCCACAAAGAACTTTGCCAATGCACAGGACTTTCCGGCAGGTGTGAACCTGTTCAGCAAAGGGTTGACAGAAGGTGAAATGAACCAGACAGCATTGAACTCCGGCATTCCCGGCGGCAACTCCGGCCGAGTTGAATACAGGTTGAAGGCGACCACCGCACAGGGTGCCGTATCGTTTTCAAATGTGGTAAGTGTTATCATCCAAAGCTACTTACCGATCGTGCGCTTCTATTTGCCGGGAGGCTACCAGGCCGCAACAGGAAATGGTAATGATTGGGATCCGGGCACAGCGCCTGAATTCATCAGGGATACAAGACCAGGTGCGCTGAACAAGCTATATTATTTATATATCTATTTACCAGCGAATGCTGAGTTTAAGGTTACACAGGGCCGTTCATGGAATGTGAACTATGGAGGTTCCGGTGGCATACTGGTACCAGGTGGCTCTAACCTGACGGTTCCAACAGCCGGTTATTACAGGATATCCATTGACAGAACAGGACTTGTGTATGATATCCGCAATGGCCGCATGGGATTTGTGGGTGGTGCCACTGGTGCAGGATGGGATCCCCCGAGTGTGTTTCCCAACTATGCATTGGGAGCGGCCGCTACCAATCTATTTGTAGGGCTGACCAACTTTACAGCAGACGGATGGAAACTGATTGATAATAACCAATGGAATAATGGCGATCTGACGGTGGTAAACACACGCAGTTATGGTTCGCCAGGCGGTAGTGGCAGCACCATGGAAGTTAATGGCTCCAACTTCCCGAACATAGTAACACCCGGAAGATACAGGGTGATATGGGATGGCCGTAACGTGGATAATATCAAATATGAAATGTCAATTGCCACCGAAATGCGTGTGGTGGGCGATGGTATACAGGGTGTGCCTGCATGGGATCCCGGGGCCAGCCCGCAAATGACATACAGCGGCAATGGTATTTGGACCATTACTGTAACGCTGGTGGCGGGTAAGGACATCAAGTTCCTGGCAGGCAATGCCTGGGGTGCTTTTGATTATGAAGACAACAGCGGTGGAAGTACGGCTACCGGCACACCCAGAAAGATCAAATGGGAAGGTGGTGATAATTTCAAAACACCAACTGTAACCGGCAGCTATACGATCACGTTGAATGAACATACACAAACCGTTACTATTAACTAACCGATATTGTAAAAGAAGAAAAGGGCTGCCGCGAGGCGGCCTTTTTTTATGGCATAGGTGACAAACAAAAAGGCCGCCCCTCTAAAGGAACGGCCGTGTTAGCCCTGACGAAAGAAAATCTTACTGCTTCACAAATATGGCGCTCGCCAGCTGATGCGGCGATTGTACTACGAATGAATAAATTCCGGGTACAAGATTACTCAGATCAAAACTCCAGGTATTCGAACCCACCGTTACATTCCTTACATAACTTCTCAGCACCACTCCGCCGGAGTTTAAAATTTTAATATTCACCTGCTCCGTATGTGTTGACCAGAAAGCTACATTCAGCACCGATACCACCGGGTTGGGAGATAACTGTAGTGCTGTTTGATTATTTCCGGGAACACGTACAGTTTTACAGATCTTTGTTTCACATCCCAGCCTTGTTTTGATCAGCAGGCATACTTCATAATCCCCACCCTGTGCATAGGTATGCGTTACCTCTCGTCCCACTGCACCCGTACCATCACCAAACCGCCACTGGAAACTGACCGCTTCATCATTCGGGTTGTGAATGGCAAACCCCCTGAACTTATAGGTCCTTGGCGCCATCAGCGAATCCACCATAAATCCACCGCATACATTGGATGCAGGACGAATAACCACTTCTTTACAATCTGCTGCTATACATCCGCCGGCAAATAAAACTTTTACACAGGCCCTGTACATACCCGGACCGGGATAAGTATGACGGATGATGAAATTGGGCAAGGGATTATTTTCATCTATGATGATACAGGTATCCTCCCCATCACCAAAATACCAGCAAACACGTTCCGGCCTTCGGGGTGGGTTTGAATGAGGTATAGCTAAAAACCCACGCACCAAACTGGTAATGGATGGTGTGATCTCAAACAGATTCACCGAACAATTCATAGGGTGCGGTATGGAAATGAGCTTGCATTTGGAAGCTTCACAACCGCCGGCATAAAGTATCTTCACACATACTTCATACTGGCCCGGCTCGTGGTAGCGATGGGAAACGGTGTACGGCCCCGTGTAACCAGCGGGATAATTGATACAGGTATCCCTCCCGTCACCAAACTTCCAGCAAATCTTCACTGGCTTCTTGTTATTATTATGCGAGGGCAGTGCTTTAAAAGCAACCAGGTGCGGTACACTGGCATTCACCGGTATTCTTTCAAAATCAGCTCCGCAACTATCAGGCCGGCCAACCTGTACACGTTCACACTTATCCGCTTCGCATCCGCCATAATATTTGATCTTTACACAAACCTGGTAATTCCCGGGTTCGGCATATCGATGGCCCACCAGGTACAGCCCGGTGTATGCACGGGAGTAACTGATGCAGGTATCTTTTCCATCGCCAAACTTCCAGCAGATGGTTGCGGGCTTTCTGTAATTATTATGCCAGGGCAATGCTTTGAAAACAGCATGTAAAGGATGGGCGGTTGAATGGACAGGCAACTTCACAAAATCTGCTTTACATTCATCCGGTCGCCCCACCTGTACGGGTTTGCATTTCGAAGCTTCACAACCACCGGCATAAAATATCTTCACACATACTTCATACAAACCGGGATGTTCATAACGGTGTTGTACAGTATAAGGTCCGGAATAACTATTGGTATACGTGATGCAGGTATCTTTCCCATCGCCAAATTTCCAGCAGATCTTTTGCGGCTTCTTATTATTGTTATGAGAAGGAAGCGCCTTATACGTTACCCGCAGCGGATTATTCACCGTTGCAACAGGCAGGCGTATGAAATCCGCTTTGCAGGTATCCGGCCTTCCTATTTGTACAGGCTTACACTTCCTGGCTTCACAGCCCCCGAAGTAGGTGATCTTCACGCACACTTCATACTGGCCGGGAGAAGCATAAGTATGATTGATCAGGTAATTTCCATTATAAGTATTGCTGTATTGTATACAGGTGGTGGTGCCGTCGCCAAATTCCCAGCATATTCTTTGTGGTTTCTTATTATCATTATGCGAAGGCAAGGCCTGGAAAGTGGCACGGAGAATATTGCTGGCCGGTGTTACCGGCAGTCGTATAAAATCGGCTTTGCAAACTGTTTCAATGATCACGGTCTTGCATACCTGCGCCGACAAAACAGAATCATTAGCATTGGGGCGATAACGATAGATCTTTAAGCAAACCGTATAAATACCGGGAGATGCATAAGTATGCACGGTTCCCTCCTGGGGTGCCGTCCATTGGCCCGAGCCATCGCCAAAGCTCCAATGGGCCCTGCGGATACCGGGTTCACTGCCTAACACAGAAGTGTTGACAAAAGTGACAAGGTTAATAGAATGATCCACCGAGAAAGTGAAATGGGCAACATCAGGGGAAACGGTCCGGGCATTCGTGGTGGTAAGGGCAAATAATAGCCCTGCAAGCCAAGCGTAAAGCTTTCTCATACAATTCATTTTTGGTGAACAATGGTTCCTTACGCAGGGCTGGAGCTAACCATTTTGTGACCGTGCCGGGCGGGGAGGGTTTAAAAAAGTATGGATTATTTTTTTACTATGAGGTCTTCAGGATACATCTTTCTGATGATCAATTATGAACTGGATGATCTCCTCCGGCGGGGTGCTGATCCGGGACAGAGCATCCTGGATATCATCGCGGCTAACATTAGCCGCAAATGATTTTTCTTTCAGTCTTTTCTTCACCCCTTTAACTTCCATGCCGGCATATCCCTCCGGGCGCATCAAACTATAAGCGTGAACCAGGCCACTCAGCTCGTCAAAAACATAGATCATTTTATCCATGGTATTTACCGGTTCCACGCCAAAGTATCTGGGCCCATGTGAGGCGATGCAATGAATGACTTCCGGATCGATATTTCGTTTCTCCAGTTCTTCAATGATAATACGGCAATGATCATCCGGATATTTTTCCCAATCAGCATCATGCAGCAGACCGGCCAGTTCCCATTTCAGCGCTGTGGTTTCATCGGCTCCTTCTTTTTTAAGGGCCCATGCCTTCATTACGGCAGCCACTTGTTTCATGTGCAGGCGAAGACGGTCGTTGGGTACCCACTCATGCAGCAGGGCATGTGCTTCTTCGATAGTCATCAGGTTACCGGTATGGGCAGGGTCGCCAAAAACAGAGCGGCCCAGTAAGTGGACTGGCATGAAAAATATTTACCGGCAATATAATGATTCATGAGGGAACCACTCACCTTAAAAAACGGGGCTGTTCACCGATTGGCCATGAAGTTAATTACAGAATAAACTGAAATTTGTTGCTTAATTATCAATAATGTCATTGAAGATCACCGGTAAACTTCCATCAGGAAAACACCTGCAGCGCTTACAGCAGTCCCCTCAATATAAGCAGGGGGCTTTTCAGAATATTTCACTCACGCCGATGAAACCAGAAGGTATTTCTTACTGGACGATGATGCGGGAGTTTTTCAAAAATCATCCCGAAACACAACCCGCCGCAAAGCTGCCTTTTGTAAAGACGGATTTGAAAAAAATGAATACTACTGATCCCGTTGTTGTTTGGTTCGGGCATTCCTCTTATTTAATCAGGATTAATAATAAAAATTTCCTGATCGATCCTGTACTGAGCGGCAATGCAGCTCCGCTTTCATTTATGGTTAAAGCGTTTCCCGGCAGTAATGAATATAAAGCGGATGATATGCCAGTGATTGATCATTTGATTCTTACACACGATCATTACGATCACCTTGATTTTAAAACGATACGGAAATTAAAAAGCAGGGTCCGCAGCATATTCTGTTCACTGGGTGTTAGTTCCCATTTAAAATATTGGGGACTGGATAATAATATTATCACCGAAATGGACTGGTGGCAAACTGAAGAGCTGAATGACGGCATGTCGCTAACGGCGGCGCCTGCACGGCATTTTTCCGGAAGAGGACTAAAAAGGGGACAAACCTTATGGTCATCCTTTATCCTGCAAACAAAAACACATTGTCTTTACCTGGGCGGCGACTCCGGCTATGATGCACATTTTAAAGAAATAGGAAATAAACATGGCCCCTTTGATATAGCGATCCTTGAATCAGGGCAATACAATACCATGTGGCCACTGATACATATGATGCCCGAAGAAACAGTGCAGGCTGCCGTTGACCTGGGCGCTAAAGTATTAATGCCTGTTCATTGGGGAAAATTCAGATTGGGGATGCACCCGTGGAATGAACCCGTGAAAAGAGTGCTGGTGAAGGCACAAGAGCTCAATGTTCAGGTATCTACACCGAGGATTGGAGAGTTGTATAATATTAATAAAGGTACTCTAACTCAAAACTGGTGGGATTTATAGCCTATTTATCGGGTGAGGTTTAGAATCAGTCAAAAATTTTATTGTAAATCAATACCTTACAGAGGTACGATAAAAATTACCCTCCCCAATCTTAGGTTAAGAACTTGTTCAATCATATCTTTGCACCCCCAAAATAGCCCTGGCTATGAGTAAGGGAACAGTGAGGGATAGCTCCCTGTTTTATTTAATCACTGCTGAAAGCGGGGCTTGATGCCCGCAGCTGAAGCTAAAAGTTTTCTCAATGAGCAAATTACATTTCACTACCAAACATGCGAACGAGGCTACCGTAAAGCGCAACTGGTATGTTGTGGACGGTACTAATCAAACCGTTGGTCGTATGTGTGCTAAAATTGCTGCGATCCTTCGTGGTAAGAACAAAGCATACTATACACCTCACGTTGACACCGGCGATTATATCGTGGTGATCAACGCCGAAAAAATTGTATTAACTGGCAACAAATTGGACCAGAAAATCTATGACCACTTCACAGGTTACCCCGGTGGCCGTAAAGAGGAAGTGGCCAGGAACCTGATCAGCCGCAGACCAGAAGTGGTTATTGAAAGGGCTGTAAAAGGAATGCTCCCCAAAAACCGCCTGGGCCGTAAGATGTACAAAAAATTATTTGTGTACGCCGGTGCCGAGCATCCGCATGGAGCACAGCAGCCTAAAGAACTGAAGTTCTGAGGCCCCCTAAATCCCCCGAAGGGGGACTGGGTCGTCTATAATAAAAAGATTTTTAAAAATTAAAGAGTCTTCGAAAGTCCCTCCTTCGGAGGGGTTGGGGAGGCTCCCAAAAAAATAAAAATGGAAAAGCAAAAAAATGGTGTTGGTCGTCGTAAAGAAGCTGTGACAAGGGTTTTCCTTACAAAGGGAGATGGCAAGATCACAGTAAACGATAAAGACTACAAAACATACTTCCCGCTGGTGTATTTACAAAACCAGGTGGAGCGTCCTTTCAAAACTATTGATGCTGTTGGCAAATTTGATGTAAAGATCAATGCTGCCGGTGGCGGCGCCAAGGGCCAGGCAGAAGCAGCCATGCTGGGTATTTCCCGTGTACTGGTGGAACTCAATCCTGATTTTCGTCCTGCCCTGAAAGCAGCCGGCCTGCTAAAAAGGGACCCGAGATCAGTGGAGCGTAAGAAATTTGGTCATAAGAAAGCCAGAAGAAGCTACCAGTTCTCTAAACGATAATATAGTTAAGAGTTATGAGTGTTGAGTTAAGAGTTAAACCTCGAACCTCATTGCTCGCAACTCACAACTCATCATTCATAACTCATAATTGATAAAATGGAAAACAATACATCCTTACAGCAGCAACTTCTCGAAGCAGGTGTTCATTTCGGTCACCTGAAAAAGAAGTGGAACCCCAAGATGTTGCCTTACATCTTTGCTGAAAAGAAAGGTATTCACATCATCGACCTGAACAAAACTGTGGAATGCCTGCAGGAAACGGCCGCTGTGATGAAGCAAATTGCACGCAGTGGTAAAAAGATCCTGTTTGTAGGAACAAAGAAACAAGCTAAAGACATCGTAAACGAAAGTGCTAAGAAAGTCAACATGCCCTTCGTTACAGAAAGATGGCTGGGTGGAATGCTGACCAACTTCAACACCGTTCGTAAAAGCGTGAAGAAAATGCAGAGCATCGAAAAAATGCTGGGCGATGGTTCTTTCGACAGCATCACTAAGAAAGAACGTTTAACATTGAGCCGCGATAAAGATAAAATGGAGAAAGTATTGGGTGGTATCGCTCAACTGGGCCGTGTACCCGCAGCTTTGTTCATCGTGGATATCGGACATGAGCATATCGCTTTAGCAGAAGCTAAGCGCCTGGGCATCTCTACATTCGGTATCGTAGATACCAACTGCGATCCCAACAAAGTGGATTTCGCTATCCCTGCCAATGACGACGCTACTAAATCTATCGCCATCCTCGTGAATTATATCACGGCTGCTATCGCAGAAGGTTTGGCGGAAAGACAAGCTGCTAAAGATGAAGAAGTGGAAGAAATGACAGATGATGAAAAAGAAAGGAAAGCAGCTAAATTGCTGGCCGAGGCAGAAGCAGAAGGTGGCCGTGGCGGAAGAGGCCGTGGTGCAGGTGGTGGTGGTCAGCGTCGCAGAACTACCGGTGGTGCAGGTGGCAGAGGCCCTGGTGGCGGCAGAAGATAAGCAAATGTGAAAATGGCTTAATAGCATAATAACAACTGCGTTATGAGCAATTGAGCAATTTTAAAATTTTCAAATTAAAATCATGAGTACAGTAACTATAAGTGCAGCAGATATCAATAAACTTCGCCAGGCAACTGGTGCCGGCATGATGGATTGCCGTAAAGCATTAACAGAAACCAATGGTGATTTTGAAGCGGCGATCGATTGGTTGCGTAAGCAGGGCCAGAAAGTAGCTGCTAAAAGAAGCGACCGCGAAGCCAAAGAAGGTGTGGTGATCGCTAAAACAACAGCCGATAATAAAACAGGTATCGTTGTTTGCGTAAGCTGCGAAACAGACTTCGTTTCCAAGAACGCTGATTTCGTTGCCTTTGGTCAGTCAATTGCTGATGCGGCTATTGCGAATAATGTAAAGAGCCTCGATGAGCTGATGAATACCAAAGCCGGTAATTCAACTGTAGCGGAACTGGTGAATGATAAACTGGCTTCTATTGGGGAGAAGATCGGTGTGACTAAGTTTGAAAGGATCGATGCTCCTTATGTGGCCTCATATATTCACGGAGCTTACCGTATTGGCGTGTTGGTGGGATTAGACAAAGAAGCTGCGGATGCAGGTAAGGATGTGGCCATGCAGATCGCTGCCCTGAACCCGGTGGCAGTGGATGCAGCCAGCGTACCTGCTGATGTGATTGCCCGTGAAAAAGATATCATCATGGAACTGATGAAGCAGGACCCGAAGATGGCAGGTAAACCCGATGAAATGCTGGCTAAGATCGCCGAGGGTAAAATGGGCGCTTTCTTTAAAGAGCAAACATTAACCGCACAGGCTTTCGTAAAAGATGCCGGCAAAACAGTAGCTGATTACCTGAAAGAAAGTGGTGATGTGAAAGTGACAGCGTTCAAGAGAGTGGCGCTTGGATAAACTAAATGGACCAATATTTTAAAAGGGAGTTATTGCTCCCTTTTTTATTTTTAATAAAATTTACCCCATGATAAAACTAACTATTGCCATTATCATCGCTGCCATCGCTGGTTTGGCCTGGCTCCGTACGATTTGGGCCAAAAAGAAAAACAGAAATGTTTCCAAAAAGATCGTCGGCGATCTGAAGTCGGGGAAACACAACGTAGAATCTTATGCAGATTCGCTGGATATGACCATTTGTTCAAGACCATTGCCGGAAGAAGTGAACCTGGTTGCTGCAAAGCAATATTTCAACTCACTCGGCGGAAAAAAAGTTTTGAATAAATTTGATATCGCCCATGGTGAAATGAACGAGAACCGGAACGGAATTGTTGTGGCCGAAGGTACAACGAGAGGGTTTTTACAAGCCCCGGGTACAGATACAGAAGTCAATCTTACCTATCCATGCTGGTTATATGTTTCTATCCATGAAAAGGATAAATTGGTTTCTTTCAGGTCCGTTATGCCGGAAAACGCAGACCATCATCAACTGCTGGAAGATCTTTCGGGAGAAATATATAAACAGTGCATGAAACAATAATCAATGACAGACTTTACCAAATACTTCGAAGCCAATAAGGAACTCTGGAACCAGCGCACTACGGTTCATAAGGACTCTTCGTTCTATAACCTGGAGGGTTTCAAAGCCGGGGAACCTGTTCTTACTCCTATCGAGTTAAGCGAATTGGGCGATGTAAATGGTAAAAGCCTCCTGCACCTGCAATGCCATTTTGGGATGGATACGCTGGACTGGGCCCGCCGGGGTGCCGTGGTAACGGGCATGGACCTTTCTGATAATGCCATCACGGAGGCCCGCAGGCTAAATGATGAGCTGGGGCTGCAGGCTAAATTCATTTGCTGTAATGTATATGACCTCCCCGCACATCTGGATGAAAAGTTCGATATCGTTTTCACCTCTTATGGTGTAGTGGGCTGGCTGCCCGACCTGGACAAATGGGCAGGGATCATTGCCCGGTACTTAAAACCCGGCGGCACATTTTACATAGCAGAATTTCACCCGGTGGTATGGATGTTTGATGACGACTTTACCCATATCAAATATTCTTATGAGAACCGGGAGCTGATCATAACAGAAAACCAGGGAACCTATACCGACAGGAATGCTGATATTAAAGGCAAAGAATACAGTTGGAACCACAGTCTCAGTGAAGTACTGAACGCCCTGATCAATGCCGGCCTGGGGATCCGCTTATTTAATGAACACATGTACTCTCCTTATCCCTGTTTTCGCGAAGTGACCGAATTTGAGCCCGGGAAATGGTATATCAAGGGCATGGAAGGAAAGATACCCATGGTGTATTCTATCAGGGCCCAAAAAAAGTAGGATCCCGGGCTTCGGTAGTGATAAAGTGCGGCAAAAAAGATGGTTTCATATCTCAATCGCCAAACTACCCAATACCTGCAGTTCCCTTTTTAGGAGATCAACCTTTTCTGCGACAGGTATGAGCTTCCTTTATAGTGAGTTTCGAACTATAAACTACAAACGATAAACTATAAACTTTTCCAATTCCCCTATCTTCGCAGCGAAAATTTGCAACATGCTCCCCAAGTACAAACGTATTCTTCTCAAACTTTCCGGTGAGGCTTTAATGGGTGATAAAAGTTTTGGTTTTGACACGGATGTGATCGCCCAATATGCGCAGGACATTAAATCGATTACCGACCTGGGTGTGCAGGTGGCCGTGGTGATCGGGGGTGGGAATATTTACCGGGGCATGAATGAAGCAGAAACGGGGATCGAAAGGGCCCATGGCGACTATATGGGCATGCTGGCCACTGTGATCAACGGCATGGCCTTACAGGCCGGCCTGGAAAGGGTGGGGGTATATACCCGTCTGCAAAGTGCCATCAAAATGGAGCAGATCGCTGAGCCTTATATCCGTCGCAGGGCCATCCGCCACCTCGAAAAAGGCAGGGTGGTGATCTTTGGGGCCGGTACCGGCAACCCCTATTTTACCACGGATACAGCCGGCTCCCTGAGGGCCATTGAGATCAATGCCGACGTGATACTGAAAGGAACCCGGGTGGACGGTATCTACACCGCCGACCCTGAAAAAGACCCTTCAGCCACCAAATACAACGTTATTTCCTTCCAGGAATGCCTGACCAATAACCTCAGGGTCATGGATATGACCGCCTTTACCCTTTGTATGGAGAATAACCTCCCTATCATTGTGTTCAATATGAATAAAGAAGGTAATCTTCGCCGGGTGGTATCGGGAGAAAAAGTGGGTACCCTGGTCAGGTAAACGGGTGACCACCGGATTTTCACGTAGTTAGTACATTTACTATTTGTTATTAAAGCCCAGCGGCTATCTTGCATCCTCTTTCGGATTTCACCTGTGAAAAATTATTGATTAAAATCTGATGATTTTTCGATAGTTTCAAACTGAACTGTTATGGAGAGCATGACCCTTTCACTGGTTGAAATCATTATGATGGTGGTTTTGGCTATTACTATAGGCATTACCATTCATTTCTTCATCTCCAGCCGCCGCTCCTTCCGCGAAGCCACTTCTGAAGCCACCGGTAAAAACAATAAGGAATTGGAGAGCTGGAAACTCAAATACTTTAATGAAACGGAATTAAAGGATAGGGAGCTTGACTCCATTCGTCACCAACTGAATGCATTGAGGGAACAACTGAATGAAGTAACAGAAGATAATTCGATCAACTCCATAGAGGCGGAAGAAATGCGAAAGGAGAACAAAAAATTATTGGCAGAGATCGATGCTTTACGCAAAGCACCCCCGCCTGCCCCGGTAATGTCAGCACCTGCTCTGGCTACCGGTGAGAAACCGGACTATATAGAACAGTTGCGCCAGGCACAAAGCAGCCTGATGGACCATAATGATAAGATCAATAAACTATTGGAACAGATCGATATTATTAAGGAAACGGAAGAAAAGCAACAGGAAGTGATGAAGCTTAACGAGGAACTCCATCACCAGTTGGATACCCTGAAATTCCAGCTATCCCAGAAAGAAAAAGAAGTTACCAATATTCAGCAAAAAGCCCATCTTACCCGGGAAATGACCTCCATGCTGGATAATGCCTATAGCGAATTCAATACGCTCCAGGATAAGATCCTGAAACTGGAGCAGCAGGTGTCCACATCCAAAAAGATCAACCTGGAATACGAAGACCTGAAGGAAAGACATTATAAGGTGATGACGGAGTTTGATGAAATGAGGGTGAAGTACAATGGTATGACCACTGAAAACCAGGAATTACATCGTCACCTGGAAGAGGCCCAGGAAAAACTGCGGGACACGGCCTTTCAGAAACAACAATTACAAAAGCGGGTGGCTTACCTGGAAGAACTGAATAATGATATGCATGCTGTATCAGATGCCAATAAGAAGCTGGAAAGTCAGTTAAAGCGCATTGGTGAACTGGAAAGCATGCTGAATGTGGTGGCAGAAGAAAGAGATGAACTGGCCAAAAAACAGGTCAAAAACATATAAGGTTCACCGTTATATGATTAAAATCAGGGCCCGCTCCACCAGGCGGGTTTTTTCATTCCTGGCAGTTGTCAGTAACTTTGGGCCTTAACTTATGAGTATGACAGGCCGAATTGCAGATATCCGGAAGAATTACGCCAAAAAAAAACTACTGGAAAAAAAAGCAGCTGCTGATCCCCTCAAGCAATTTACCAAATGGTGGAAGCAGGCCGTGGAATCAGATATTTTAGAAATAAATGCGATGACGCTGGCCACCGCTTCAGCCGACGGGACACCCTCGGCCAGGATCGTGCTGCTAAAAGGCTTTGATGAAAAGGGCTTTAGTTTTTTTACCAACTACGAAAGTTTCAAAGGCAGGCAGATAGCCGAAAATCCAAAAGCCTGCCTGGTTTTTTTCTGGAAAGAACTGGAAAGACAAGTACGGATAACAGGGCTGATCGAAAAGCTGGATGACAGGATCAACGATGAATATTTTCATTCGCGTCCGCAGGAAAGCCAGTTAGGGGCCCTCACATCGCCGCAAAGCCAGGTTATTGAAGGCCGTGATGTACTGGATAACCGGTTCAAAGAATTAAAAAAAGAATATAAAAAGAAGGAGGTTCCCCGTCCCGAACATTGGGGAGGATACCTGGTAAAGCCGGTGATTGTGGAATTCTGGCAGGGCAGGCCCGGTCGTTTGCACGACAGGTTGCAGTACACATTACAGGATAACGGGGAATGGAAGCTGGAACGGTTAGCTCCTTAGATAAGGATATAAAATAAAAAAAGTATATAGGTATTCAACACATCATACCTATATACTTTTAGGGGTATATTTTATATACTTCTTCTTTATTTTTTAGCCGCTTTCTTTTTTACAACTTTTTTCTTAGCGGGTCTGCTCTTGCCAAACGAACCTTTGAATCTTTTTCCTTTAGCTGTTTTTTTATCTCCTCTGCCCATAGCGTGTTTTTTAGATGATGAAAATGATATGCTGTTATAATTTACTCGCCAACTCCTTGCCTGCTTTGAAGCGGGCAGCTTTGCGGGCCTTTATATGAATTATTTCTTTCGTTTTAGGGTTGATCCCTTTACGGGCTTTTCTTTTCGATACGGAGAAAGTGCCAAAGCCCACCAGGGTTACCTTGCCACCTCCTTTTAAAGTTTTAGTAACAGCTTCGATAAAAGAATCAAGGGCGGCATTGGCCTGTGTTTTTGTGATGCCAGTATCGTCGGCCACCTTAGCAATGAGATCTGCTTTATTCATGACAGGTAGATTTAAAAATGTTTTTGTAACGGCGACAAATTTATATGCTTTTTTATTCCGGCAAAATAAAATTATGCGGGTCCTGTAAAAGGCATTTCAGCCCGAACCCTTATTGGCAAAGGGTTTCAGCATACCTTAATAACCAGGAGAATAAACAAGTTAATTTTTAAACCGCCGAAACCTTTACTGGCAGGGCATTTCAGGATTTGTGGCCTGAAACATTGTCCAGAAGCGGGTTTGAGAAGGGCCTGCATATTATTTTAAGGGATATGTGTATAAGTTTTCTTTTGCACAATCAATTCACAACCTGCATCACAGATCGGAAAGAAATGAATTTATCTCCCCATTTTTCCATAGTCTTTTTTCTCATTGCAGCGGCATGTTGCCCGGTATAATTGTCATAATGCTGTTTGCTCGGAGCATGGTATTGCACCGCATAGGTAACACCTTCCGCGTCATCCGACTCAAAAAGATGAAGAATGGTGGCGTGTGTAAAACAACCTGTTTGTACCAGGTCCGGGATATGCTCCTCTTTCAACCACGTCACCCATTGCTCCGCAATGGAAGGGTGCACTTTTGTCGTAACATTATAAATGATCATACTCCTTGTTTTTTTCCGCCGGCACATCATCGATAATGATCTTTTTCAGCCGCTGGTACATGAAAGATACTACCAAAAGCAGCACACCCAGCAATATAAAGGCTGCGATCTTTCCCCCCGGCGGAATATTCCGGATATCATAGCTAAAAAGTTTTGCCAGGGTGATCGTGAACAGCGACAGGGAAATGATCCGTAGTGTCCTGAAATTATATTTCATGCCCAGCCACATCAGTATAAAAGAACAAATACTCCATACGATACTGAGCCCGGCTTTATAATAAAGATTTTCCCACCATTGCCAATCTGTTTGATTCCGGTAATTACTCCATACATTCACATGATACAGCTCAATACTGATCAAAATAATAATACCCGTTATAGTCACCCAGGTAAACAGCGGTTTGTGATCCTGCCATACCTCAACCACCTGAAGGAATATGCAACGGGCAAATGAGATCAGCATCCATAATAAAAGAATAACCGACCCCCAATGAGCTATAAAAAACCCTTTCCCGCTGTTGCCCGTAAGCAGCGACAGGGATATTTCATAATTAGAAGCAATACTGAAAAGATAAATGACCAAACAAAAAGCAGTAAGCGCCGTCTTCAACCAATATATGTTTGGATGCCGGCGATTGACCTGCAGCAGCACCCATGCAAACAGGAAGGAATACAGTTGCAGGAAAATAATATGAACGGGTGCAGCCTTGAAACGGTGACTGAACTGGTAATGGATCTCCAGGGCACCGGAAATATAAAGAAGTATAACCCCTGCCGTTAAAACAGCATTTCTTACAGGTACTGTATCCAGTGTGTGGAAGAACTGCTCTTCCGTTTCCTTTTTTAATAATACATGATACATAAACAACCCCATCACTACGATCACTGCTGTGAGGAATGCTTTATTAAGAAGCACCGGCATTAGTTCGCCGCCGGAGAAATATAACTGCGCCCAGTTAATAGTAAGACTGGCAATACTCAATACCAGTAGCAGCAAGGATGAGATTTTGAGCAGTTTTATTTTTGTTCGCTGGTAAAGCGCCAGCAGGACCACCGATTCTGCCGCCCAGAATAATACAATATGATGGCCATTAAATTGTATAGGGACTGCCAACGAAATAAAAGTTATGGCCAGGCCCAGCAACAGGAACACAAAATTCCGGTCGGCTGATTTGTTTTTATAGAAAAGGAGAGTGAGTAACAAATTGAATAAGCCCAACGACAGCGTAAAAGCACCATCAGCGTTTCCATTATTCCAATAGCTTAGAATGGTGATGCCGGCCACATAATACAGGAAGTTAACACTGAGTAAAATGATAAAATCAAAAGCAACGAACTTGTTTTTCAAGCGGAGGCTGTTGATGATATTCATACCCACAAACAACAAATAGAAAAGAGAGGCAAAGAAAAATGCATCTTTAAAGGGAAACGCTTCTTCATCTGTGAACCAGGCCCTTTTCAATAGCCATCCGCCAAAAATGAGCGTGGTAAAGAAAAGGGAAATGATATTGATGGCCGGCCACCGTTTGAACCATGACAAAGCGGTAAGACCTGCATTTAAAATACAGAGATATACGAATAGCGCCACATAATTGTCCTGCCCTGTACTTACGAGAAAAGGGGTGATGAATCCACCTATCGTGGCCAGTATCGCCAGCTCCTGCCGGTTATAAAACAGGGATAGCAGTACTGCAAAAGCCGAGACCAGTACCATGAAGATGAAAGCAGGTGTTTGCCCGATAAGGTGATATTGGTGAAAGGCAAAAGCAATACTGAAATAGAATACCGAAAGGCCTCCGCCCACCAATACTGAACTGAAAGACCGGTAGGTATTCCGGAACCGATGTGCCAAACCAATAAGTATGCCACCGCAGATCAACCCGATGATGACACGTCCTGCTTCACCGATCCAGTTCTTATCAATAGCATATTTGACAAAGAACCCGATGCCTAAGACCAGCACGGCAATGCCGATCTTGTTGGCGAGATTCTCACCAATGAATTTTTCGAGGTCCGTATCTTTTTCCTTTGGGTTGACGGATATGTCCCCCTGGGAATTAAACTCACCTGTTTTTTCCGTTCCGGATGACACTGTTTGTTCAAAAGATCTGCTGATAGCTGTGGCTTCCGCAATAATTTCTGGAACTATCACAGGTTCTTCCACTTTTTGAACCGGTGGCTTTTCTTCGATGACCTGTTTTTCGGGAGCCGCAAATTTTTCAACACTTGTTTCAAATGCCGGGTTTACCTGCTCTTTTTCCCTTAATGGCATTGAAAGATCGCTGACCTTTCGGTCAAGGTCTCTGATCTTGTCATACAATGCCTCCATCAACCGCTTTTGTTCGCCACTGCGGGTTAAGATGTTGATCAATAAAATGAGAATAAGAACAGGAACCAGGATGACTAACAGAATTAATCCGCCCATCATGATGATTTTGGTTAACAATTACCCTTCGGCAAAAATTGTCAGTGAAGTACAGGATGTGAAAGGTGGCTTTGCCGGAAGTTTATATTTTAATATCTAAATATACCGGACAATGATCAGAGTGTTTGATATCCGGGTATATTTCTGCATCCTTAAGGTTCTTTTTTAGCGGTTCTGTAACATTTATGTAATCGATCCGCCAGCCTTTGTTTTGCAACCTTACACTGGGGAAACGTTGGCTCCACCAGCTATACCGATGAGGTTCAGGATGAAATACGCGAAAACTGTCAATCCATCCGCTATCCAGAAATTTTGTCATCCACTCTCTTTCTTCCGGTAAAAATCCCGATGATTTTTTGTTTCCCTTTGGATCATGAATGTCAATTTCCTTATGTGCAATATTATAATCACCGCATAAAATCAGGTTGGGGTGTTTTTTCTTCAGCTTTCCCACATATTTATAAAATTCATCGAGCCATTGATATTTGAATGACTGTCGCTCATCTCCGCTGGTACCTGAAGGAAAATAAGCGTTGATCAACCGAACATTCTTGAAATCCAGTTGCAGCACCCTTCCTTCATCATCACTGGCCCCATGGCCATTACCATATTCCACATGATCGGGCTTTACTTTAGTGAAAACAGCCACACCACTATATCCTTTTTTTTGTGCGCTGTACCAGTAATTATGATAACCCATCGATTGGAAGAGTTCGTGGTCCACATCTTCTTTCACGGCCTTTGTTTCCTGTACGCAAATAACATCTGCCGGGTTAGTTTTTAACCAATCCAGGAATCCCTTTTTAATGGCAGCCCTGATACCGTTAACATTATAACTGATGATGCGCATTGTAATATTGTTTAAATTGTAAAGCAATATACTGCATACTATGGAAGCAACAACAGGCGCCAAAAAAGAAGCGATCATCAGGCCAAAAGAACATGTTTACCTCGATGGGCCCAAGAGCAGGGGATACGAGTTGTCTTTTGCATGGAGGGTTTTCCGTCAATTCATTAAGGGTTTCCGCAGCCTGCATTTTATGGGTCCCTGTATCACAGTGTTTGGATCGGCCCGTTTCAAAGAAGACCATCCTTATTATGCACAGGCAAGAGAATTCGGGAAAAGGATCGCTGAAATAGGGTTCACAACTATGACCGGTGGTGGTCCCGGCATTATGGAAGCAGCGAACAGGGGTGCATTTGAAAATGGTGGCAACTCGGTAGGCTGTAATATTCAATTACCTTTTGAGCAAAAACCCAATCCTTATTTACACAAATCAATCACCTTCGAACATTTTTTTGTACGAAAAGTGTTGCTGGTAAAATACTCATATGCTTTTATCATCCTGCCGGGCGGCTTTGGTACTCTGGATGAACTATTTGAAACACTTACCCTGGTGCAGACAAAAACCATTACACGTTTTCCGGTCGTTCTTTTTGGCAAAGAGTATCACGCACCTTTATTAAAGAATATTGAATGGATGGCCGAACAGGGGACTATCGCGAAAGAAGATATGAACCTGGTGCTGGTTACAGATAGTACAGACGAAGCCATGAATCATATCAGCACTTATATCAGCACTCACTACAAAATAAGACCCCGCAAACGTTTGTGGTGGTTATTTGAGAAGAGATAATCATTTAGCAGTGTGTACTTCTTACACTAAGTTGTTATCTTCATAGCCCTAAAATCTTCCGGCTATGCACACTCCTAAGTTGCTTGTTTTTGTATGTTGCTGCTTTCTGTTCCAAACTGCTTTTGCTGAGCAGGTCATAGGAGTCCGTTCTCCCAGCGGAAATATCACACTGCAGGTAACACACCGTGATGATGGGGAACTGGTGTATGGTGTTTCTTATAAAGGCAGAACTGCGATCGCCGATTCGAAACTGGGTTTTGTTTTTAAAAAACCGGAAATATCACTGACGAAGTTTACTTTATTCGCTATTGATACACAATGGGTGGATGAATCCTGGAAGCCCGTTTGGGGGGAAGTCAGTACCATTAAAAATAATTACAGGCAATTAGTGGTAAAACTAAATGACAGATCGGGTTCCGGTATTGCCATGCAAATGACATTCAAGGTATTTGATGACGGGGTGGGGTTTCGGTATACTTTTTTACAGCAACCCGGGCTGAATCATTTTGTCATTGCCGATGAACTCACTCAGTTTATTGTAACCGGCGACCATAAAACTTTTTGGATCCCCGGGGATTATGACACCAATGAATTTACTTATAACACCACGAAGTTGAGCGAAGTGGATGCAGGCAATTCAAAATTAAGCCAGGAGATCTATGCCAAGCATTTTTTTGATAAAAATGCCGTGCAAACGCCCCTGATGATGAAATCGGCTGATGGTTTGTACATCAATATTCACGAAGCAGCGCTGGTAAATTACCCGGCCATGAACCTGGTGATCAATAAAAGCAATTTCGCTTTGCAATCTCACCTGGTTCCCGATGCGGTGGGGAATAAAGCTTACCTGCAGGCACCCTTTTATTCTCCCTGGCGAACCATTGTCATCAGCGACAAAGCAGCTGATGTACTGGCCTCCAAAATGATATTGAACCTGAATGAACCTTCCAGGATTACCGATGTATCCTGGATCCAACCGCAAAAATTTGTAGGTGTGTGGTGGGAAATGCATGTGGGAAAGAGCAGCTGGGACTATAGTGGTGGGCAGGTGGGGTCGCAACAAGCAACCCGGGTACCGCACGGCGCCAATACGGCTAATGTGAAACGTTATATCGACTTTGCTGCAAAGAATGGTATGCAGAGTGTGCTGGTGGAAGGGTGGAACACGGGCTGGGAAGATTGGTTTGGCCAGTGGAAGGAAGATGTGTTTGATTTTGTAACCCCCTATCCGGATTTTGATGTTAAGGAATTACAAAGCTATGCAGCTTCAAAAGGTGTGAAGATCATTATGCATCATGAAACATCTGCTTCAGTTACTAACTATGAAAGATGGATGGATAGCGCTTACCGCTTTATGAATCAATTTGGCTATGATGCTGTGAAGACAGGTTATGTGGGCCATATTATTCCCCGTGGCGAACATCATGACGGGCAATGGATGGCGCGGCATTATGCGAGGGTGATGGAGAAAACAGCCGATCACCATATCATGGTGGATATGCACGAACCGGTACGCCCTACCGGTTTGCACAGGACTTATCCCAATTTCCTGGCCTGCGAAGCAGCAAGAGGTAATGAGTTCAATGCCTGGAGTGTGGGTAATCCCCCCGAACATGAAACTATTTTGCCTTTTACAAGATTGATGGGCGGACCGATGGACTATACACCCGGCATCTTCAAAATAAAAATGAGCGCTTACGACCCCAATAAAAAGGAACAGGTGCATACTACACTGGCCAAACAGCTGGCTTTGTATGTTACGATGTACAGCCCATTACAAATGGCGGCCGATCTGCCGGAAAATTATGAAGCGCACATGGATGCTTTCCAGTTCATAAAAGATGTGGCGGTGGATTGGGATGATACCAGGATACTGGATGCAGAACCCGGTGATTATATTATTGAAGCCAGGAAGGGTAAGGGTACGGAGAACTGGTTCCTTGGAGCTATTACGGATGAGAATGCCCGCAATTTTACCAGCTCGTTGAGCTTCCTGGATGCCACCAAAAAATATGTGGCTATTATTTATCGCGATGCCGACAATGCCGACTGGCAGGCTAACCCCGAGGCCTATACGATCGAAAAATTCATCGTCGACAGTAAGACAAATCTGAAATTAAAATTAGCGCCGGGTGGAGGAACTGCCGTAAGTTTGATGCCTGCTACACCAGAAGAACTGAAGCAGATCAAAAAGTATAAATAATGGATGGAGTTCAAATTTTAGGTTACGCTGCCTGTGCAGTCACTGCACTCACTTTCCTCCCACAGGTTATTAAAACCTGGAAAGAGAAAACTGCGAAAAATGTTTCTCTTCTGATGTTTATCATAGCTTTTATTAATGAAGTAATGTGGATTGCCTATGGAGTACTTCGCAACGATATGGTAATCATTGTTACTAATGTTATTATGATAATTATGTGCTCTACCATGATAGCGCTAAAACTTCGGTATAAGTAATGGCAAATATCAAAACGATCATCTTCGACCTCGGGGGTGTGCTGATAGACTGGAACCCTCATTATGTTTTTGATGAAAAATATTTTGACTCCCTGGCTACAAGGAATTATTTCTTTTCCAACATTTGCACCAGCGACTGGAATGAGGAACAGGATGCCGGTCGTTCGATAGTAGAAGCCACACAGCTATTGGTGAATCAATTCCCGGATTGGGAAAAACCCATACGGGATTATTATGGCCGATGGACAGAAATGCTGAAAGGCCCCATTCATGAAACAGTGGAGATCTTTCGTCACTTAAAAACCTCCGGGAAGTATAATATCTATGCCCTTACTAACTGGCAGGCCAATTTATTTGATATCGCCCTGGTGCGTTATGATTTCCTGCACTGGTTCGATGGCAGGGTGGTGAGCGGCGAAGAAAAGACGAGAAAGCCTTTTCCTGAGTTTTACCAACGTTTACTGGACCGCTATGATGTTGATAAGGATGAGGCTATTTTTATTGATGACAATGCCCGAAATGTAAAAGCAGCAGAGGAACTGGGCCTTCTTTCTATACACTTCAAAAATTCTTCTCAACTAAAGTCGGAATTGGATAAATTGCAGCTATTATAAAAATTCGACTTTATGGAAAACAACCTGCAATCCGGGGAACAACCCCAACCGGACCTTTTTGATTCACATGTTCAATATGTCCAGGCTTCACAAGGAAGCCGCTTCCTGAATTTTTTGATTGATATGATTTTGATGCGCCTGACCTTCAATTTCATTGTTGTCAAACTGCTGGTTAATATACTGGCTTCTCTTGCCCCTGAATTTTTGATGGAATTGGCTTTTGAAGGTGATTATGGATGGAGAAATATACTGGTTTCTCTCTTAACCTGGTATCTCAGCTTTGTATTCTATTACACGATCTGCGAGATGGCATTCAAAGGTTACACTTTAGGTAAAATTATCACAGGTACAAGAGCGATCAGGAGCGATGGTAATAACCTGACATTTAAGGATGCATTATACAGAAGCCTGTGCCGTATAGTACCTTTTGAAGTCTTTAGCGGGCTGGGTTATGCACCCTGGCATGATACGTGGACGAACACTACGGTGATAAAGGCGAGATGAACTGTCTCTAAATGATTACTTTATTTTTCTAAGCTTTTTAAATGCTGCCGGTCTCCTCGATTGGTGAATAATGCCAAGAACTATAATTTCATTGGGTTGTATTTTAAAAATAACAGCCCAGGAGTTGCAAATAGCACGCCTGTAAACTTTTGACTTTGTAATCAATTCTTCACATTCTCTGAAGGCAAATGGGTGAGCGGCTATTTTTTCAAATGTTTTAAAAAGGCATCACCAATTTTAATAGCATTGAGAGGTTGATGATGAATAAAAGTGATATATCCTGTTATTTCGTCTAAATGCTGAAGAGCATTCCAGGAGATTTTTAACAATTGTTTTCTTTTTGTTGCTCATCTTGTTTTAGCTTGAATTAAGCTTGCTGTTTTGTTTTTTTCAGCATTGGTTACCCAGTTTTTAAAAGCTTTTACAGACAAGGGGATGCCTGGTAGTGAGGGAGAGCTAATGTTGGCATCTTCAGCAATTTTAATAAGATGCTTTTCTTCCATTGAATGAAGGGTCTTCATGGCGTTTTGATCAGTAACCTCTATTGTAAGCAACAGCATACTACAATGGTATCAAAATAAATGCAAACAAAATAGTGCAATAAGACGGCATTAAGTTTCATACCTACTCCAGCACCGGCCTCAGCCATTTCTCTGCCTCTTCAATAGTCATACCTTTTCTTTTTGCATAATCTTCCAATTGGTCTTTACCGATCTTACCCAAACCAAAATAATGGCTTTCCGGATGTGCAATGTACCAGCCGCACACTGAAGCAGGAGGATTCATGGCCAGGCTTTCTGTTAATTCGATACCGATATTCCCCGGGACATTCAGCAAGTCAAATAATTTGAGCTTTTCTGTATGGTCGGGGCAGGCGGGATAACCCGGCGCCGGGCGGATGCCTTTATATTCTTCTTTGATGAGTTGTTCGTTGCTCAGGTTTTCATTCTTTTCGTAACCCCAGTATTCCTTTCTCACTTTTTCATGCAAACATTCTGCGAATGCTTCTACAAAACGATCGGCCAGTATCTGTACCATGATCTTATTGTATTCATCATGCTCTGATGCAAATTTGTCGACATGTTTCTTAGCGCCATGGATAGTTACTGCAAAAGCACCCATATAATCTGTCCCTGCCCACTGATAGCCGGGTTTGTCCCCCCCTTCACTTCGGGAAGGGGCTTTAGA
>CAZSGD010000002.1:0-130826 GCA_964606155.1 uncultured Chitinophaga sp. | reverse complement strand
CTGCCCACTGATAGCCGGGTTTGTCCCCCCCTTCACTTCGGGAAGGGGCTTTAGAAGTGTCGCCGGTAATCCAGTCTGTTTGTGGGGATGGGCTGGGTTTTATAAAATCACTGAGTGAAAAATTAGGCTGCCCCACCGCTTTTTTCAATTGCTGACGTAATGACTCCAGTTTCACTTCGCCTTTTGGTGTTTGCAGAGTTACCGTATCTGCATTGTTACTGGTAGCAGGCCAGAAGCCGATAACGCCGTTGGCGGTAAACCATTTTTCTTTAATGACCTGTTCCAGTAGTTTCTGCGCATCTTTATACAGACGATTGGCCTCGGTACCGAATATTTTATCAGATAACACTTCAGGGAAATGACCCGGCATTTCCCAGGCAATAAAAAAGGGTCCCCAGTCAATATATTTGGCGATGGTGCCGAGATCAAATTCTTTCAGCACTTTTACCCCATCCACAGCAGGTTTTACCGGTTTATAATTCTTCCAGTCAAAATATTCCTTGGTAATAACCGCTTCTTTGTAAGGTATAAGGTCTTTTTTATTCTTATTTAAAAACTGCTGACGAAGGCCATCATATTCTTCCTGTGTTTTCTTCAGTAAAGCATTCTTTTCCTTGCTCAATAAAGTGCTCACGGCTGTTACGCTCCTGGATGCATCAAGTATATGCAGTACACCATTGTCATATTGAGGAGCGATCTTTACCGCCGTGTGCATGCGTGACGTAGTGGCGCCACCAATGAGCAGCGGTTGTTTCATATTCCGGCGCTTCATCTCATGCGCCACATGCACCATTTCGTCGAGAGAAGGTGTGATCAACCCGCTCAGGCCCACGATGTCCGCTTTTTCTTTTTCAGCTGTGTCCAAAATTTTATCTGCAGGTACCATCACACCCAGGTCGATGATATCATAGCCATTACAGCCAAGAACAACACCCACGATATTTTTACCAATATCATGCACATCACCTTTTACGGTGGCTAATAATACTTTCGGTACATTACCACTGCCTGCCAGGGGATTGTTCTTTTTTTCTTCTTCAATGAAAGGGGTGAGCCAGGCCACACTTTTCTTCATCACGCGGGCACTTTTTACCACCTGCGGCAGAAACATTTTACCGGCGCCAAACAGGTCACCCACTACGTTCATACCGGCCATCAGGGGCCCTTCGATCACTTCCAGGGGTTTGGGATATTTTAGTCTTGCTTCTTCTGTGTCGGTATCAATATAATCGGTGATACCGTTTACCAGGGCATGTTTCAATCTTTCTTCCACCGGAGTGTTTCTCCAGGCATCATCTTTCTTTTCTTCTTTTCCTTTTGCTTTTACCGTTTCCGCAAAAGCGATCAGTTTTTCCGTGGCTTCATTGTTATCATTATTGCGGTTGAGGATTACATCTTCGCAGAGGTCCCTCAGATGTGGGTCAATTTCATCATACACCACCAGTTGGCCTGCATTTACAATACCCATATCCATACCCGCTTTGATAGCATAGAACAGGAATACAGAGTGCATGGCTTCCCGCACATGTTCATTACCGCGGAAAGAGAAGGAGAGGTTGCTTACACCGCCACTTACTTTCGTCAGCGGCATCAGTTTTTTTATTTCCCGGGTGGCTTCAATAAAATCAACTCCGTAATTATTATGTTCCTCCAACCCCGTAGCTACAGCAAAAATATTTGGATCGAATATGATATCCTGCGGGTCATAACCCACTTGCTCTGTCAGTATTTTATAAGCACGGTGGCAGATTTCCACTTTTCTGTCCTTTGTATCAGCCTGCCCCTTTTCATCAAAAGCCATCACGATCACCGATGCCCCATAGCTCTGGCAAATGATGGCCTGTTCAATGAATTTCGCTTCCCCTTCTTTCATGGAGATCGAATTCACAATACATTTTCCCTGCACACATTTTAAACCAGCTTCAATGATCTCGAACTTGGAGCTGTCGATCATAATGGGGATCCTGGCAATATCCGGTTCACTTTGGAGCAGGTTGAGGAAAGTGGTCATGGCTTTTACGCCATCCAGCAGGGCATCATCCATGTTCACGTCCAGCACCTGTGCACCATTTTCCACCTGCTGACGGGCCACACTCAGTGCTTCTTCATATTTATTTTCCCGGATAAGACGGGCAAATTTTTTGGAACCGGTCACATTGGTCCTTTCGCCCACATTCACAAAATTGGTTTCCGGTCGTATGACCAGCGGCTCTAATCCTGCTAAACGTAAATAAGGTTTGATAACGATGGTGTCTTGCATCTATGGGTTCTTTTTAATAAATAACCTCCGGATAACCGGGAAGTTGTTTATCAGCAGTATGAGTATGGCTAGTATGAGTAAAAGCTGTGCAGTGGTCATACTAATTCTTTTTCAATAACAGGTAATTGCCTGGGCGAAACATGTTTTACTTGTTCCGCAATATGTTGGATATGGTCAGGTGTGGTACCGCAGCATCCTCCCACAATATTGACAAATCCTTCTTTAGCCCAGTCTTCCAGGTAATGACCGGTATCTTCCGGTTTTTCATCGTATTCTCCCATGGCATTGGGCAGTCCGGCATTGGGATAGGCAGAAACATAACAGGAAGCAATATGCGAAAGCTCCTCAATATAAGGGCGCATTTCTTTGGCACCGAGGGCGCAGTTGAGGCCAATGCTCAGGGGTTTGGCATGCATAACCGATGTATAGAAAGCTTCTAATGTTTGCCCGCTCAGTGTTCTGCCGGACGCATCGGTAATGGTACCGCTGATCATGATGGGCAATGATGTTTTTCCGGAATCCCTGAAATATTTTTTGATGGCAAAAATGGCCCCTTTCGCATTCAACGTATCGAAGATGGTTTCGATGAGCAATATATCCACACCACCATCCACCAAACCCCTGACCTGGTCGTAATAAGCATCCACCACTTCATCAAAGGTCACCGCCCGGAAACCCGGGTTGTTGACGTCGGGGGAGAGGGACAGGGTTTTATTCAATGGACCTATAGCGCCGGCCACAAATTTCGGGTGAGTATCAGCGTTAGTCATGTGTGAGGCATGATATTCGTCAATGGCTTTGCGGGCACATTGTGCAGCCGCCACATTCAATTCATAAGCCAGGGAAGACATGTCATAATCCGCCATCGCAATAGACGTACTGCTGAAGGTATTGGTTTCAATGATGTCTGCACCGGCTTCGAGGTATTCTTTATGAATGCCTGTAATGATATCCGGCCGGGTGATATTCAGCAGATCATTATTTCCTTTCACATCGCAATGCCAGTTCTTAAAACGTTCGCCGCGGTAATCTGCTTCCGCCAGTTTATGACGCTGGATCATGGTCCCCATGGCGCCATCGATGATCAAAATCCTTTCTTTCAAACAATCCTGGATTGTCTTCATAATTTGGTTCCTCCATGACGAACTATAAACGCTGAAAAACTTAGGTGAAGCTTTCTGACGTTTATTAGTTCTGTTTTTTACAGGCCGAACAATAAACAAATCCGCCTGGGATGATGGGCAAATTTACTATAACTATCTATAATATCAAAGGGGTATCAGAAGCAGGAGGTAAGAAGTCAGAACCAGGAGATCGGAGGTCAGAAGAAAGAGGTCAGATGCAGGAAGCCAGAAAATACTGCTTAAAGGCTGAAAAGGCGCTTTAGGTACCGTGTATCCGACATCTGACATCAGACGTCCGGCCTCTGATCTCCGGCTTACCGGGAAACGTAGCTTTCAACCGGGAGCCTGTTTTGGAGGCTGCGGGCAAGGGTCATTTCGTCTGCATATTCCAGCTCCCCTCCAAAAGCAATGCCTCTGGCAATAGTAGTAATACGCACCCCGGTTGATTGCAGCTTCTTTTGAATATAATAAATGGTTGTATCTCCCTGTATATTAGGGTTCAAGGCAAAGATGAGCTCTTCCGTTTTTTCTTTTTCAATACGATGGACCAATGGGCCAATACTCAATTGATCCGGCCCGATGCCATCCAGGGGAGAGATAACCCCGCCCAGTACATGATAGATGCCATTATATTGCTGGGTGCTTTCAATAGCGATCACGTCCCTGATATTTTCCACCACACAAATGATCTCCTGTTTGCGCAGGGAATTGGCGCAAATAGAGCAAATATCCCCATCGGCCACATTAAAGCACCGCTGGCAGAACCTGATCTCACTCCTCATCCGGGTAATTACTTCTCCAAATTGGGCGACTTCTTTCACGTCCTGCTTCAACAAATGCAATACCAGCCGAAGGGCGGTTTTTTTACCAATTCCGGGTAGTTTGGCAAATTCGTTCACCGCATTTTCCAGTAAAGAAGATGAGAATTGCATAGTGCGAAGATAGTATAAAGGCTCAAAGCTCAGGGCACAAGGCTCAAGGCAGAAGGCACAAGGGCCTTGGGTCTTAAAGTACAATCTCTACTTCATTCTGCCAGGCCGCTTTCACATTGATCTTTCGTTCAATGGGTTTTACAATTTCGGGCTGAAGGTGCTTGCCAAAGAATTGACCCGGGTCCCATACTCCATTTTTATTATTATCATATAATAAACGTAATTGGTATTCTCCAGGCAAAAACAAGGGTTCTGAAATATTATCACTGCTCATCGGAATGGATTTGGCTATATCATCACCCACCACAAACTGCAACACTGGATTTTTGGAAAGGTCAATACCACGCAGTTTCAATTTTAAAGAGCCATATTCGGATAATTTCCGGGTAGAAAAACTCAGGGTATCCGTTTTCAGTAATTTTCTGCCCACCGAATCTTCTGCAAAATCTTTTTCCATGATGATATGGTAGAGGGTCTTTTCTTTCCAGGTATGGATAAGGGTGATTTTTTTATGTGTACTGTCTTCCCTGAAAGAATAGGCCGTAACAGGATGGTAAGCTGAATCTGTATACAACCTGATCTTCGATGTATCAAAAGAACGAAGGGGCTCATCAAAACTTATGATCAGCTTAGATAACAGGTCCTGCTGTCCATTGATGAGATTGGCCTGATAGCGTAACCTTTTCTCCTGCGTATTATCATTGTTTCTGCGGCCCCTGGGATTAATGCCCGGCAAAGTCGGAATATTGGTTTGCGCAGATCCCTTCGTGCCTGTGTAAGCATAGAGGGTCACAGGTTTATTTTGTCCGTCAACGTTTATAGAACTGTCGGCAAACGCAAATGCCTGTTTGTCGCTGAAATATCGTTTGGTGCCGCTTTCATCTTTCAGGGCATACAGGTAAAATGTTTTAGGGGGAAGGTTCCGGAAATGAAACCCGCCTTTTGAATCAAGGCGTGTATAGTAACGGGGCTTTTCATTGACCACAGCTGAATCATCACCGTTAGTATGGAGCATCACGATCAATGTAGTATCCACTCTTCCGTTTTCTGCAAATAATACATTCCCGCTTAATTCCAGGGAATCAATATAAGGACCGGTGGAAAAAATATAGGTGAAATTCTTTACCGGGTTTCCTTCTGTATAATCTTTAATGGCGTTACCAAAATCGAATGAATAAGTGGTGTTGGGCTCCAGGGTGTCTTTGATACGGACCGTAACCGTCTTAAGTTTATAGTTGACCTCCGGGTTGGATTGAGGGGTGGGTGAAACGATAAGCTGCTCTTGTACATTCTGAACATCCACAAACTCATCAAACTCAAACGTGAGTCGGTTGCCTTTAAAATTGCGGGTGGAATCACCCGGTTTGGCATCCAGTAATACAGGCGGGATCGTATCCCGGGGCCCACCCTCGGGGGGAATGATATTGGCACAGCCACTGCCGCCGGTTATGGCTATAAAGCCCGCAACAAGAATAAAAAAAAGGGATATGAATGATCTGTGTTTCATGCAGGATGCAAACTTAACGGGTTTCTGTGGATTGCCTGGGGATGGTTTCCTAAGATTATTCTAAAGCTTGTCATAACGTCAGGCATCTTCTTCATCTTCCTGTAATTCATGCAAGGCAATGGCGAGCTGGTTGGATTTGACAAAATTGCACCAATGACAATCTTCCTTACCGCAACCGGTATAAAAATCCCTGTTCTGTATCTTTTGCCAGGTGCTGGTAATTTGTTGTGTTACCGTGGTAATATCGGCAGGGGTGATTACAATTTTTTCACGGCGATAATTTTTCTTTTTATCCGGCTCAATAAAATCAAACTCCGTACTAACCACTTTCCAGCTCTTTTGCTGGTAGTTGTCCACTAATATTTTATAAAATACAGCCTGGCGCCAGTAGTCACCCCCATTAGGTTCTTTTTCAGAAGGGCCCTTTGTTTTGGGAATGGCTTTGTCGGGATCCCCTGTTTTATAGTCCACCACATTCACGGATTTGCCATCGAATTCCAGTTTGTCCAGCTTTCCTTTTAACGGCACATTTTTTACCACCACATTCCTGATATTTCTTTCAATAGCCACGATCTTATTGAAACTATTTATGTATTTATCATAGTAATTGTTCAGCACCTCCTGTCCATATTCCAGTCTTCGTTCATATTGTTCTTTGGTAAAACTCTCCCGGTGCCGCTGCATGTACCATTCAAAATCTTTGATAAAATCTTCTTTGGAGGAGAATTGATCTTTTTTCCCGTCCTGCATTTTGCGGAATAATTGTTCCAGTGCATAGTGGACTGCCGAACCAAATTCTGTGGCTTCGTTCTTCGGGGAAGGGATACGGATCAGGTTTTTAAAATAAAATTCCAGCGGGCATTTCAGGTAATTGTTCAGGGCCGTAACATTCATCACGAACTTATCCAGTATGCCGCCGATAAATTCTTCTTCGATCTTTTCAATTTCCGGTGCTGCCTCTTCGGTAAAATGAAGGGTGGAAAATGCTGCGAGCTCCTCTGCATCAAGGCGGGCTGGTTCAATGGGCAGCTCATGCCGGTCACGTATTTCAGCAATGAACATGGAGGGCTCCAATTCTTTACCATCGTTTCTGAACCGGCTATAACTGATATAGAGATGTTGTTCAGCCCTTGTAATGGCCACATAGAATAATCGTCGCAGCTCTTCTTCATCATTGGCAGCCGGTTGAGAAGAAAAAATAGTATCCGGCAGTTTATACCCGCCACCGGGTTTTCTTTTCTTTTCCCAAAAAGCAGCATTGCATCCGGCAAGGAACACATATTCAAATTCCAAACCTTTGGAACCATGGGCGGTCATCAGGTTCACGCCTTTATCGCTGCCGCTTACCTGAATAAGTGGTAAGGTAATGCCTTCTTTTTCCATTAGATCCACCAGGTTCACCAACCCCTGTAATTTCATCAGGGGATCACGATGTGTTTCTTCTTTTACAAAATCAAACAGACCTGTCAATACCTGCAATTGCCAGTGTTTGTCCGGGCTTTGCATAATATGATTCAAAACACCCGCTTCCCTTACGATCTTTTCAAATAAATGCTGCAGGGTCGTGTTAGCCACTTCCCCGATCAGCCGCTCTGTTTTTTCGGAAGCATTTTTGAGCCCCGTATGAACACCCGGGGTAAATAGGTCGACAGCGCCCGCATTTGATTTCTCGTATAGTAATTGACGAATCGATGTTTTTTCGCCGCTTGATTTTTTATCGGCCACTTCCATCGTCAGTTTGGCAATTTCAATGGGAGGAATACCCCACCAGTCAAAGTGCAGTATTTCAAACAGCATTTCATCGCCACTGTAAGAAATATCATGTTCGGAGGCCAGGTATTTTAATAAGAGCAATAATTTTTGCGCCAGCGGTAATTTCAGGATATCCAGGTGACGTTTACTGTAAACAGGCACATGCAGTAATTTGAAGTACTGCGCCAGTTCTTCGCCGTATTTGTTCTCCTTATATATAATACCAATCCGGCCAGGGGCAATACCCTGTTTTACCAGTTGCTCCACCTGTTTGGCAATGCCGGCCATTTCCTGTCCCTGGCTTTCGTATTCCCGGATGATGGGTTTGTTGGTTAGCTGGTTAAGGGGTATGCGGGAAGACAGTAATTCTTTTGAGAGTCCTTCAATTTGCTTCACAAGTCTTTCTTCATTCCGGTCGATCAGTGACCTGGAAACATCCAATATAGGCTGTGTGGACCTGTAATTATTGGTGAGCACAACCGTTAGCAGATCATTTTTATAATTATCTGCAAACTGCAGCATATTTTCCACGTTGGCCCCCTGGAAGCGGTAGATGCTCTGGTCATCATCGCCCACTACAAATACATTGGGCTTTTCCCAATAGCTGATCAATAATTCCACCAGCCGGTTTTGTGTGCCGCTGGTATCCTGGTATTCATCCACCAGTATGTATTGAAATCTTTCCTGGTAATTGGCTAAGAGATTTTTATTTTCCTCAAATGCTTTGATCACCCAGTTGATCATATCGTCAAAATCATAACGGTTCTTTTTGCGCATCAGTTGCTGAAAGTGATCGAACTCATGTACGGCTGCCCGCAAACGTTCCATTCTTTCTTTTTCTTCTTCTATCTTATCCTTTTTGAGATCGCCGGCATTGAATTCCTTGTATTTTCTTTTGTATATAAATTCATCCCGGTTCGGGAGGTCAGCGAGGTATTCATCGATCTTTTGGTCAATAAAGGCCGGGGTCCATCCTTCCCGTTTCATCGTACTGAAAAGCGACTGCAGGTTGTTAACTTCAAAATATACATCACCCCTGTATCTTTTTAAGAGATGGTTTTTCCCAAAACCATCGATGAGTTCCTTGAACAATTGAATCCTTTCGAGCTCGGAGATGGCATCGAGGGAAATTTTTTCAAAAAGGAATAAATTTTCCTGGATCACATCATGGCAAAATGCATGGAAAGTGTAAATATTGACCTTATAAGCATCCGGACCAATGAATTCCAGTAATCTTTTGCGCATAGCCACCACACCGGCATCGGTATAGGTGAGACAAAGTATATTTTGGGGTAAGGCATCGGTTTCTAATAATATCTTACCGATACGGCTGGCGAGTATCTGTGTTTTGCCCGTACCCGGCCCGGCGATCACCATCACCGGCCCATCAATGGTATCCACGGCCAGCTTCTGCTTCTCGTTCAGCTTTTGATATTCTTCCGTAAATTTTTTTTCTAATTTTTCCCTGGCAAATGACATGAGCGCTAAACTTTTCTTTTTCTGAGGGGTTATTTAAACGAATTTAAACCAATAATCAGCAGCACGATGCATTTCATCCGGAGCATTCAAAAATTTCCCTCACCGATAGAAAAAGTATGGGATTTTTATGCAAATCCAGGCAACCTGCAGACCATCACCCCGGACAATATGGATTTCCGGATCATTTCTAACGGGGAGGGTAAAACGCTGTTTGCGGGACAGGTATTTGAATATAAAGTGAGCCCCCTGCTGGGTATTCCCCTCTACTGGAAGACTGTGATCACCAAGGTGGAAGCGCCTTTTCATTTTATTGACTGGCAGAGCAAGGGCCCTTATGCTCACTGGCAGCATGTGCATCATTTCAAGGAAATAGATGGAGGCGTGGAGATGACGGATGAGGTGGAATATAAATTACCCTTGGGATGGCTGGGCGAACTGGCCCATACCGCTTTTGTGAAGCGCAGGCTCCGGCAAATATTTGAGTACCGGTTTTATAAGGTAGAAAAAATTTTCGGGGCCTGGCCCGGGGGCCAGTCTTTACATATTAGCATTCAATAGCCTGATTTGCTATTCTCCGTACTGTGTGTATATTTGGCATGCCACACACGAAGAAAAATGACCGTATTTGTGAAAATGATATTGGGTGTACTATTCTCCATTGTATTGACTGCCACCACTTTCGCACAATTGCAACCCGTTCACGTTTATTGGCAGGACGATACGATCATAAAGTATCATTTCTACACACAGGCTTTAAAGAACAATAATTTCCTGATCAGTTCATTGGGGAAAGAATACAAAAAAGATTACGAGAGTATTTACAAGGAGCGCTTTGAGGAAGTAGGAAAAATGCTGAAAAGCAACCGCATCATTACTGCTCCTGAGGCACATCCATATTTACAGGAGGTTCTTCGCAATATCACGGATGCCAACCCGGAATTAAAAGAATTACAGATCAGGCTGGTTTTTTCCCGCGACTGGTGGCCGAATGCTTACAGTATGGGAGAAGGCACATTGGTGGTGAACGCAGGGCTTATGACCTTCTTAGCCAATGAAGCCGAACTGGCTTTTGTACTTTGTCATGAGCTGGCACATTTTTATCTCGATCATAGTAACAAAATGATACGGAAAAGTGTGGAACTGGTGAATAGTGATGCATTTAAGGCAGAGGTAAAACGAATATCCAAAGAAGAATACAGGGTGGGCCAGCAACTGGAAACACTGTTAAAACCACTGGTTTTTGACAAAAGACGCCATAGCCGGGAGAATGAAGCCGAGGCGGACAGACAGGCTTTCCGGTTTCTAAAAAAAACCACATATGATATCACAGCTATACGCAGCTGCCTGGAGTTGCTGGATAAAGTGGATGATTCTTTACTGTATAAGCCGGTAAATGTGGAACAGGTTTTTCATTTTGCTGAGTACCCGTTCAAAAAAAAATGGATACAAAAGGAGTCTGCTATATTCAGCCAGGTCACAAAAGATGAATCTCCTTTATCAAAAAAAGAAAAAGACTCATTAAAAACGCACCCCGACTGTTTAAAAAGGATTTCCTTATTGACGGATTCTATTCAGTCAGTTCCGGCCTCAGGAAAATTGTTCCTGGTTGATGAGAAAATATTTCAACAGCTGAAAAAAGATTTAATATTCGAGATCACCGAATATAATTTCAAAGAGGAGAGCCTGGGCCGTCATTTATATTACAGCTTGTTAATGTTGCAGCAGGAGGAAACTGCACCTGCCGGTATTTATTCCATAGCCCGTTGTCTGAACCTTATTTATAAAAAACAAAAGGAGCACACATTGGGTATGGCTATAGGGACGGAAAACAGAACGCTCCGGGAGGATTATAACCTGTTACTCCGGATGATCAGCCGCCTGCGGCTGGATGAGATCGCATCACTGAGCTATTATTTTTGCCGGCAATATGAGCCGAAAATGGCCGCGTATACAGGTTTTGCAGAAGAGATGAAGAAGGCACAACAATTAAAAGAACAATCACCATTTTAATAATTAAACAACACCAATGAAAAAAGCCACACTATTAGCCGGTCTTGTCTGGATAGCGCTTTTCCAGGCCGCTGCACAGGACTTTACGATCGAGAATGTCCGCAAGGCCGCACTCCGCACTTCTGACGCCATTAAGGAAGGCACTGAAGTGAAGGGGTATTACTTTTTTTATGTCAGCGATAAGATCGACAAAAAAACCAATGAGTACACACTCCGGATCATGGACAACAACCTGAATACCCTGAAGGATGTCAAGTTCCAGGATTCAAAAGATGTGACGATACTCGAAGCTTCTTTTAATGGTACCGATCTCATCTTCCTGTTCTATAACGAAGATGCCAAAACCTTCGAGTACCAGGTATATGGCGCTGATGGTAAGAAAAAGCCATACACTTATATGCGTGAGCTGACCAAAAAGGAGAAAAGATACCTTGAAATGTCTTACTTGTCTTTGGATGATGAAGACCAGACGTATAAAGGGCTTTACCCTATTGAAGGAAAGGGCTTCATTTCGAATATGCCCAGCCGGGAGGACAAAGATTATACCTTCCAGGTAGATTATTTTTCTACAGAAAAAAGAAAACAGTGGACCTATACTCCTACAGAAGGCGGAAAAAGATTCATTGGCGATTACCTGGGTTACTTTAATGGCGTGGTGTATTTCCAGGTATTGCGTTTTGGAGGAGTGTTTGATCAGAAGCCTGATTCTTATATGATAGGGCTGAACCTGGAAACAGGCAGACAGGTTTTTGAAAAGCCCACCGATTCAAAATATCGTTTCTACCCGGCCAGCATGTCTTTACTGAACGGGAATAAAGCCTATATCTATGGAGAATATTTTGACCTGAACGGGAATATTTCTAAAGATAAATCACTGGGTTTTGCCTTTTGGGAAATAGATGAGAAAGGAAAAGTATTGAGTGAGAAATATTGTTCCTGGGACCTTGAACTGGGCAAATACCTGAATGTATCTTCTAAAGGCAAGATCGATGATTTTGGATTTATGTACCTGCATAATATTATCCAGGCAGCTAATGGCGATATCTATGCCATTGGTGAAGGGTACAAAAAAGTGGCCAGTGCATTGGGCATATTGAGCCAGGTGGCCAGCGGGGGGCGCAGCCGGGTAAGTACGTTGAAGATCAAAGTAACGGATATGTTGCTGATCAGATTCGATAAAGACTTCAATGTAAAAGGAGCCACTATTTATGATAAGAGTTCCAATACACAGGAATTGCCCAGCGGGTATGAGTTTGTAAGTACACCGCTGATCGGCAAACTGATCAAATATACTTTTGGTGAATTTGACTATGCATATACCCAGGTAAATAAAGACAATAGCTCATGGACCATTTGTTACAGCGATTATGTAAGAGGAAAGGACTATAAGGGAAGCACCTTTAACTCTATCACTTATTCCGAAGGAAAAATAACTACGGATAAGATACAGACAAAATCAGATGCCAGCCGGTCCTGGATATTACCATCCAAACAAGGCCAGGTGCTGATGCTCGAATATTTCAAGAAAGCGAAACAACTTAAAGCACATTTCGAGAAGCTGAATTGATCATATTGACTACTTCATTAAGGATTGGGCTGGGTTATTCCGGCCCTTTTCTTTAGGTCGGTTACCGGTATCACGATCATCCGGCCAATGGGCTGCTGATCCCGGTAAGTGATCACTTTCATAAATGAAGCGTCTTTGGGAACCATGAGCGGTTCTTTGTAAGACGGGTAGAAATTATCCGGGAATGAATTGTCGAAACTATAATGGATGGAAAGACCGTCTATTTCTGTGCTCATGGCTACGATCACGGTAGCAGAGTCTTTCTTACTTGCCTGGATGATGGGATCGTACATACTGGGGGCATATTTTACCCCAGCCATGTTCAGGCGTTTAAAATGACTCTCCACTCTTGGTACAAAATTATTCCAGTTCCTTTTTTCTTTCGGGCTCCATAATGCTTCGGCAATGGCAAAAGCACGGGGCCATGTCATGTATTGCGCATGTCGCATGTTGTACACCTGCTCCGTCCACAGGTTGGCCTGTCCGCCTTTGATCAGCCTTGCATCCACGCTATCCGGCAGGGGTTCAAATTGATACGCTTTCTTTAACCGTAAGGTGGAATACACGGGAGGTTCAATGGCGCCGTCACCCTGCATATAATCGATATAGGCAAAATCGGTGGGGCTCATCACCACTTCATGTCCCATTTTGGCGGCCTGTATACCGCCTTTCATACCGCGCCAGCTCATCACCGCAGCATTGGGGGCCAGTCCCCCGTCCAGTATCTCATCCCAGCCGATCATTTTCTTTCCTTTGGAGTTGATGATCTTTTCAATTCTCTTCACAAAATAGCTCTGCACTTCATCGAGATTCCTGAGACCTTCTTTCTCCATTAATGCTTTGATCTGTTCACTTTTTTCCCAGAAGTTTCGGGCCGTTTCATCACCACCCATGTGGATGTATTCAAAAGGGAATAATTCAGCCACTTCGGTAAATACCTTATCTAAAAACGTGTATGCATACTCGTTAGCCGGGCAGATGGTGTTGTCGAGTAATCCATAAAAATGTTGTCCGCCACCGGGCCATATCATAAAACGGTCGCCGGAACTCACACTATAATTCCCGGGAGTGCAGGAAAGTTCAGGGTAAGATGCTACTGCAGCAAGGCTATGCCCGGGGATATCTATTTCCGGTAATATATCCACATATCTTTCTTTAGCATAACGTACCAGTTCTTTAATGTCTTCATGCGTATAAAAACCACCATAGTTCTTCGGCTCATCAGGAGCAGGTGTCGAAAAGGTTCCGAATGTTCCGGTCTTGTCCACCCTCCAGGCACCCACATCGGTGAGCCTGGGCAAACTTTTTATTTGTAAGCGCCAGCCCTGGTCATCGGTTAAATGAAGGTGAAGCAGGTTGAATTTATACTTCACCATCTGGTCGATATAATCTTTTACCTGCGCCACACTGAAGAAATGACGGGATACATCCAGCATCAAACCTCTCCAGCCAAAGCGGGCATGATCAGTTATGCTGATTACAGGAATATTCCAGGTTACTGCTTTTTGCTGCGAAGAACTTTCTATTTCTGCCGGGAATAACTGAAGTAATGTTTGAACGCCCCAAAACATACCATTGGGGCTGAATGGAAGAGCAGTCAGGGTGATGCCGGATGCTGTTACATCCAATGAATATCCGCCGGGTGAGGGGCTGCTGGCCCCCTGGGGAGCTGTTTTGAGAAAAATAGAATTTTTTGCAGCTACCGTTCCTTTTTTCACAGGTGGATTAATGCCGGTGGCTTTTTGAATACGCCAGGCAAGGTTGGTCGCCATTTTTTTTATCTCCTCATCACCGGAATATATAATAGAAAGCGAGGGACCAAGTTTAAATACACCCTGGCCCTGTTTCATATAAGCAGGCTCAGGAATAATGCTGATGGAGGGATTAGATTGTGCAATACCGCTGGTAACAACCAGCATAACACTAATGGCGAGCAATAACTTTTTCATAACTACTAAATTGATTACAAGTTAACCAATTACGTTCAATAAAAAAGCTGCTACAAAGTGTAACAGCTTTTATCAACTTCAATACTTTAATGATTTTTCAATCTTTAATCAACTATAAACCACAAACTACAAACCATAAACTAATTTATCCCGGCATCCTTGATATATACTTCTCAATTTGTTTGATCTGGTCCACGATCTGCGGAGTATTGGGTTTGCAGGCTTTTGCTTTGCGGAAAAAATCTTTGGCGGCGCGGAACTCCCGTTTATTCATCATGAGGCTGCACATCTGTAAATAGGCAGCTGCTTCATTTTCTTTATCGGGTAGTCCTTTGCGGAGAGCGGCACGGATATAACTTTCTGCTTGTTTGAGGTCGTTCTTTTGCATGGAGAGCATTCCCATCTGTAGCATACTGGCGCCTTCGGCCTCTTTCATCGGCATTCCCAGGTCCAGGCCTTTTTTCATCATTTTTTCGGCCCCGTCAAAATCCTGTTTTACCATGGCGATATTACCCTTGAGGGTATAATACACGGAGCGGATGGGCTTATATAACAGGCCGGGAAACTGGATGGAGTTCAGCACTTTTTCAGCGCCTTCCATATCACCATTTTCCATGTATTCCTGTATAAGTCGAAGAGGGCCAAAGAAAAAATGACCTGCCACCAGGATTACGCCTACTAAATAAAGTGGGAAGGCCGGCCAAAAGCTGGAGGAATAATTGACATACGCACCCACGGCAATCAGTACCAGCCCGATCCAAAGTCTGTACTTTATGAGAAGGTTATAAAATTTCATTTTTTTGAATTAGGATCGCAAAGATAAGCGGGAATATGGAATTGGGGGTTAGGGATTGGGAATTAGGAATTAGTGATTAAAGAACAAGAAACTCTTCTCTAAAGAAACCTTCCGGGTACCGCAAGAGGTAACTGCTTCAGGACCTAATTCCCAATTCCTAATTACTAATTACTAACAACTTCACTCTCGGGCATCGTTGATCTCTATCCAGTATCCATCGGGGTCTTTAAAATAGATCTGTTGAACCCCATCTACTCTTTTGGTAACGCTGTATTTATCCCCTGCCCAGTTTTCGTATTCCACCTTATGTTGCTCCAGGCGTTTGATAAAATCCGGGACCGAGCTAACAGTAAAGCATAAGTGTGTATTCTTTTCTTTTGCTGTTTTTTCTTTGGCGCCCTGTATCAGGTGCAGGTGGCTTTTAGGCCCGATGCTGAACCAGGTATGGCGGCCATCATGAAAAGGTTCGGGAATGGTATCCAGGCCGATAATATCCTGATAGAATGTTGTACTGGTTTTGAGGTCCACCACATAAAGCGCAATATGATTGAGTGTGGCTTTAGGGGCAGTGGTTTGTGCGGGGCTGGTCATAGTAAGCAGGAATAAAATAACGCAGATCGTTAACTTCTTCATTTAGGAAAGATAGTAACAATCTGCGTCATGATTGAATCCTTATGTTGTGCCTTTTGTGTTTTCTTCGCGTCCGTCGTGTTCCTGTATTCCTACTTAAAGCCCCTCTCTATCCCAGAATGCGGGCGGTTCAATGCCTAAGGAGCGGAGGTAAACATAACCCTGTCCGCGGTGATGGATCTCGTTATCGATAAAATAAAAGACAAAAGAGGTGCCTGTTCCGGGCCATTGGCCAAAAGCGGTATCTTCTTCCTGCCAGCGGTGTTCGGGTATGCCGGGCCAGAGGCGGTTAATCTCTTCGGTGGCTTTATCCCACAAATGGAGTAATTCCTGTTTGGTATTGACTTTAGCAGCATCGGCCCATTTTTCCCAGGTGCCGGTGGCAATGCCTTTAGTACCTGGAACGGCCATACCCAGGAATTCATACACCAGTTCAGCAAAGGGGCGCATGCCGCCGATAGAATAGGTGAAAAGTTTGTCTTCCGGGAAAGCTTCGATGGTTTTGCGGGTGAGGGTGCGATGGCCCTGCCAGTGTTTCAGCAGGGAATTGGGGGTGATGATAACGGCAGGGGTTGTTGCGGTAGTCATATTGATTTGTTTTAGTAGTTTGAGTTTGTTGACAATACAAAGTAAATAGGGGGTACTGACAGCCCTATGTCAGCAGAAAAAAGAAGGGGCAAAAAATATGCTGATTATGGCCGGAAATTGAGTGAAAGCGGACCTTTTTTAAGATGGAAACGGTTATTTTTGCAACCCGCTTTCGCTAAAGCGGCTTAGCTCTTACGAACACCGTTACAGTACTTCTTCGTTCTGAGTTCTGTGTTCGCCTGTTCTTCATTCTTTTAGGTCCCGTAGTTCTCCCGAAGTTTCGGGAGGATAGAAAATCGGGGCCAGGTGTTGATACAGTTCTTTTGGTCCCGTAGTTCAATGGATAGAATAGAAGTTTCCTAAACTTTTGATACAGGTTCGATTCCTGTCGGGACTACTTTATCTGCAAGACTAAACTTTTGATACAGTCCCGAACATTCGGGACGATTCCTGTCGGGACTACAGATGTCTCGTTTAGAAGCGATAAGCAACGAAAAGGCTTATTTATCGCTATTTTTTCCAAAAATATCCGCTGGTTTCTACAGAAAGTGGGTAGTGTCTTAGTTTGAAATTTTTGTAAATTCAACGTCCCAAAATTTACTGCTCATGGAATACACTGAACTTGACCACCTGCAAGACAAAGACCCGGTTGTCACTGCTATATATGAGAGATTAATTAAAGAACTCCAAAATTTTGGGGTTTTAAAAATAGAACCGAAGAAAACGAGTATTCATTTAGGTAATAGATTTGGGTTTGCCGGTGTTTATACAAGAAAAGACTATATAAACCTGGAGGTTCATCTTAATTATAAACTAACCGGCAAACGGGTATGCAAAGTAGAGCAGGCATCTGCTAATCGTTTCCATCATACAATTAAACTTTCCTCTGTAAAAGATGTAGATAAAGAATTGCTGAATTGGCTAAAGGAAGCATACGAACTTAAAAAATAGGCACAGAAATATCCTCCTGTTCCCGGACCTGGATTGATTGGCGGTATAGTTTGCGGACTACTTGCTAATTAAATTTATTGACACTCATTATCCAAATGGAGAAGCCCCGGGAAGTGTCAAGCAATGTCTCACTTATCCCCCTGATTGGCTTAGCCTGTCAGGCGTTTTGGAGGATGACATTAATTGAAAATCAATTCAATTCATCAAACCTTCAATGTAAAATACCAGGGAAATAGAATAATAAAGCCAGTACTCATAGCCAATCTGAATTTTTTTCAGTCTCCTGAAATCCTGACATTTCAAAAGGTCAAAATTTCATTATCTCCCGGGCTGGCACAAAAGCTGATAACGGGTTTTTAAAAAAGGAGGCTATATGACAAACACAATCGCTAAAAGAAACAACGGCAACGGGTACACTGATTTTGGAAATGTGGTTGACAACATCTTCCAGAATAGTTTAAGGCGTTTTTTTGACGGCAATTTCTGGGAAGCTGAAAATCAACTCAGTACAGGATCTGTACCGGTCAACATCCGCGAAACAGAGCAACAGTATGAACTTGATGTTATCGCACCAGGATGCAAGAAAGAAGATTTTTCGATCCGGGTTGATAACAACGTACTGACAATTTCACTGGCAAAAAAGCAAGCATCAGAACAGAAAGAAAAGTCAGGCTGGGTAAGAAATGAATTTGTGCAACAAGCTTTCAGCAGGAGTTTTACGCTTGATGAAACGGTGGACACGAATAAGATCAATGCGACCTATTCAGATGGCATACTCCATCTTGGATTGGGTAAGAATGAAAAAGCCCAGATGGCCAGCCGCCAGATTGAAGTGAAATAGCTGCATCAGGGAGACAACCGGTTACGGTTGTTTCCTTGATTGTCACCGATTGTCTGCAGGTTATGAATAAAAGCTATGCTATACAGGTAATGATGCGATGCGAACAGGATGCGGAATGCATTGCAACATTCAATCTCGGTCGAAACGGGACGTTTGCATACGACTTGTTCCGCAGGCTGAGTGGTAATTCCCAGGTAACCGAAAAAGACCCTTTGCAAATGGAATTTATCGAAATGAAAAATGAATTACCATTAATTGTCGATATCATTTCGTGTACACTGGCGGAAATTGGTGAAAACTCAAAATTGATTACAAGAGAATTATTTAAATCAAAATTATTGTTCACTGAATAATTCCAGAATTATGAGACAATTTATATCCTGCATGTTTTTGCAGCCGCTGAAAAAAATGATTAAAAAGATTCGCAGAAGAAACGATAGTGATGATGACAGGTTTAATCATCCGTACGTAATTCTTTAAAGTAGGGAAAGGTTGACTTCGTAAATCTCTCCGTGTAAGGAGGGATTTCTTTTTAAGTGCTGCAGAGGAGTGAGTCCGATTTATTTTAAGCAATACGACAAATGGTCAACTTTCGGGAGAGCTTACAGTGGGAACCAATCAAGAAGTGGATTAACAAGTTGTCAATCGTAGCGATGACAATGACAGCCAGTTTAAGCACCCATACATTATCATTTAGCCATTGGCCGCATAATAGGAAGGGCATAGGAAGAATCAGGCTATTGGATATTTTCAGTGGAGAAATACTTTCAGCAGTTTTTACTCGACTGGATAGGTTAAAAAATAGCTATTGACTATTTATGTGATTGACCATGGCCGCCGTATTTTTAAGGTTGAGTTTTTTCAAGATGTTATGCCGGTGCACTTCTACAGTTTTTTTAGCTATTCCTAACAGATTAGCTATCTCTTTGGAGGAGCAGCCATTTTTAATAAACCTGATTATTTCGATTTCTCTGCTTGTGAGTGAGTTAAAGCCATTTTTTTGCTTATCGCTGCTAAGCATTTGATCCACCACATCTTTACTCACGTACGTACGGTTATTATGGATTTCTATAATGGCATTGCAAAGCTCATGGTATGAAGAATTTTTAGTTACATAACCCTTTGCTCCCTGTTTTATCATTGTAATGGCAAATAGTGGTTGGGTATGCATAGAGACAGCTAGAATTTTTGTGTCGGGTGATATTTTGTTTATCGATTGCGTGGCTTCGACGCCGCTTATTCCTGGAAGGTTGATATCCATGATTACGATATTTGGTCCTAGTTCCTTCACGATTTCAACGGCTTGTTCACCGCTGTCCGATTCAGCCACTACCTGAAATCGTGGATCGGCATTTAAGATCAGGCTCCAGCTTTGCCTGATTAAAGTGTGATCATCGGTAATAAGGAGTGTAATTTTTTCCATAGTAATTGTTTTTTTATTGAGAATTGGTTGGTTTATAAATTTGCAAAAACCGGTTGCCGATATAATAATGTTTGTAAAAAAAGCTTATCTGTTTTTTTTCTATGTTCATCAGCCGAATGTTGACAATCGGGATTCGTTCCAGGGGAAGTCAATCAGTAAACGACATCCCTCACCGGGAGATGACACAACTTCCATTGTTCCGTTGTACAATTCAGTGCGGCTTTGAATGTTGGATAGCCCAATGCCTTTTCTTTGCTGAGAGGTATCAAAGCCTTGTCCGTCATCTGTTATCTCTATTCTAATCCCTGCATCTGTTGATAACAATACAATAGTGATATTATTGGAATTTGCATATTTGATGATATTGTTAAGCTGCTCCTGCACAATCCTGAAAATATTAAGCTTAAACTTATCATTCAGATTTTCCGTTTCAAAACCTCCTATATCTATCTTTATTGAAAGATTATGTACCATCATTAAATCATCAGCAAGGCTACTGATGGCCGTTTCCAAAGTTAGCTGCCGTTGCAATGGGCTCACCAGGCTTTTAGATAATTTCCTGATCTCTTCTATAGCATCCAGAATATAATCGGAGGCCTTATCTATTAATTTATTTTTTTGAGATTCAAGGCGTCGCTTTGCAGCATCCAGGTATAATCTTGATGCACCCAGAATCTGATTTACATTGTCATGCAACTCCCTTCCTATTTCAGCTCTTTCGGTTTCCTGTGCTGAAATGATGGCTTCAGTTAATTGTTGATTTCGCAGAGTTCTTTCCTCCTCCAGCTTTCGTTCGAGTTCCAATTTTTCAGTAACATTTTGGGCGATGGCCATTACCGCATCTTCGTTGTTATACCGGATACGATGAAGACATATTTTCATAAAGATGTGTTGACCGGATTTAAGTATATGCCGCCATACGCCTGCAGGCCCATCAGCACATCCCTTTTGAATATTATGTAAATACTCCTTCAATTTTTCATGGTCTTCCCTCAGCCGGAAATCAAGCGCATTTTTTTGTAAGAATTCTTCCCTTGAATAGCCATACTGTTTGATAGCGGCCTCGTTCACTTCCAGTACTCTCAGGTCTTTTAACCGAATTACATAAATGACCATTGGATTATCATGAAACAGGCGGCGATATTTTTCCTCTGCCTGCCTCTTATCAGTTGTATCTCTCAGTAATATGCAGAACCCGGTTTGTTCACCGTTAATACCAGATAACGCATACAAACTAATATCAAAATATAACGCATTTTGATTTTCCAGGTAAATATCCTCGAATGAAAATACCTGTCCTTTATTTAGTTTATCAAGCTCCTGCCGGAGATAATTCTGCTTTTGCCGGGGTAAAAATGCCAGCACATCGTCTCCGGGTACCGGATTATCACAGCCAATCTTTTTTAAGAACTGCTTTCCTCCTGCATTGAATGACAGCAGTTTTTTGTCCATATCGAGATAGAAAATCAGGTCAGGCATGTTCTCCACCAATATACCAAGATCAATTTCATTTACATTAAAAGGCATACACCATCAGGATTTTTAATACATTAATAAAAATCTCAGGTGCATAGCTGCACCACTTAAACAGTGGTAATGGTTATGAAATTCTCTCTTCGACGCGTTGGCAGGCTGATAAAATATTACCAGTTATTTTTCATCTGGTCATTACTTCGCTCAACAGGAGCTGGCGGATGCGAATACCATTGATGGTCATAATGTATGAAAATAGCCAGCCAGATAGTACGGGAAAGACGCATTAATAATGGCTGTAAGCCCAGGAGCAGAATAGCATTGGCCCCCATCCACCAAATGAGACGGCTATCATTTAATGAAATGCCGATCGTAATTATCCAAATTATAAAACTCACAACACAGATCATCACCGAAAGTCCATAACTGATAAAACCGGTTCCGTAATAAAAGCCCACTTCAGGCTCCAGTGGTTGCCCGCATTCAGTGCAGTTATCGTACATCTTCATCATATTCTTAAGATCGTATGCGTTGCTATACCGGAAAATATTTCCCTTGCGGCAACGGGTACATTTATTTTTGAGAAGACTACTTAGGAATCCGGGTTTATGTTCACTTTTCAATGCGCACATATAATTTCGCTTTAGTGGTTCTTTAAACCGATATGATAGTCTTTTCTGAACTCTTCAGGAGTTTTACCAGCATACTTCTTGAAAAATTTAGTGAAGTAGGAATTATCCTGGAAACTTAATTGCGTTGCAATTTCGCTGATACTGATATCAGCATTTATCAATAACCTTTTTGCCTCCAGCATAACGCGATCCCGGATAATCTCCCCGGCAGATTTTCCCAGCAGGTCTCTGCAAAGTGCGTTCAAATAATTCGGAGTAACATATAATGTTGCAGCATACTCACTCGGCAATTTCAATTTAATATAATTCTCATTCACCAGTTTTTGAAAATTCCGGAGTGTTGTATATCCCGGCTTCGATAATTGTTTTAGCCTGACTGGTTCCATTTGCCTGGTTACCGTGATAAAAAGCTGCAAAAGAAGGGTACGGATCATTTCCATTGCATGGCTTTTCACAGGTGTTATTTCTTTCAATAATCTTTCAAACAATTCTGTTACATCCTTCAAGCAGTTCCCGGTCAGTTGTATTACCTGGTCTTCTCCATAACCGCCAAAAAAAGGAAAACGTTCCAGGTAATCAGGCTCTTTAACAAATGAGTCAAAAAAGTTTTCTGAAAAATTGACAATATATCCATCAACCTCACCTGAAAATAGCCAGTTATGAACTTGTCCGGGGTTCATAAAATAGATCTGTCCGGGCTTTACAGGAAAACTGGTAAAATCAATAGCTTGTTTACCACCACCTTTTGTAAAAAAAACAAGGTGATAGAAAGAATGACCGTGTGGTTGCAGTAAATAATTTCTTTGCGCAAGGTATTGGCCAAACCTGGAAATAATAAAATCGCCCGGTTTGCCTTCTCCCCCTTTAATCTTGCAGATTGAATATACTGGTAACTTTTTTGCCATTTCAAACGCAAAGGTACAATAGCTTACTTAACGTCAAATTGTATTAATGCACCTGTTTGTGGCACTTTTTACATGTCGCTAAGTAATACCATTACCGGGGCCGTTCATATCTGCCTTACAGTCTGGCCAGTGTACGTAACTATAAATTTCAATCAAACCTGTTAGATTTAATTTTTTGATATAAGAATTTGAAGTATTTAATAATTCTTTTCGACCTTTCTTTCTCTTGCGAGGATGCGATAGGGTGCGATGCGACCTGGTTATTCATTTTAGTTACGTTGTTAGATATTTGTTCAGCCAGGACTACAAAACGTCTCTTTTAGGAGAGATAAGTAACGAAGAGGTAAGCTTATCGATCATTTAGTTATTGTTTAAAAATACTATCTCACACTCTCCAGGTCTTTCGACATTGCTTTAATAAATCCAGCCTTATCCTTTTTCACTTCTTTCAACATTGCCTTTCTATCATCCGGTATAGGGAAATATTTTTCGGCCCATAAATTTATTTCAATCATGATGGGGAGCAGGTCAACCCCTTTTTTGGTTAATCTATAGAGCACTTTCGCTTTGCTATCTGGGTGTGCTGATTTTTCAATGATCCCGGTTTCTTCCAATACCTGTAACCTCGATGCCAAAATATTAGTGGCTATTCCTTCCGGCGATTTTAACAAATCACCATAAGTGCACTCTTTGGCGAACATTAAATCCCTGATAATCAACAGCGACCACTTATCTCCCCATATATCGAGGGAGCAACTGACAGGGCAATCTGACCTCTTTTTTGCTTTAGGCATGAGAATATTTTTTAAAATCACTTGCAAATTGCAAGTAATTTATATATTTGTACTTGCAAAATGCAAGTAAAATTACAAAACAACAAGATATGAAACAAACAATTTTAGTGACGGGGGCTTCTTCGGGCTTTGGACTACTTATCGCCAGCCAGCTCCACAAAAGCGGTCATCATGTAATTGGCACAAGCCGTAACCCTGAAAAATATCAGGCTAAACTCCCCTTCAGATTATTGGCATTGGATATTGCCGATGACGATTCAATCGAATCATTTAGTAAGCGGCTGTTCAGTCAAATCAATTATTTAGATGTACTGATAAATAATGCCGGTTACTTAGTGACTGGTCTTGCAGAAGAAACTTCAGTTGAATTGGGAAAGCAGCAATTTGAAACAAATTTCTGGGGCACAGTTAAACTTACAAACGAGTTGCTGCCTTATTTCAGAAGACAAAAGCATGGAAAAATAATTACCGTAGGCTCTATACTCGGTTTGATCAGTCTTCCAAATGTAGCGTTTTATGCTGCTTCAAAACATGCTTTGGAAGGTTACTTCAAATCCCTGAGACTGGAATTAAATCAATTCAACATTAAAGTAAGCATGGTAGAACCTTCGGGTTTCAAAACCAATATCGGTAATAGTGCAGCCACTGCCAACGGAGATATCAGGGATTATGATATATTCCGTCAAAAGATCACCTCTTATACTAAAGCACAGTTTGAGCTGGCACCCGGACCAGAGCCTGTTGTTAATACAGTTTTGAAAATTGTAAATGAAAAGAATCCCAAATACAGCCATCCTGTTGGTAAAGGCACTTCTATGATTCTGACACTGCAACGCTTTGCATATAGTATAGTTGAAAACTCTATTCTGAAAAATGTGAATGCGGCAAAATAATTTAGTACCAGGTAAAGTTTAATAGAAAAAATGAAAAGTATAACTCTAATAACATTACTGATAATGACAAAGATAAACTCCTCATTTGCACAAAACAATCCGATTATCACATTTCAAAATGTAAAAACACAAACTATCAATATTGGGGGAACAGATTTTTATTATAGAAAACTTGGCGAGAATAATCCAGGCGTACCAGTAATCTTTCTTAACCACTTAGCCGCTACAATGGATAATTGTGATCCCCGGATTATAGATGGCATTGCTTCAAAACATCAGATAATTTGCTTTGATAACCGTGGCGTAGGTGCCACAAAAGGAAAAACGCCGAAAACCGTAGCCGAAATGGCAAAAGACGCAAGAACTTTTATTCATGCGCTGGGATATGAAAAAGTTGATCTGATAGGTTTTTCACTGGGTGGTTTCATTTCGCAGGAGATATTACTACAGGAGCCACAGCTTGTTCGTAAAGCAGTAATAAGTGGCACCGGCCCTGCCGGCGGCATCGGGATAAAAAAAGTTACAAGGATTACTTATTTAGATATTTTCCGCGGGCTGTTCAGTTTTAAAGATGCAAAGACCTATCTGTTTTTCAATAGAAATGCAAACGGAAAAAAATCGGCGAGAGAATTTTTAAACAGGCTGAAGGAACGCAAAGAAGACCGGGATAAGAGAATGAGAATTGGCAATTTCCAAAGACAGCTAAAAGCCATTCATACCTGGGGCAAGCAGAAGCCGCACGATCTATCAGTAATAAAACAACCCGTATTAGTTGCTAATGGCGATAATGACAGAATGGTGCCCAGCAGTAATACACATGATTTGGCTAAACGCATTGCAAATTCCGAATTGATTATTTACAAAGACGCCGGACATGGCGGCATATTTCAATATCATAATGATTTTGTAACAAGCACCCTGGCATTTCTTGACAAATAAAATTACCCACACTACAAAGAAACTAAGATGAAAGCATTTATTGTAAAACGGTATGGTAAAAATGAAAAATTACACTTATCTGAAGTAAACGACCCTGTAATAAACGAGGACGAGGTTTTGGTTCGGATTCATGCTGCCGGGGTGAACCTGTTAGACTCGTTAATTAAAAAAGGGGATTTCAAACTTTTTTTGCCTTATAAGCCTCCGTTTACTAATGGGCATGACATGGCTGGTATAGTAGTAAAAATTGGAGGAAAAGTAAGTAAATTTAAAGTGGGTGATGAAGTGTATGCCCGGCCTGCGGATTACAGGATAGGAACTTTTGCAGAATACCTTGCTGTAAAACAGGGTGATTTAGCCCTAAAGCCCAAGAACCTTTCAATGGAAGAAGCAGCTTCTATTCCATTAGTTGGTTTAACTGCCTGGCAGGCTCTTGTTGAAATTGCACAACTTAAAGAGGGGCAAAAAGTTTTTATCCAGGCCGGTTCCGGCGGTGTGGGTTCGTTTGCTATTCAATTAGCAAAACATATAGGGGCTTTTGTAGCAACAACCACAAGTACAACTAATGTTGCTTTAGTTAAAAGTCTTGGAGCGGATTTGGTGATTGATTACAAGAAGGAAAATTTTGAAAATAAGCTGAAAGACTATGATGTAGTATTGCACAGCAAGCGGGACCCTAAGATATTGGCAACCTCTCTACGCATATTAAAACCCGGTGGTCAGCTTATCTCTTTGGTTGGACCACCTACCCCCGAATTTGCACAGGAACTCGGTTTGTCGTGGCATTTAAAAATTATTACAAAACTTCTAAGTGCAGGAGCAATGAGAAAAGCAAAAAAAAGGAATGTAAAGTTTTGTTTTCTGTTTATGAAAGCAGATGGCTGGCAATTAGGTGAAATTACATCCCTGATTGAAGAAGGTATTATTAAACCAGTTGTAGATAAAGTGTTTCCATTTGAGCAAACTAATGAAGCCATGGCTTATGTAGAAACCGGACGGGCAAAAGGGAAAGTTGTTATTAAGGTAAAATAGAAATATTAAGTCATAGTAGTCTTTATAAAAATTCTTAAATAAAATAATCCTTCCCAACCGAGTCTCTCGCAGAGGACTCGGCATAGTTTTTTAACCAGGGCTGTTGCCAATAGACGCCGAATCCACCTTCTCATTTTTAGTAGTCGCCTTCAGAATCCTCTGTAATTGTCTTGCTGTTTTAAACCCGCATTTGGAAGCTATATATTCAATAGTATATTCAGGGTTATTCAGCATGGTCTTGGCAAACTCTAAACGTAAAAGGGTCAGGTATTCAAGAATAGTAGTTCCGGTTTTCTCTTTAAACACACGGCTCAGGTTCCGCGGACTCATAGCTACCAGGGATGCCAGCTCTTCAATGGAGTTTTCGCCGGAAAGATGTTCGATCAGATGGTCCTGAACAATGTGTATGTTCGGGTTGATATGATTACGGTAATCAAGGTAAACACTCTGTTGTGTATGGTCCTGGCTTCTTCTGTGATAAACGACCAGTCCCCGGGCCACCTTATGCGTAAACAGGGCCCCTTTTAGTTCTTCCAGTATAGCCAGGGCAAGATCAATACCGGCACTGATGCCTGCGCTGGTATATACGTTATTACTTTTTTTAAAAAGAATATCCGTCTTTACTTTGGCTGATGGAAACTGTAACTGTAATTCCTCCACTCTTCTCCAATGCGTGGTACATTCCGTATCTTTTAATAAACCGGCATGGCCCAGGGCAAAGGCGCCATTACATACAGAGCAAACAAGAACGTTTTTATCTGAACATTCTTTTAGCCACCTGAAAAATTCCCTTTCCGTCTTAAAATCCACGCTATTTACATAGGAAAAATCCATTCCAGGAATAAACAGGTAATCTCCCTGTTTAAGATTGGCTTCTTTGTAGCTTTTCACTTTACCAAAGGAGAGCCCGGAAGTGCTGATTACTTCATCGTGATAGGAATAAAATTCAAGTGATGCTTCAAATCCGTAAAATTTTGCTTCTGTAAAAACCTGGGCCGGACCAGCCAGGTCTAATATCTCTACAGAAGGAGGAACAATAAAAGCTATCTTTCTCATATCACTGATTTGAATTTTTCTTTTGCATTTTGTTAAATATCATACACCCGTCATTAAAGCGCATTAAATAATGTGTGTTCCAGCCTGATAAAAAATCCATTAGGAGCGGTTCTTAATAAGGTAGAACTGAGTTCCATTCTATAGCCAATATCCACACGGCTTTGGCTGTTAAATATCAACTGTACAGAGGGGGCAATATCCATGTAGTATTTACCAGATCCGATATTGACCTGGTTGATAAATTCCACCATCAGGTTCAAGTTGGTTTGTGAATAATCTTTGTACTCCCGTGGCAGCATCAGTTTACCGATCGAAAATGTATAATTGATCGCCTTGCTGTTACCTGGTCCGTAAACAAACTTATTACTATTCCCGTTATCTGTTGCTTTTACATAAGAAAGCCCTGAAGACAAGGCCACTTTGCGCAACAGCTGGGTGGCTACAAGGCCCAGCTCTATGCCGGTATTATGCCCGTTCAATTCGATCTGCTCCTGGTGTATATCGCTGTTATTATAACTCAGTCTTCCAAACACCGCCATACGAAAATGCTTTTGTAAGCCATCATTACTCAGGAACCGGTATTTGGCATAAATACTTCCGCCCTCGAACCTGAACGTTTCACGGCGATTGCTGAAAAAAATATTCCCGCTAGCCATCAATTTCCTGGAAATGCCAATCATTATGCCGGGAATAAGGTGATAATTAGCCCTGGAGGAGTTTAATTCATCCATGATAGTGTTATCCACCCGGAAACCAATACTTCCAACCGGCCTGTTGCTGGCTGGTTCCGTCATCGAAAACAATTCCTGGCTTTGAACCCTAAAAGAATAAAGAAAACCCAGGAGCATTACTATATATTTCATTTTCTTGATTTTAGTTTGGCAGAATAAATACAGTGGAATTACAGGGTAACATGGTAAATGCCCGGGACTGCAGATTGACCGGGTAATGCATATTTCTTATATTCTTTAGCAGAGATAAAACCTCTGTCTATGAATTTTACAGGAAAAGCTCCGTTTAACGATTGCCGGGTCAGCTGGGAAAACAGGAAAGTATAGTTGCCAACAGCTATGGGCTGTCCCTCCTTTACCTGTACATTGCTAAAGTGTATGGTTGCTGTAAATCCAGAAACTGAAAACCCTGCATCTTCCACTTTTTTCCTGATCAGATCAAAATCGGCATGCACGCCGGGTTTGAATGTTATATTAAACGTATAGCTTTTAATATCGGCGATTACTTTATCAATAAAATCAAGTGTTTTTAAAGCTTTGTTGATGGCATTGCTGCACATACTGCAGGTGAGGCCGCTTGCCTGTAAGTCGACCTTTATTAACTGCGCTTTTACTGTTACAGAAATTAGTAAGACGATCAGAAGAATAATCTTTTTCATTTGTTTAATTTTTTATTGACGATGTAAAAATAGACTGGCTTTCTGTGGTTGAAAAGACAGCAGGATGTCAAAAACAGACATTTCCCGGTGGTTGTTAAGAGTTTCATTGTGTAGAAAATAAGCCACCCGGTAAAGGGGTGGCTTATGTCCTGAAGAAAATGTATCCTTATTTGCAATTTTTGCAGGTGCAATTGCTGCCGCAATTACAGTTTTCGCAGGTGCAATTAGGATTGTCACATTTTTGTTTGTCTTTTTGAGTGAGTTGGTTCACTTTGATCTTCGATTTCATACTTTTTGTTTTAATTAGTTAATTGCTTTGATAAAACAAAAGTAGAGGCTGTAGGGAGGGTGCTTGTTACATTACTTTGAGTAAATCTTATATAATTTCAAGCTGTACGGAGGCGTTTTCAAAGTTGGCCCATCAATTATGAGGTGCCTGCGTTTTATCGAATATAGCCAGGCATTCTTTTGAGCAAAAATGAAGATGATCTTTTTCAGGGTGTGATATGGCCATTGATTTATCCTGTATTTGCATTCGGCAAATGGGGTCTATAACAACAGGGCTTGCCCCTGTATTCAACATTTCCGCTATTTCAATTTCCTGGGTCACATTTTTAAACCTGTGTTTCCCTTTTGATTGAAAACCCGGCCCTGATCGCTCTGTAAGTGTATTCATAAAATCGCCTGAACACAAAAATGTACCGGGGTCTGCTTTTGCGGCTATTCGCGCCGTTAGATTAATAGCGGACCCATAATAACTATCATTTCTCTTCAGGACTTTTCCATAATGAAGGCCCCCGTGAACTTGCAGAAAATTTTCTTCCGCCGATGTGTTTTTCATGATACGGGTTGCGGTAGCCAGCAGGTGGTCTGCAGAAGTGGAAACAATCATCAATTCATCGCCGGTACGCTCTTTTACCTGGCTATCGCCAACGAGGCAGGTTTCTACAATTTCAATGTATTTATCAATCAGGTTGGCTGCAGTGGCAGAGCCATGTGTTTCTGTTAGTGCTGTATAGCCTGACAGGTCAGCCATTAAAATCGCGATATTCTCTTCCATGTAGTTGGGGTTTAATGGGTGCTTACGGAAGTTTGTAATTTTTGATGCTGTGCGGAGGGTTTGAGACTTTGATTTTTGAAGACGAGTATAAAATACAAGCCGACTATGATATCAATCGTTAAGCAGAACGAGGGCCAATAGTTTGGCATGACTGTGCTTATCAAAATCCCTTTGTGATGGAGGATGTCCCAAATACCATGAAGGATAATTCCATAGCCGATAAGTTTGTTATTCCGGGCATAACCCATTAACGCGATGAAATAAAACGCCAGTGCAACCACTGATTCCAGCACAATTAAACGGACAGGGTTATTGCTAAGTGAGAAGCCTATGTATATAAAGGCTATAGCTACTAAATTAGTTGCCGCAAAAAGTTTAATGGTAAAATACCTGGACAATAATTGCGAAAGCACGATGATCACGATGGCTGCAATAATGCCGGAGATGGTTTCTATCATATTTGTTGTTTAATCTGGTGAGCAGGCCTTGTTGATGCCCTGGATCATTAGAGTACAAAGATGTTACGAAACCAAAGGCTGTAAAGGCCAGGAACCTGTCAAAAACGGACATCGTCATACAAAATATGGTAAAGCAAGGCTTTAGAAGGGTAGTGGGGCCAATTTGCAGGATAAATAAGGGCTTATTTTGTCTTTTCTCACCCCTTCTGATGAGGGTAGTCATGTGTAAGTACAGGAGTAACTTTAATTTTTGAGTGTGGAGATGAAACAAAAAATAAAACTTCCGGCAAAAGAATTAACCAGCAGTGCAATGTTCAGTAAGATCTTGCTCACCTGTGGCATTCTTTCTTCCTTATGGTATATTGCCATCAATATTTATGTACCGGCACAATACCCGGGCTACAGTTTGTCATCCCTTACCGTTAGTGAGCTCTCTGCCATTGATGCGCCCACACGGAAATTATGGAACTCGCTGGTGGTGGTGTATCCCTTTCTTTTTGCAGCATTTGGCTGGGGCGTGCTGAGATCAGCATCCGGAAACCGTGCCCTGCAAATGGTGGGGAAACTGATCCTTGTTTATAGTGTTTTCAACCTCTACTGGCCACCGATGCATCAGCGGGGGCTTGAGCCCACCCTGACAGATACCCTGCATATTGTTTGGGCAGCGGTAACCATTCTGTTAATGATGATCATGATGGGCTTTGGGGCAGCCGCTTTCGGGATGCGTTTTCGCATATATACCATTGTTTCAATTATTGTGCATATAGTATTTGGCGTGTTAACCGGGGTAGAAGCCCCTAACATACCCGGCAATGGACCTACTCCGAATATTGGCACCTGGGAGCGGATCAATATTTCTGTCTTTATGCTTTGGGTGATGGTACTGGCAACTTTACTGCTCCGGCCAGAGCTCAGAAAAAAGTTTACCCGGGAAATCTGGTAACTCAAACCCTAAAAAATGAATGTCATCCCCGGTACAGCTTCTGGAGAAGTATGTAAATCAACAAGACAGGTACAGGATCATCCCAACTATTGAGAACTTACCGGATCATTCTCCCTTTGATCATTTCCATCAACGCAGGTTTGTAGCTTTCACCCACGAGTATTTCTGCCGAAACATTTTTCAGCCTTACCATATTGCCTTCGATGCCGGTAATACGGGAAACAGGAATGATATAGGATTTATGGATACGGATGAACTGCCCGGAGGGAAGCTTTTCTTCCAGTTCTATCATACTGGTATAAACAAATGTTTTCTGTCCGCTCCGGTGGATAATCACATAATTTTTCATGGCTTCGATAAAATCAATTTCACCCAGCACGATCTTCAGCAGTTTGCCCCGGGTCTCTGTTTTTACGAATATGTAGTCTTCTTCAGCATTCGCAGGTAAGGAGGGGCCGGTCACACCTATTTGTTCAATAGCTTTTTGTACAGCTGCTAAAAACCTCGGAAAGCGTATGGGTTTCATCAGGTAGTCCACCACATACAGTTCATATCCTTCCAGTGCAAACTCACTGTAAGCAGTGGTTAGTATTACTTTAGATTTTCCCCTTATAGTTTTTATAAAATCAATACCTGAGAGTTCAGGCATCTGTATGTCGAGGAAAACGAGGTCAATTTTTTGCTCAGCGTAAATTTTTAAGGCATCCAGCGGGTTGTTGAAACTGCCGGCCAGGCTTAGCTGGGGGGTTTGCTTTATATAATGCTGCAATATCTCTATCGCATGCTGTTCATCATCCACAATAAGGCAGTTAATCATAATTTATTTATTATTAGTTCAACAGTATAAAATCCAGGTTCGTCTTTCACGGTGTATTTATAGTTTTCGCCGTATGCCAGGTCCAGCCGTTTCCGGATATTTTCTATCCCGATACCCGTGGATAATTGTTTAGGGCCGTCTTTCTTTTTGTTCCGGCAATAAAAATATAAACGATCGCCCTGTATATTTACCCAGATGTCTGCCGGGTGGCCTTTACTTTTTAAATCACCATGCTTAAATGCATTTTCAACCAGTGTAATTAGCACAAAGGGAATTATCATTTTTCCTTCCACAGGTCCGCTGATTTCAAAATTTACTTCCAGCTCATTATTGAAGCGAAGCTGGCTTATTTTAATCACATTGTTTACATGTTCAATTTCATCTTTCAGCGGGGCCTTACCGTCTTTCTGATTGCCCTGGCTGAGCGCATACCGCATTATGTCGCTGAGTGTGAGAATTCCTTCTGAAAGCTCTTCTGAATGTGGAAGCGATTTGGAGTATAAAAAATTCAGCGTGTTATGCAGGAAATGAGGATTGATCTGCGCTTTCAGGAAGTTAAAATTTGCCTGTGATATCTGTGCTTCCAGCAGCAGTTTTTGCTCCTGCAGGATCCTTCTTTGCTTTAACGCTTCACGCATATTGGTGATATAGGCAAAAACAAAGCAGATAAGAAGCATGGGCAATAAGGAGCCAGGCAGGGTGGAAGCCATACCCCCATAAGAATTATACCTGTCCATCAGCAGGGAGGGAGAAATTGAATAGAGCAATGTGTAATATGCATAGCCTCCCAGCAACAGTAAAAGAGTGACTTTGATAAAATCAATGAACTTTTTGTAACCGGCCAGCAGGGTGTAATAATAATTCAGTGCGAAGTAAAAAAAGCAGACCATGAAGAGAAACATAAAAAGGGGGGAGATGCCCGAACCGGATGACTGTTGCTGTTTTTTAGCGTCGCCGGTATCTCCCCCGGAAATCCGGTAAAAAATATAGGCCAGTATGCCCATGCAAACCACACCCACTAATACTTTCCAGAATTTATATCGTACTTTAAACTCCATCTTCACCGTGAATATAGTTAATCACTACAAGGCCTTCAACCACTCTCTTTCTTTTTCAGGTTATGGGCTGAAGGGAATACTGGCCTCTAAGGGATGTAAACCCTGTTTCGGCCGGATTTAATGCTTTACAGTTTCCACCCTGGTCACGACAAAGAAAAGAACGAAGGGGGAGAAATTTGTAAGTGTTCTGATCAACTTCATTTCCATAGTTTTTTAAGGCAGAAATGCTTACTTGTTTTTTACTCCTGTTACCAGCAACCATGCGGCTATTTCCTTAGCCTGCAGTGGCTGGAAAGATTTCAACAACTCGCCTTTGGAAATACAACAGCCCTGTGATCCTTGCGGTGGTTCTTAATGCAGGTGTGCCGGTTTGCATAGAAATCGTATTTAGTTAATGTCTTTACCTGCTTTTAATTTTTCAATATTGGCTGTAACGATTGTCTTTACCTGTGGAGAAGCCTGCGCCAGCGCTTTGTTTGCATATTCCAGTGCTTTAACGTAATCGGCTTTGGCAGAATACACATAAGACAAGGCATTGTTGACTGCGTATACATCACCAAATCTTTTTTGAGCCCCCAGCACTACTTCCAGGGCCCTGTCATTTCTCTTTTGTGCAAGCAGTTGCCTGCCGTAAGCAATATGCTGGCCCACAGTAGTCAATGGTAAAGCGATGTTCATGACCGAGTCTGCCTGTTGTAACCGGTTTAGTTTTTCATAAGCTGTGGCCAGTGTGCTGATGGTTATAAAATTGGATTGACCAAAAGGCTCACCGGTGACAGCCTTCCTGGCCCAGGCAAGGGCCTCTTCAAGATGTTCATTCTTGTTAAAATAATACTGGCTTATTTGCACCAGGTTTCCGCTTACAAATCCTTTGGCGCCAATAAGCTGCTCCTGGATGCGGTTAAACACAATATTGTCAACATCCACATCCACCCGGAAAGGTACCAGCATTTTTTCCCACTGCATGGTTATTACACAACTCTTTTCCTGCTGATCGACGAACTCATATTTCAGTCTTTCAACTGATTTTTCCATGGCCACCGGTTTTACATATACCCGCAGCACATCATTTTCGGGCCGGTAAAAAAAAGTGCCCCATGCTTCCACTTCTTTTGAAAAAATAACAGTAACCGTATCTTTTCCCATCGCCATATACAATGCATAGGTGCCGGCTTTCAGGTCCCGCCCTTCCACTTTTACATCATGTTCAAATGTAATGATGGTGGCTTCGTTGGCACCGGCCCTCCAGGGACTAGCCGGCTTACCCATCGCCATATTAAACGCATTAAATCCATAGGGAACCACATTGCCCCATATTTTTCCTTCTCTTCCTTTCACCGCAGGGCGGTGATATTTAATGGTGATGCTGGTGATACCGACATCTTCAGACACCATCGCCGTGGTATTGCCACCATTGGGTGGCATATCCATTTGAGAAATTGCAAAAATGGAAACCAGTAAACCTGATGCGGAGGCGATAATTTTTTTCATATCGAAGGCATTTATGTTAGCGATTATTGTTTAGTTGACAATGCATTCCCATCACCTTTTTCTGTTATTTGCTGAACAATATAACTACCGGCTTTTCTTCCCATTTCAAGGCCCCTGTCATTATCGGTGCGGAAATGAATACCGGCCTGGAAACGGCTTTCGGCGGCTTCTTTTGCTTTTTGAATAAACAGGGTTTTGTCCTCCGGGAAAAAATAGGATAACAATTCACACATTACACCGCTGATGACTGCATGACCGGAAGGATAACCGGGAAAAGGAGGCGTAACAATTATAGGCGGATGATAAGACGTATCGTATTGGTTTGGCCGGATCCCCCAGTAAGTATATTTCGCATCCCAGCAGGAAACAAATCCATCATAGTAACCAACTGAAGTGATTGCGAATAAACGGGCTGCCTGTGGGGGATTCAGGTGAAGGTTGTTTTCAAATACTTTTTTCTTCAGGTAGTCGTTCCAGAAATCCTGGTTGGCCCAGTTAAAAGCATTACTTAAGGAACGATAAGTGGATTTGAAACTTTGCAGCTCCTTCATTTCGCCGGTATAATCCGGGGGAGGGCCCGGACGAAACTGGCTGCTGCTTATTAATACGGCAGTCTTGTTTTTGCCAGCCATGGGCAGCATGGCAAATCTTCCTCTCCATTTATCCGGACCAGCCGGAATTTTTCCATCCCATGCTTCTTTATTCACATAATCTTTTGTGAGCGCAATACATTTTTCTGCAATTGCTTTTCCCAGGTCAAATCCGGCCCGGGTATCTGATGGAAAGGCAAGCCCGGCCGCTATCCGTGCCTCCATCAAATTGGCCGCCATTTTATTCACTGAATCAGCCAATGCGGGATAAAATTTTAAAAACACAGCAGCAGCCACTCCGGCCGCTACCGAATATTCGCAGGGGTAAGAGGGGCTTTCGGGCTTTGGACCAAAGCATTGAACCTGTTTATCTGCTGCAAAAGGTCGTGGTCGGTTATATTCATATTTTATCTTCCAGGCAGCTATGGTGGCATCATAAATAGAAGTACCGAGCAGCATATTGGCAAGGCCGCCATAACGGCCCGTGTCGGAGGTCCATAGTTTTTGCATCATTTCATACCAGCGGTAGCCCGGAGGGCCGGCATTCCAGTAAAACATCCGGGTTTTCAACTCTTCATTCCAGTTTTTTTGTTTTGATATAATAATGGCTTTTTCAGAAGAGGCAGAAGGAGGCGCCGGTAAATTGTACTGTTTAACAGAACCGATGAACCATGTTTTCCATGCACCGGCTTTAGATTCTGGTTGTGCAGCAAGATGAAGGATAGATAGAAGAGATAATACAGAAAGGCTTAATTTATTTTTCATACCAGGTGATTGTTTTAAGGAGGTAAACCTAATTTATAGCCGGGCCGTGGGGAAAAACGTTATACGAAACGGCTGATGAAGAGGACGAAAACGGTATAAGCTTCCCTTTTTACTGTATTCTGGCATTTACGTGGTGATTAATACGGATAGTATTACCAGCAGCCTATCGTTATTGTAGTAGGTGCAGGATTAAGATCGGAAAGGGAGGTAAATTTCATTTTCCCGTCTTTTTCACCCGTAGTTTATCTTTGTTTTCTAAATAAGTGATCATGGTAACAAGAATACCTGAACGAAAATTGGGAATCAATGGGCCTGTCGTTTCAGCGCTTGGCCTGGGTTGTATGGGGATGAGCATGGCTTATGGAATTGCTCCGGATAGAAAAGAGATGATCAAACTCCTTCACCAGGCAGTGGAAAGAGGGATCACATTTTTTGATACAGCCGAAGTATATGGTCCTTTCATCAATGAAGAACTGGTGGGAGAGGCATTGGTCCCTTTTCGCGATAAAGTGATTATCGCCACTAAATTTGGTTTTAAGCCCAATTCGGCAGTGGATCCAAAATGGGGTTCGGTGGATAGCCGGCCAGAACATATCAAAGAAGTGGCGGAGGCATCGCTGAAAAGACTGAAGACGGATGTGATTGACCTGTTTTACCAGCATCGCGTTGATACAAGTGTGCCGATCGAAGAAGTGGCCGGAGCCGTAAAGGATTTGATACAAGAAGGGAAAGTCAAATATTTCGGACTTTCAGAAGCAGGTGTGCAAACTATCCGACGGGCACACGCTGTACTGCCGGTTACTGCCTTGCAAAGCGAATATTCTTTATGGATGAGAAAACCTGAAGAAGAAATATTGCCCACCTTAGAAGAGCTGGGTATCGGGTTTGTTCCTTTTAGTCCGCTGGGCAGGGGCTTTCTCACTGGTAAAATTGATGTGAACACGAAATTTGAGAGCAACGATTTTCGGAATAATCTTCCCCGCTTTTCGCCTGAGGCGATCAAGGCAAACCAGGCATTGATTGCATTGCTGAACAAAGTGGCGCAACAAAAAAATGCCACGCCTGCTCAAATTTCATTGGCCTGGTTGCTCGCACAGAAGCCATGGATCGTACCCATACCCGGAACTACCAGGCTGAACCGGCTGGAGGAGAATATGGGGGCAGTTTTCCTGAATCTTACGCAGGATGAGCTGAAATCTATTGATGAAGCAGCAACTGCGATCAAAATATACGGGGCCCGGTACACAGAACAGATGGAAAGCATGGCGGGATTGTAATGGTCTGACATTGAACTCTTTCTATTCTAAAAAGGGGGCGCTAGATCTATTCTCCGCAAAATATGCGGTGAATAAGCCCTTCAATCGCCGCACGGTTACAGGAGTTAACCCTGGAAACCGGGTCAAATAATTTGCAAACCAATCCTTTACCTAATTAAACGGACTGTACCCTGGGGGTATGAAAAAGACAAGAAACCTTTATTATTTTAGAGGCGTAAAGACCAATTCATGAAAAACCAGATCCTCCGGACAATCTTCATTGTCATCATCACTTTCTTAACCAGCAAACCTTCTTTGGCGCAGGAGGGTAAGCCCAATCCCGATACCGTTATCGCCGGTATTTATATTACCAGTATACATGATATCGATTTCAAGCAAAAAGAATTTGCCGTCAATTTCTGGTTATGGCTGAAATACGCCAACCCAAAGTTCGATTTTGAAAAAAACCTGGAAATACCTGGTGCAAAATCCGTGGAGAAATCATTTGTAACCACTGATACCACGGGGGGAGAAGTATATATTCAAATGAAACTGCAATGTGTGATGAAAGATTCCTGGCGCATCAATAATTTCCCGTTCGATAAGCAACGGATGCGCATTTCTATTGAAAACTCACAGTTCGATTCCAGGGAACTGGTTTTTAAGGCAGATACAGCAGGCAATCACCACGATCCGCGGTTTACCCTCAGTGGCTGGAAAATTGACAGTTGTGTGCTGGCAACGGGAATAAAAATGTATGAGACCGCTTTTGGCGATGAGCATTTTACAAAACAACATACCGAATATAGCAGCTTCAGGGTACGCATGGTCATTCACAGGGATGCCGGTGGATTATTCTGGAAAATGTTCCTCGGTATGTATATCGCTTTCCTGATCGCATTCGTTTGCTTCTTCATTCATGCCGATATTATTGATGCCCGGTTCGGATTAGGTGTTGGCGCCCTCTTTGCCGTTGTGGGTAATAAGTATATCATCGACTCATCGCTCCCGGAATCCACCACCTTTACCCTTGTAGACACCTTGCATGGGATCACACTTTTTTGCATCCTGATTGTGGTTACCTCCACTGTTTTTTCCCTCAAAATGGTAAAGAATGGCAAACATGCAAATGCAGACAGGTTTGACAGGACGGTAGCATTGATCCTGATGATGGCTTATATCCTTTCCAATATCTACTTTATCTGGCAGGCCAGAAAATAAAGTGGCGTATTCTTAGTTGCTTTCATCCGGGGCCAGTATTTTTTTCATACACACGGCACTGTCTATTCCGGTATAAGGATCAAAATTATCAATGCGTGTATATCCCGATTTTTCATACAGCCGTATAGCATCCGGCATTTTGACGCCTGTTTCGAGTATGCAATACCGGTAGCCCAGTTCCCGGGCCCAGGATTCCAGTTCGGCCACCATTTTCCCGGCAATGCCTTTACCCCTGAATCCGGGCCTTACAAACATTCTTTTCAACTCCATGGAATCATCATTATACCGGCGAATGGAGCCACAACCCACAGGTTCCCCATCCACATAAGCCACGATGGAGTGTTTGATGGTGTCCAGGTTATTGAATTGGGAGTAGAATGCATGTTCATCCCCGTCTTTTACTTTCAGGTCACCGGTGAGCATATCCACCAATGCCCTTACATCTTTATCCGCCGGATTTGTCCTTACAATTGAAAACATAGTTGTTCAGTTTAATAAATACAGGCCATGCCCTGGCCCACCGGCAGCACAGAAGCAATTACATCCTCTTTCACTTTTGCATCATACATTTTTTCCAGCGCCCAACCCACCACATCCACAGCTGCTAAACAACCTGCTGCCGTTGCAATATTATCATGTGCCACGAAATGCCGGTCTTCCAGTACTTCCACATCCAGCTCACGCAATTCTTTATACACCGTTGGGTAAGTGGTAGCTGTTAATCCATTCAGCAAACCCAGCGCTCCCAGTATCAAAGCGCCGGAACACATGGAACAGATCAGTTGCCTGCCGGGCTCCAGGTTAAAACGGTCCAGGTATTCTTTATCCTTGTATAATGTTCTTGTCGTTACACCACTGGCAAAAAACACCAGGTCGGCATCCTTTGTTTCTTCGATAGTGCCATGCATGGCCAGATCAATACCACAAACAGACCGGTGGGTGGCAGCGGTACCCACGATCATCACGCGGAAATCCTTATCACGAAAACGGACACGGTTCAACAGGTCCCAGGCCAGGAACACATCAATGTCAGTGAATTTGTCGAATGCAACGATAACTGCTTTTTTCATATTCCTCAGGGTTTATTTTTTTGCTCAGCGGAAATCAAACATTGTTGTACAAACGCCACGATCAGGGGATTGGGTTCATCGTCTGACGATGTTAATGCTGGTTGAAATAATGTACCCAGGAAGAAGGGATGGTCCTTTAATTCAAAAGCCCGGATATGGCCATCTTCTGATACAGCTGTGAATGAAAGCCCGTTTTTCTTCAATGCAGCTGTATACTTTTCATTTAACCCGTAACTGCAATAATATTTTCCGGTTATTTTTTCTTTTTTTAGAATTTGGAATAACCTGGATGAAGTGTTCGTGATGGTCAGTATCTCCTGTTGCTGTACCAGGGAGCAGGCTAGTTTGGAAATAACGGGTTCGGCGGCATCCGGGTTCACTTCTTCATGACCTGCATGGGCTATATCACATTTATTCCGGGCATATTCCATGATCATGTGCTGAAAGCCGCCGCAATTGCCAAAAGTGGGCAACGCATGGGTTCTTGTATACGTAATGGCATCTAATACATTTTGCATGTCTTTATAAGGCGAGCCCGGTGCGATCCACAATCCACTGTATAGATTCTTCCCAAATACCACAGAGGTGTTGAACAGGTCGGTGCCGATCCAGTCGAACTGCAGTTCTTCCAAAAATACTTTCTTCATGCTGCGGGTGCTGTCGTTCAGCGCATGCAGTGTGGAATGAACAGGATTGAAATCTCCGAGTATCGCAATTTTAGTGACCATTGTCTATTTTGAACGCAATGTTTCTATCAATGCATCCATATCGTTTGTTGTATTATATAAATATGGCGACACCCGGATGGCATCACCCCGCACCGATACAAATATTTTTCGCTGTTGAAGTTCCTGCAGTAAAACAGCCCTGTCCAGCGATGGAGGAAGCAGGAAACCAAAAATATGTTTGGCCCGGTGTTCTCTTTCCTCGATCCAGTATCCTTTTTGCTGTAAAAAATCGATCAACGGCAGGCTAAGCTCATCACAATAAGCTTGGATGTTGTCCGCTCCCCATTCCAGTATTTGTTCCAGTGCCTTGTTCAGCATGGGTGTATTGATCAGGTTGCTGAATTCTCCTGCATTGAACCGGGCCGCTCCTGGTTTATGATCTTCCACATAACGGGTGAGCCTGGTAAAATCATGGGCATTGGAACGGTTCATCCATGAGTTCTCGATGGGCACCCCCTCGTTATATTTCTCATTGAAATAAGCCAGTCCGCTGGAATAAGGCCCCATCAGCCATTTATAAGCGGCGCAAACCAATGCATCAATATTGTATTTTACCACATCTATCGGCAAAGCGCCTGCGGATTGCGATCCATCAACAATGAAATAAGCATTTACCTCTCTGCACCGCTGCCCAATCCTTTCCAGGTCGAATAAAGTACCATCAGTCCAGTGCACCGAAGAAATGATGACTACGGAAGTATCCCTGTTGATCGCTTCCAGCAACCTGTTATTCCATTCCGGTCCACGCCTGTTCAGCGTGGGCGGCGCCGAAATGATCTTTAGTTCCTGCTGCTGTTCCCTGCACCAGTTTTGAAGGGTATAAAAACCGCTGGGAAATTCATCGGATACTGTGATGGCGTGGTTACCCTTATTGGCGGGAACATTGTCAATGGCCGTTTTTAATCCGTAGGATGCAGCAGGGATGATGGCGATCTGTGAAGCATGCGCCCTGACCAGTTTTGCGAATTTGCTTCTCACCTCCTCCGGGGGAAGGAAAAAATCATCGGAGGTAACCGTGGCCGGGTTTGCTTTCCGGCGGATACCGGCGATACCTGCTTCCTGCACCGCTTTCATTAACGGTGACATATAGGCGCAGTTCAGAAAATGGATATCATCCGGCAGATCGAATAAATGTTTTTGTGTGGTCATATCAAATGCAATGCGGGAGTTAAATCAGTTTCAAAAAATCACCGTCCACCATCAGCAATTTTACTCCTGTTTGGGTGGTAGAGCGGTGCGAGCTCAGTTCATCAGAGACCAGGTAGCTCATTCCTTTGGAAAGGGTGAATGTTTCACCGGATTTTAATTCGCTGGTGAACTCGCCTTCGAGGCAATACACAAAATGTCCTTTAGTACACCAATGATCGGCAAAATAACCGGGGGTATATTCCACGATGCGGATGCGAAGACCGGGATGTTGAATGGTTTGCCAGAAAGCACTCCCTTTTTCGCCGGGGTGTACGGTCTTTTCAATCTGTTTCCAGTCGATCAGGGAGTAAGGTATGCCGGGTATACTCATTTGCTTTGTTTAATGGGATAAAGTAAATAAAAAGGCGAATATCTTTCCTGTATCAGATCATCCGCAGATATATATATTAGTTCAGGTAACCAGGAAATCCTCCGGTGCTGTTGGGATGGGCCGGCATGCTTTTTTGGAAGTAATGCGGTTAGGGGTGCTGTTAAAGTGTGTAAAATATCCGGGTACTATGCCCGATATTTGTCTTCCGGCAAACTATTTTCGTGAGTCAGAATATCAAAAACCAAAGGACTGATCATTGACTGAATCTGAGCTGATACAGGGCCTCAAAGAAGGTAATGAGCAAGCATTCCGGTACCTGGTGAATACCTACCAGGACAGGGTCTTCAACACGGCTATCGGCATCGTACAAAACGCAGAAGATGCGGAAGATGTGGCACAGGAAGTATTTATCCAGGTGTATCGTTCCATCCATTCTTTCAAGGGAGAATCAAAGCTTTCCACCTGGCTGTACCGCATCGCCACCACCCGCTCGCTGGACCTCTTGCGAAACCGAAAAAGCAAGAAAAGATTTGGTTTTTTACAGCGCTTATTTGGGGAGGGAAATGAACCCTTGTATGAGCTGCCGGATTTCAATCACCCCGGAATTGCACTGGACCGAAAGGAGAATGCTGCCAGGCTATTCAAGGCTATTAATCAATTGCCTGAAAATCAGAAAGTTGCATTTACGTTGCATAAACTGGAAGACCTTAGTTATCAGGAGGTTAGTGATGTAATGCAAACCTCTGTTGCAGCAGTGGAGTCGTTGATGCACCGGGCCAAGCAAAACCTGCGTAAAATACTTGAAAAAGGTAACGGATAACTATATATTGGCACGAAGGTTTTGACCAACGTTGCCGTCAAAAACTATGGTATTATGAACACTGATAAAAACAAGAGAATTGAGGGCATATTGTCCGGTTTTGATGGGGCTGCCAGGGCATCTGCTCCTGATTATTTCTATACCCGGCTAAAAGCCAGGATGGAAAAAGAACTGGTGCCTGAACCTGATCGTAAATGGATACTTCGTCCTTTATATGCGTTTGTAGCTTTATTACTGGTGCTGACCATTAATGCCGTAGTGATATTGAAAGGAAATGATGGCAATAATACTGCGGTGGAATCAGCTGTTGCAACCGATACGGAACTGATGCAGTCTTTAGCGTCAGATTACAGTATCAACTCGAACATCACATATGATCTAAACCAGTAATGCGACAATGAAAAACACTCCTAACAGATTTCTTTCGGTGGCTGTCATATTATTATTACTGGCCAATATTGCTTTGGTGGCGGTGATGGTATTACGAAAGGATAAGAAACAATCAGCCAGTGGCCGTGAATCCGGCAAGGCCGCCTATGAAAAACTCGTGAAGGATATGGGTTTGACAGATACCCAGAAAAAACAGTACGATAGTTTGCGGGAAGCACATTTCGCAAACGTCCGTCCCCTTTTCGACTCTGCACGCCAGGCCAAATCAGCGCTTTTTAATTTAAGAAAAGAAGAGTCGCTCAATGACAGTATCATAACTGTATATACCCAACGTATTGCATCTTTTCAGACACAGGCCGATAGAATGGCACTCATCCACTTTTACAATGTGAGAAAATTATTCAATGCTGAACAACAGAAGATGTATGATGAGTTTGTTCAGAAGATGATGCAGCGTCCGAAAAAAGACTCCACGAAGGTTAAACAGGATAAATAACCATCAGGCGTAGATCCTCTCAATAGCATCGCGGTATTTTTCCATCACCACTTTTCTTTTCAGGGAAAGTTTCGGTGTCATCTCACCGGTGTCCACACTCCACTCGTTAGGCAGTAATTCAAATTTCTTTACCTGTTCCACGTGATTGAAGTACTTATTAAAGCTTTCCACCAGTTCTTTAAAGAGGTCTATCACTTTGGGATTGCGGATCAATTCTTCATTTCGGGCATCCGGTATCGCATTTTTTCGGCACCAGTCACGCAGATTAGGGAAAGAAGGAATGATCAGGGCGCTCACGAATTTTCTTTCTGCACCTAACAGCATCACCTGTTCAATAAAAGGCGATTCTTTCAATTTATTTTCAATGGGCAATGGCGCCACATATTTGCCGCCACTGGTTTTGAATAATTCTTTTTTGCGGTCGGTGATCTTCAGGAAATTGTCATCACTCAGGGTGCCGATGTCGCCGGTGTGGTACCATCCGTCTGTGATCTCCTGGGCGGTGAGGTCGGGGCGTTTATAATATCCCATCATCACATTGGGCCCCTGGCAAAGTATTTCCCCATCTTCGGCAATTTTCACTTTTACGTCATCAATGAGCGGCCCCACCGTTCCAAAGCGCCTGTTCACTTCTTCAAAGCGGTTAACAGAAATTACCGGGGAGGTTTCAGTGAGTCCATAGCCTTCCATAATAGGGATCCGGGCGGCAGTAAAGATGCGGATCAAACGTACCTGGCAGGCAGCGCCACCGGTAACGATACATTTTAAATTATTACCCAGGCCTTCTCTCCATTTGCTGAAGATGATCTTATTGGCAAGGCCTAACTGAAAGTTATACCAGGCCCCCTGGTTTTTATTGATCTCATATTTTTCAGCGAGTTCATGCGCCCAGAAAAATAATTTTTTCTTGATGCCGGTAAGCTCGTTCCCTTTTTGCATGATCTTGTCATACACTTTTTCCAGTAACCTTGGAACGGTGGTAAACATATTGGGTTTTACTTCCTTCAGGTTGTCGCCAATTGTTTCCAGGCTCTCGGCATAATAAATAGATGTACCTCTGAACAGGTAGAGATAACTAACCATTCTTTCGAAAATATGGTTCAGGGGTAAAAAACTGAGCGAACGCATTTCTTCCCCGGGAGGAAAACAGGGGATACAGGCCATTACATTGGACAAAATATTACGATGTGACAGCATCACCCCTTTGGGTGTGCCCGTTGTACCCGATGTATAAATGATGGTGGCCAGGTCTTCATACCTGATCTTATCGGCAATTGGTTTGATTCGTGCCTGTAATTCCGGTGTGCTGAAGGCCATCACTTCTTTCCAGTGTTTAGCATTGGGCACGTGTTCGAAAGTATAGATATCTTTCAGGGAAGGAACACGGTCTTTGAGGCTCAGCACTTTCAGGAAAAGGTCTTCGTCGTTCACAAAAACCATTTTTACCTGGGCATCTTTCAGCACAAATTCCAGCTCGTTTACATTGATCGTGGGATATACGGGAGTAAGAATGGCGCCGATCTGTTGCACTGCCAGGTCAAGTAATAACCATTCGGGGCGGTTTTTACAGAGAATGGCCACTTTATCTCTCCCTTCCGGGGTCATATCGCCACAGCCGATCCCGAGATGGAGCAGGCCTGCACTGATTTTGTCCACGATTTCTTTTACCTCAGATGTGCTGTATTTTCTCCATTGACCGGCTTCTTTACCGGCCAGCATATCACTCAGGGGTTTTCGTTCAAGGTGATATTCAATGCAATCAAAAAGTCTTTGGGGCTCTGTCATATTGCAATCGCGGTTGTGTTAATCAAATGGCCTTAATCAGCAACAATTTAGCTAAAAACCAATATACAAAAAAAGGGGCAAATTGGCGGTGCTCTATTGCTTTAAACGCAATTACCACAAAGATTCACAGTGTTGAATATAACAGGAAGGGCACAAAGGCCTTATAGAAGGGATATTTTCGTACTTAATTAGAAGCTACCTGGTAATACTGGCCCGCCGGCATCCGGAACACCCTTGTCTTCTGGAAGTTGCTGAAGTTATTGTATTCTTCTGCATGTGTTTTGGTCCAGTTGTCGTAGGCGGCCAGGTTCTCCGAAGCGCCAAATAACCATTGATTGTAGGCGTCAAACATGCCTTCCTGGAGTAACTGCCGCTGGTAATCAAACAGCTTGAAGGGGTATTTTAAATAGCTCCCGTTAAACCAGTCCAGTATAAAACGTGTGCGGATCATCGTTAGCACTTCCGTGTTGATGCCCATATTGGCCAGTGAGGATTGTTTACCCATGCTTTGCAGGAATGCTTTGGAAAACTCACTCTTGTTCTTTTCCTCACCTTTCATGATATCTGCTTCTGCAAATAGTTTTTCTTTATAGCCTTGCAACAATAATTGTTTCATGGCAGCTCCTCTTTCACTCATGCTTTCCATATTCACAAATATCTCGGCATAGAGCAGGCTCCAGGTTTTATCTTTTGAATAAAAATAAAAGTTGGCGGCATTATAATAATTACCCCCGTAGGCGGGGTCTGCTTTGATGCCCTGTTCCCATTGATTAATAGCGGAAAAATCTTTAGCTGCCCATAGTAACTCACCATATTCACTATAAAGCGGGCCGCTTTTGGGGAATTTCTTCAATCCTTTTTTATATACCTTATCACAATCCTTTACCTGCTCCAGGGCTTTGTACACATTGCCGGCGATCTGGAAGGTAATCACATCGGCATCGTCACGGTCCACCAATGATTCCACACCTTCAAGGGCCTTTACATAATCTCTTTTCAGGTAATAACACATCACCAGGTCTTTCTGCAGCTCCAGGCTCTTTTTATCCTGTTGCAGGGCCCTGTTCAGTACAATGATAGCATTGTCAAAATCACCGGAACGCATGAAGGTCCTGGCGGTTTCATGCATGGTTTTTACATCTTCAGGCTGCGAAATGGCGGAAAGTCCAAGGATAAGGCTGATAGCAAGAAATAATACTCTCATAATCACAAATTAAAAAAGAAGAGACGCTATAAAGAACGTCCCTGTTGCAAAATAACAAATATTTGGCCAGAAGCTTTCAGATCAGGTGAGTGAGCAAACCATCCCTCAGTTTGGGTTCGAACCAGGTACTTTTGGGTGGCATCACGTTGCCGCTGTCGGCAATATTGAACAATTGTTCGATGGTTACCGGGTACAGGCTGAAAGCTACTTTCATTTCACCGCTATCCACTCTTTTTTCCAGTTCCTGTAAACCACGTATGCCACCCACAAAGTCGATGCGTTTATCAGTGCGCTGGTCTTTTATATCGAGTAGCTTATCGAGAATATTGTGCGAAAGGATGGATACATCCAGTATGCTGATGGGGTCGTTAGTGAACGTGCCTTTGCGGGCTGTCAGAATATACCATTGTCCGTCGAGGTACATACCAAATTCATGTAACTCAGAAGGTTTCACCGCCACGGGACTTTGTGCGATCATAAAATCATCCTGCAAGGCGCCAATGAATTCTGCTTTGCTGTGATCATTCAGGTCTTTCACCACCCGGTTATAATCCAGGATCGCTAATTCGCCGGAGGGGAATATAGTGGTCAAAAAATATTCTGCATCGTCGCTATCTGTTACCTGTTTACTCACTTTGGCAGCAGAGGCGGCCCGGTGATGGCCATCGGCGATATAAGTAAAAGGAACTTTTGTTTCAAATAATTCAGTGATCCTTGCAATCTCTTCATCTTTATCCACCACCCAGATGGTATGCTGAATAGTATCGTCTGCTGTAAAATCATAAACAGGGGTGTGTGCTTCTTTCCAGTTATTGATCAGGCTGTTCAGTTCCTCCACATCACGATAAGCCATGAATACATTACCAGTTTGGGCTCGAATGGTCCGCATATGATCAATACGGTCTTTTTCTTTTTCGGGGCGGGTGAATTCATGTTTCTTGATCACATCATTGAAATAATCTGCCACCGAGGATACACAAACAAGTCCGGTTTGGCTGCGTTCGTTCATAATGAGCCGGTAAATATAATAACAGGCTTTGCCATCCCTGAACAAAACTCCGTCGTGATTGATGAGTTTGAACAAATTGTCTTTAGCTTTATCATATACTTCCTGGCTGTGGGTATCTATGCCGGGAGGAAGATCAATTTCAGATTTGGTAACATGTAAAAAGGAAAACGGATTGCCATTGGCTTCTGCTTTTGCTTCCTCGGTGTTCAGTACATCATAGGGCCTTGAAGCTACTTGCTTAGCATATCCGGGGTGAGGTCTTACTGCATTGAACGGTTTAATGTGGGCCATGGACTACTGATTTTACTTCTGATCTTGCTGATTAGATTGATTTTTTTGTTTCAAAAATTTTGGATGGATCACCCTTTCTTGCTGGCAAATTCTTTCATCAGGTCGGTGATCGCCATCACGCTTTCCAATGATAATGCATTGTACATGGAAACACGGAAGCCACCGACGGAGCGATGTCCTTTTACACCTACCATGCCTTCGTTCCTGCACCAGTCCAGGAATTCTTTTTCGGCTTCCGGATCATCCATGATAAATACAGCGTTCATTTTACTTCGGTCTTCTTTGGCCACAGGGGCTTTAAAAATGGGCAGGCTGTCCAGGGTATTATAAAACAATGCAGCTTTTTCATTATTCCTTCTTTCTATTTCTTCCACACCTCCCTGTCTTTTTAACCATTGCAGCGTAAGCAGGGCCACATATACGGCAAATACGGGGGGGGTGTTGAGCATACTGGCTTCCCGGATATGGTTCTGGTAATCCAGGATCGTGGGGATCTTCCTGTTCACTTTGCCCAGGATATTTTTATTCACCACCACCAGGTTCACACCGGCAGCGCCCATATTTTTCTGTGTACCGGCATAAATGAGACCGAATTTATTAAAATCCAGTTGACGGCTTAATATATCGCTGCTCATATCGGCCACTAACGGTACACCACAGTCGAAAGGCATGTTATGCCATTGCGTACCGGCAATGGTTTCGTTGGTGGTAATATGCAAATAAGCTGCTGTGGGAGTAACGTTCAGTTTTTTGGGAATAGAAGTGAAGTTGGTTTCTTTGGAAGAACCGGCTATTTCCACATGCCCGAATAATTTAGCTTCTTTGATCGCTTTACCGGCCCAGGTGCCTGTTTCGGTATAAGCAGCAATTTCATTTTCATTCAGCAGGTTCATAGGTGCCTGCATGAACTGGGTGGTGGCGCCACCATGCAGGAATAATACTTCATGGTCGTTATCCAGTTGCATCAGTTCCCGCACAAGGTCCCGGGCTTCTTCCATTACGGGTTGGAATAAACTGGTGCGATGACCAATTTCCAGTATGGATAAACCACTATTATTAAAATTGAGAATAGCTTTGCTTGCTTCGTCAAAAACTTCTTGTGGAAGAATGGAAGGACCTGCGCCAAAATTGTGTAACACTGCTTTTTCTGATTTGATCATATATAAAGGCAAATAAAATCCACAGGGAGGCAAAGATAAGTTATGACCGGCTGGTTTCCGGAAAACACCCGTTAGTTATTCGTTATTTTCCTCTAAACCAGCCCTTTACTACTCATGCTCCCTGCCCCTTCCTGTTGAGTTTTTCCAGGCATTCTCCAGTGCTTCAAATTCCTTCAGTTCTTCGGGGGTGAATTCAGTATGGCCCAATGTTTTCAGATCGGGCTGGCCGGCATTGACCCATGCCGTGTACCAAAAAGAAGCGATAGCATAGATGGATTGCCTCATACGGCGCTCCGCCATCCCATTTAGCCGGTCATCATAGGCTTTGGTGAAGGCAGAAGAGTATTGACGGACCACTACGCCGTTACGCTCTTCAAAAGCAAATTTCTGATCAGCAGGATATTCCTGTGTCAGCTCTTTTTCGAAACGAAGCACGGTGTCTGCGGCAGCGGCACTTTCCAGTGTTCTTGCCCAGATAAAATTAGCCGGGTCTTTTATATATGCAGCTTTACCGATAAGGAAATCCCAACCGGCTATGGTTCCGCGGTTTTCAGCCAATAATTCAGGGATGCGGCTTTCCCAGAAACCGTGTATTCCTTTTTGACCGGTAAGTTGCCCGTTGTGATTACTGCAAACATGCAGGGGAACATGTATATCGGCAATATAATGACCGATCTCGGCAGAGTATTTTAAGATTTTAACCTGGTCCTTTTTTTGAAAGGCATCGGTAAGCCGGTGAAGCATAGTTTGTATCCACCAGGGGGCGATGCCATATTTATTCAATGTGTCCTCTGAATATTTCTGTACCGCATCTGTCCATTTCCGGGGTAAACTGTCAAAAGGATATACACCATAGTGATCGATATCAATATAGTGTCTGGCTCCTTCTGCGGGGAGTGCGTATCTTCTTTTATCCGGATCAATGGCATGTTCTGCAAGGAAACCGATCTGCGGTTTATACAGGACCATCATTTCCGGCGGGAGCAGGAAAACAGCATAGTTGTTGATTTTTTTGTGTGCATAGAAGCCCCAGCAATAGCATTGCAGGGCTGGTAATACAAAAAGTATTACCACAACGGATCTTTTCATTGGTACATCGTTTTATTGTGGGGTACGGGATTCCAGTTTTTTTCGCTCTGCATCTTCCTTTCTTTCTGCGTCAAGGTCCACCACGCCACCGGTTACGGCATATTTCATGGCCTCACCGGCAGTGATCTGTTCTATCTTTTTTACTTTATTCCTGGGTAAGATGTAGAGCTGTCCTGCAAAATTGTAAGCCTGGGGCACATATACGGCCACCGTATCGGCGCCTACATCGAATTTTTGCATTTCTTCATCCGTCAAAAAGCCTACGATCCACACATCTTCTGCAAACACATTGGCCAGCACAGCTTTGTTGAACTTTCGTTTATCTCCTGCAAAGGCTTCAAAGAAATCTTTGGTGGAAGTATAAATGAATTTGATCCCGGGGGTCCTTTCCATCCACTGGTCAAAGAAATTGATAAAGCTTCCCATGAGAAAACTGGAGCTGACCCAGCCCACCAGGATCACAAAAAGGATAATGATGACAAAACCCAGCCCGGGAATATTCACATAAGGCCTAAGAATGCTATCCACTTTATCAAAAAGCCAGTACAGGACATAACCCGTTATCCCTATGGGGGCCAGAATGATAAGCCCCTGGATAAAGAAGCGCAATATTTTTTTAACGGGATGGCCCTTTACCTGGGGCCTGGGGGTGTTCATAAGCTGATTTACAGCTAAGGTAGCGTAAAATTCATGTGCAGGAACGGCGCAAAAAATCGGTGAACGGTCGAAAATCGGGGGTGGAAACTTTGGTTACGATAAAAGTTTCCATAGTTTTGCTGTTCGAAAAGAGAGAAAGAATGGATAATAAGGAGCGAATTTTAATCAAAGCCGAAGAGCTGTTCATGCAATATGGCATAAGATCCGTGTCAATGGATGATATTGCCAACCACCTGGGCATGAGCAAGAAAACCCTGTACCAATATTTTACCGATAAAGACGAACTGGTGGACGCCGTGGTGGATACGCATATCCAGGAAATACAGAACGACTGCCTGGACTGCCGTAAGGATGCCACCGACGCTGTGCATGAGATATTTATTACCATGGAACGGATCATGGAAGAGTTCAGCAATATGAACCCCATGTTGCTCCATGATATGGAGAAGTTCCATTTTAAAGCTTACCGGCGGTTTAAAGATCACAAGGATAAATTCCTGGCACAGATGATCCGCGAGAATATTATCTGGGGCATCAAAGATGAGCTGTACCGCCCGGATATCGATATTGATGTGATGGTCAAGTTCAGGCTGGAATCGATGATGATACCTTTCAATGTTTCCCTTTTTCCACCGGGAAAACATAACCTGGGTGTTACTTCAGAGATCATTATGGAACATTTTGTTTACGGACTGGCTACTATCAAAGGACATAAACTGATCCAGAAATACAATGAACAACATCAAAAAAAACATAAGCATGAGGAAGCAAGGAAGTAACAGGCAGGCCCTGGTATCCGTGCTGGCATTTTTCCCCCTGTTGGTCACGGCACAGCAACAGCCTGATACGGTCAAAGTCAACAAACACGAAATGTCGGTGGACCAGGCAGTGAAATATGCCATCAAAAACAATGTGCAGGTAAAAAATGCTTTGCTGGGAGTGCAATACCAGGAGCAGGTAAACCGGGAAGTAACATCCAACGCCTACCCGCATATCAATGCCAGCCTGGGAACCACTTATAACCCCAATGTGGCCACACAGGTATTACCCAATTTCATATCACCGGCCACTTACCAGGTGCTGGTGGATGAAGGAGTAAAAGACGGAAATGGTAACACTATTGTCATGCCGGATGATTTTGGATTCATCTCTGCCCAGTTTGGTACCAAATACAGTGCAACAGCTGGGATCAGTTTAAGCCAGATCTTATTCGACGGGCAGGTATTTGTGGGACTGCAAGCAAGAAGCGCCACCATGCGGTTTGCTCAAAAGAATGCAGAGATCACCGAAGAAACGATCCGCACCAATGTGTACAAGATCTATTACCAGCTGGTGGTGGGTAAAAAGCAGGTAGAACTGCTGGATGCCAACATTGCTTTGTGGGAAAAGAACCTGCACGATACAAAGATCATTTATGAAAGCGGCTTTGCAGAAAAACTGGATATCGACCGGGTAAGTGTGGCCCTGACCAATATACAGACGGAGAAAAGAAAATTATTAAGCGTTATCTCCAATGGTTATTATGGTTTGAAAGTACTGATGGGCATGCCCGTACGGGACCAGCTGGTACTTACGGATACACTGAACGAAGAAGAAATTAAATCCGGTATGCTGGATGCCATGAACTATCAATACGAGGACCGGAAAGAATTTCAATATGCACAAATAGGAAAAGAGCTGAATGAGTATAACATCCGTCGTTACAAACTGAGCCAGATACCTACAGTAACACTGAATGGTCAATATGCCAAGAATGCACAACGCAATAAATGGAATTTCTTTGGAAAAGGGGAGTGGTTTACTATTTCGAGTGTAAACCTGAATATCGCCATCCCGATCTTCAACGGTTTTTATACCAAATCAAAGATCCAGCAAACAAAGATCGATCTGCAAAGGACACAGAACCAGATCGAAGCGCTCAAACTTTCTATTGACAACGAAGTGGAAACGGCCCGGAATAATTACCGGACCGCCATCACCAGCATGGATTTTCAAAAGAGGAATATGGAACTGGCGGAAAAAGTGTACGACCAAACCAAGAAGAAATATGAAGTGGGTACGGGCTCGCAAACCGATATCACCAATGCACAAACGGACCTGAAAGCGGCACAAACCAACTATATCACTTCATTATATGATGCCATTATAGCCCGGATCGATTTTATGAAAGCAACCGGGAAATTAAAATAATCAACCATTCATGACTTATAAAAAGGAATATATGAACACCATTATGAAGATATCAGCAGCTGTCCTGCTCACTGCTACTGTAGTGGCCTGCGGTACAGGGTCTAAAGACAAAAAAGGCGATGTGAATGATCTGAAAGCAAAGATTGAAAAACTGAAAAAAGAAAAAAGCAAGCTGGACACGGAGATCCGTGACCTGGAGGCCCAGGTATTGAAGGCTGACCCCGAAGCGGCGAAGCTGATACAGAAACTGGTATCGGTGGATACGGTACGTATACAGGATTTTGCTCACTATATCGAGCTGCAGGGCAAGATCGATGCGGACGGTGTGGGCTATGTATCTCCCAAAGGACAGGGTGGGCAAGTGAGGGCCATCTATGTAAAAGTGGGGCAAAAAGTGGGGGCCGGCCAGGTAGTGGTGAAGCTGGATGATGCGATTGCCAGGCAACAATTAGCCGCAGCACAACAGGGTACCGGACAGCTGAAAGCAAGATTGGCGCAGGCACAAACAGTATATGAACGTTACCAGAATTTATGGAAACAAAATATTGGTACGGAAATCCAGGTAATTAATGCAAAAGCGGATGTGGACGCACTGAATGCACAATTGAGGGCGGCTGAAGCAGGGGTGGCACAGGCACAGGAGAGTTTAGATATGACCAATGTACGTGCGGGCATAAGTGGTGTGGTGGAGCAGGTGAATGTGCGGGTGGGTGAGTTTTTCAGCGGCTCTTCTCCTGATGGCAGAGGTGCACAAATACTGATTGTAAATAACTCCAACCTTAAAATTCAGGTGCCGGTGCCCGATAATTATGTGGCAAGAGTGAAAAAAGGGGATAAAGTGCTGGTGGAAGTTCCGGAAACAGGTAAGCCGGCATTTACATCCACGATTAATGTGGTAGGTGCACAAATTGATCCTACCACCCGGTCGTTCAATACGGAAGCCACTTTACCAAATGATCCGTTGCTGAAACCCAACCAAACGGCCACAATGAAAATACTGGATTACCAGGTAAAAGGTACCGTGGTGGTGCCGGTGAACGTGGTGCAAACGGATGAAAAAGGAAAGTATGTGTATGTGATGGCGAAAGAAGGTTCCAAAGTGATCGCCAGGAAAAAAACAGTAAACGTGGGAGAAGTATATGGTGGTAAAGTGGAGATCAGGAGCGGCCTGAGAGGGGGCGACCTGATCATTACCGAAGGATACCAGAATGTATATGACGGGCAGAACGTAACAACCGGCCAGTAAACCAAAAGATGACTTCAAACTGATTATATGAAGAATTTAGAAGGAGTTTCAAAGCATTTTAAACAATTCAGGCTCACCAGCTGGGCGGTGGATAACAGAACGGCTGTATATCTCATCGCCATCATGGTAACCATCTACGGGCTATTTAAGTTCAACAGTATGCCCAAGGAGCAGTTCCCGGATATTGTGGTGCCCACTATTTCGGTGGCCACTGTTTATGTGGGTAATTCGCCCAAGGATATTGAAAACCTGGTAACAAGGCCCATTGAAAAACAATTGAAAGGGATCAGTGGGGCCAAAGTAAAAAAGATTCAAAGCACTTCGCAATCAGATTATAGTTTGATCGTGGTGGAATTTGATACCGATGTTAAAACCGAACTGGCCAAGCAAAAGGTAAAAGACGCGATCGATAAAGCCAGGGCCGATCTGCCCACCGATCTGACCCAGGAGCCGGATGTGCAGGAATTTTCCTTCAGTGAAATGCCCATCATGTTTGTGAATGTGAGCGGTGATTACGATGGTATTAAACTGAAAGAGTATGCTGATAAGATGCAGGATAAAATTGAGGAGCTGGGCGAAGTAACAAGAGCAGAGATCGTGGGTGCGCCGGAAAGGGAGATACAGGTAAATGTGGACCCATATAAAATGACGGCGGCAAGAGTGAGTTTTACCGATGTGGAAAATGCGATAGCCCGGGAAAACAATGACATCACGGGCGGATTGGTGGAAGTGGGCAATATGAAACGCACACTTCGTATTAAAGGCCAGTTTTCCAGTATTGATGATATGAAGGATATAGTGGTACGCAGCAGTGCCCAGGGTGCAGCTGTATACCTGCGTGATATTGCTGAATTAAAAGATACGATCCGCGATAAAGACAGCTATGCCCGGTTGGATGGTAAAAACGTTGTTACCCTCAACATCATAAAAAGAGCGGGCGAGAACCTGATCAATTGTGCGGATAAAGTAAAGGCGGTGGTGGAAGAGATGCAGCAAAAAGAAGAGTTGCCGAAAGATCTGAAAGTGGTGATCACCGGTGACCAGAGCAAGCAAACAAAAACATCTTTTACTGAATTGATCAATACCATCATCATTGGTTTCATATTGGTATTGATCATCCTGATGTTCTTTATGGGGGTTACCAATGCCTTCTTTGTGGCCCTGAGTGTGCCGCTGAGTGTGTTCGTGGCCTTCTTATTCCTTCCTGTGGCGGATGGGATCATTGGCACCAGTGTAACGCTCAACTTCATTGTATTATTTGCTCTTTTATTCGGGTTGGGTATCATCGTGGACGATGCTATTGTGGTGATCGAGAATACCCACCGTATCTATAATAATGGAAAAGTACCTATTGCCCGTAGCGCCAAAGAAGCTGCAGGAGAAGTATTCATCCCGGTACTGGCAGGAACAGCCACTACATTAGCTCCCTTCTTCCCGCTTTTATTCTGGAAGGGCCTGATCGGTAAATTCATGATCTACCTGCCCACCATGCTGATCTTAACATTGGCAGCTTCGTTGATCGTGGCCTTCTTCTTCAACCCGGTGTTTGCCGTAAGCTTTATGAAGCCCGAAGGAAAGGAATACGAGAAACCGAAGAAAGCGATATTCCGTAACAAATGGTTACTTGTATTTACCATTGGTGGCTTGTTATTGCACCTGGGGGGTATGCATGGAGTGGCCAATTTCTTATTGCTGATGGCGATACTGATGGTGTTCAATGCGTATGTACTGAATGATCTCATACATGCATTCCAGAAAAAGCGTTTGCCCCGGTTGATGGAGCGGTATGAAAAATTACTGAGATGGATATTGGTGGGCAGGCGGCCTATATGGGCATTTGTATCCTTGTTTGGCCTGTTCATTTTCTCTGTTATGTTTTTGATGGTGAGGGGAAATAAACAAACCTTCTTCCCCAGCGGTGACCCCAATTTTGTATATGTGTATTTGAAACTGCCGGTGGGTACGGATGTAAAATATACAGATAGCATAACGACTGTATTGGAGAAAAGAGTGCTGAAGATACTGGAGAAAGATCCGCCGGGAAAAGAGGGTAGTATCGTAGAGAGTATCATTACCAATGTGGCGGTGAGTGCAAATAACCCCAGGGATAATAACCGGAGTGTGCAATCCAACCTGGGTCGTATCCAGGTATCTTTTGTGGAATTTGAAAAAAGGCACGGTAAGAGTACCATGGTGTATAAAGATGCGATCCGTGAAGCAATGAAAGGGATCCCCGGGGCCAGTATCGAAGTGGCGCAGGAAGATGGCGGGCCTCCTACTGATCCGCCGGTAAATATTGAGGTAACCGGGGATAATTTCGAAAGTATTGCCGTGGTGGCCACCGATCTCTTCAATTATCTGGATACAAACAGGATCAATGGAATTGAGAACCTGCAGCCGGATGTGGACCTTAAAAACCCTGAAATAACGATCAGTGTGGACCGGGAGAAAGCCATGTTTGAAGGCCTGAGCACAGGGCAGATAGGCATGGAGATCCGTACGGCTGTTTTTGGAAAAGAAGTGAGCAAGATAAAAGATGGGGAGGACGAATATAAGATACAATTGCGCTATACTGACCTCCTGCGCAATAATGTAACGGACCTGCTGAACACCCGCATCACTTTTATGGATATGAATACCATGCAGGTAAAATCCATTCCGCTGAGTGCGGTGGCCAAAGTAGATTATACGAATACTGCAGGTGGTATCAAAAGAAAGAATGTAAAACGGACGATCCAGTTACAGAGCAATGTGCTGGATCCCACGATGGTGGCGCCCATTACGGCTGAATTGCAGACCAGGATCGACGACTTTAAATCTGTATATAAAACACCTGCAGATGTTACTATCAAGCTGAGCGGCCAAAGTGAGCAGGAAGCAGAAACGAACCAGTTCTTACTACTTGCCTTCCTGATCGCGGTGGGATTAATTTTCCTGATCCTGGTGTTGCAGTTCAATTCCATGAGTAAGCCGTTTATCGTGGTCACAGAAATATTTTTCTCAGTGATCGGGGTATTGTTAGGCTATGCTGTAACGGGTATGACGATTGCCACCATCATGTTGCTCGTAGGTATTGTGGGGCTTGCTGGTATTGTAATTAAGAATGGTATCCTCATCATTGAATTTACGGATGAGTTGCGTGGCCGCGGTATGCGCACAAGAGAAGCGGCTATACAGGCGGGTAAGATCAGGATCATTCCGGTGTTATTGACCGCAGTGGCCACGATATTGGGATTATTACCGCTGGCTGTGGGATTCAATATTGATTTTGCCGGGTTGTTCAGTCACCTGCGCCCGAATATTTTCTTTGGTGGTGACAGTGTGGTGTTCTGGGGCCCGTTGAGCTGGACGATCATCTTTGGCCTGATGTTCTCTTTCTTCCTTACACTGGTGATGGTGCCAAGTATGTACCTGATCGCAGAAAGGTTGAAGCGGCCGATGGAGCGTTTTTATGGAACGAGGTTCATTGCAGTATTAGGGTTCCTCGGTCCTCTCTTCTTCATTTTTGTGGGTATTATGTACCTGGTCAGAAGGTTACAAGGTAAAAAAGTATGGCTGGGTAAATTAAAGCCAGCTCCCGATACAAATGGTAATGGTTGATGGTGAAAAACCGTGGTTGGTTTTGGTTTATGTGATGCGGCCCCGAGAGGGGCCGCTTTTTTGTAAGGATATATTCAATACGTCACCGACACATACGACACCCCCGACTGGATCGTGCAGTTACTGCACAACGTGGGTGATGATTTGTCCTTTGCCAGCCTTGTTGTATAATCGATCACATCACTCCAGCTGGAGTTGCCGCTGCTGAGGTAGCTGATCTTGTCTTTCATGGCCTGTATAAAACTAAGTGTATAGAAACCACCAAAAGGATTTGCCCAGGAATATTCACCTGCTTTGGCGGCAGCCGATATGAGGTTGCCTCGGGCATTCATGAACAATTTTTTCAGCTTGATCATATCTGGCTTATTCTCATTCTGAGAATTTAGAAAACTCGTCACCGTCATCTGGTTGATGCCCACATTATTATTACAGCAATCACCGAGAACGATATTCAGCCGGGCGCCTTTATTCTTTAAAGTGTTATACACTTCACTCAAACTTATGGATGTATTCTGGCTGATATCAAGGTACTGGGATGAACGAAGGTCGAGCATGGGATAGGCGTCTGACTGGTTATTCCACCGGAAACCATGACCACGGTACACAAAGATGACAATATCATTCTTGCCCGGTTTCAGGGCGTTTAGTTTATTCTGTACTGTGGCTTTGTTGAAATTATTCCCATCCACTACGTATTTCTGGTAAGTAACACCCAATACATCGGCAATACTTCTGAACTCGTAATCCAGTTTGTCTCTGTCGGAAGAGCAACTGGCGCCAATATCTCCGATCAGTGTATTGGCTACAATGAATAAATGCATTTTTGCAGCAGTTGTAGTAACGGGTGTGTTATCCGTGAGGTCCAGACCGCACACTTTCCTCAGCGAAAAATAATCGGCCTCATTGCTCCAGAAAAATTTTCGTAAAAATGTTTCTGACACCGAGTAAGGGTTGACCTGGAAAAAAGAATCCACAGGAACTTCGCTGGAATAAGCCAGTTTGGGATCATCTGTGGTGGAAGGTTTATTCCAATATTGCTGATTTTTTCCTTTACGCCAGATAAAATAATCCGGGTTATATTTTTGATTTAAGGAGTCAGGTGTAATAAACCGGGGGTTATAACCCGACATGAAGAAATAAGTGCCACCATCATTAAAAGTGCCGGTGGAGGATTTATAATCCACGTGCACCACCTGGTATTTATTATCAGTGGAATAATAATTAATACGCATGTAGCTATGGCTTTCATTGAAATAAACCAGTAACCCTTCATAGGGCCGGTTTTCTTTGTCATGAAAGTTTACTTTGTATAATATCTGGGCGTTTAAACTACCATATAAAGCGAAGGTCAGCAATATGGCAGGAAGGATAATCCGGCGCATAGTGTTTAAGTTATGGTGAAAGAGGTATGCTAATTTAAAGTTTTCTTTCCCGAGCCGGAAAAATTTCTCAACTTACTGACAGATCAAATCTTAATCTATGGATTTCATCAGAGTTTGTTCGGTTTCAGATCTGCCGCCGGGAAGCCAGCGGATCGTACAGGTGGGACCACATAAAGTGGCGCTGTTTCATTTTGATAATGAGGTCACTGCCATTGCCAATGCCTGTTTGCATAAGGCAGGCCCCCTGGGCCTGGGGCTGGTGGAAAAGAAATACGATGGCCTATATGTAACCTGTCCCTGGCATGGGTGGGAATACAATATTAAGACCGGCAGCGCCCCTCCGGGATATAAAGACAGGCAGGCACTATACCAGGTAAAAAAAGAAGGGGAGGATATACTTGTCAGTACACAACCTATTCAAAAAGCACACCGGGAATTGCATGACCTGGGAATTATAGAAGACCTGGTAAAATTAAAATACCAGACAACAGCGGAATCAAAAAATATCCTCGGTATTTCCACCACAAACATGAACGACGCATTACCAAGATACAGCACGTCGGAAGCAGCATTGGAGCTGGCCCTGGAGTATGCACAGAAGCATCATGGTGCAGCCACCAAAACGCTGAAACTTCGTGACCTCGGTTTCCGGGCCTGCGAGGGATATTATTCCCAACATATGAATGCCTGTACCTGGCCCTGCAGTGTAACGGAGATGCAGCCCGATGATGGGATGACAGAAGTGTACAAGCAAATGATACTGTGGGCCGATGTGGTACTGGTGGCCACACCTATTCGCTGGGGCAACCCCTCTTCACTTTATTTTAAAATGGCAGAAAGGTTGAATTGCGTGCAAAACCAGATCACTTTAAAAGACAATGTGCTCATTAAAAACAAAGTGGCTTCTTTTATCATCACCGGCGGACAGGATAATATTCAGCAGGTGGCCGGACAAATGATGGTGTTCTTTACCGACCTGGGCTTCACCTTCCCGCCCTTCAGCTTCCTGGGATGGAGCCGCGGATGGACCGCAGAAGATATGGACAAAAATGTGCTGCAGTTTAAACAAAGCGAATACATTAAGCGTACGGCAAAAGAAATGGTGGACAACTGTTTGGAAACATTGACACAGATAAAGCATGTGCATGCGGAAAATATCAAGGCGCCCAAGCCGCATAAGCAGGATTCGTTTAGTGCTGATGTTATCAACCCTGATATGAATATTTAAAAAAGCAAGAGGCTGTCTCAAAAGAATGTCACGCAAATCCCGGTAACTATCGGAGTGACGAAACGTTGCTGAAGACGATCAAAGTGAGAAGGGGTAGATATAACAAGTTTTTGCCTGTTTAGTAATAATTATTAGCGAAAAAATTTTGTGAAATAACCGGTTATATTGTATCAGGCAATGCCTGTTTAATTTGGATGATGTATGCTATAAAATGAAATAAGATATTGATGAAAACCTCAGATATTTTATTTCTATTAATTCTTGGCTATGCTGTTATTGTCAAATCATCTCATTTGGCAACAGCAATTAAGGGAAAAAATACCGGAAGAGTTAAAGGTGAATTACTTTTATTATCATTGATTATTCTTATTGGGACTTCAATCATTGTTTTTTTAAATAGTTCAAGGGAATGACATTGTTTGTTTTCCTAAAACATAAGGAGTAATGCAAATAAAAAAGTTGCCTTTTGCGGGGCAACTTTTTTATTAACCGGTCAGTTACTATTTTAGAATCCTCTCTTCTCTACTTTCTTACCATCCACATCCAGCTCCACGATCTCGTATCCGAGTTTCTTCACACTATCCAGGATCTTTGCTTTATCACCCACCAGCAGGATATTCATTTTTTCCGGGTTCAGCATTTTTTTGGCCACAGCATCCACTTCCGCTTTCGTAAGCTTTGCCAGGATCTTGTTCTGCTGGTCCACATAATTAGCCGGGAGGTTATAATCCAAAATACGGCCAATGAAACCGGCTTTCTGAATACCTGTTTCATAAAGTAATGCATCTCTCTGGCCCAGTGAGTTCTTCATGAACTTCAATTCTGCTTCTGTGATACCATTTTCACGATAGTTCCTCAATTCTTTCATCACTTCCACCAGGGCACTGTCCGTAGCATCGCTGCGGATACCTGCACTGAATTCAAAGTCACCACTGTATTCATCACCGGTAAAAGAACTGCGGGCCCCGTATGTCCAACCCTTGTCTTCACGCAGGTTCAGGTTCAGGCGGCTGTTGAAATCTCCACCCAACGCATAATTCATCAGGCGTGATTTGTAATAATCACCTGTGGCATCATATTTCAAACCGGTGGAATAACCAACGCGGAATTGTGATTGTGCTGCCTTTGGAATGTCCACCATGTACACTTTTGTTTTATCAATATTAGTAGCCAGCGCATCCACTTTTGGCATATTGATCTTTTTGTTGGGCAGTTTGTCCAGGAATTTCAATTTAGGTAAGATTTCCTCCTGTTTCACATCACCCACCACCACTACTTTTACTCCCTGGGAGGTCATGTAGTTGTTATAGTAGTTATTGATATCATCCAGTTTGATATTGCGGATAGTACTTTCTGTTCCGCCTTCGCTCATGCCCAAAATGTTGTTGGGGCCGTAGTTCATTTTTGCGAAAACAATATCAGCTACGGTAGCGGGATCGGCCTTACTTTGTTTAAATCCATCCAGGCGCTGTTTCTGGATACGGGTGAATGCTGATTCTGTGAATTTAGGGTTCAACATTCTTTCTGCCACCAGTTCCAGTGTTTTGTCCAGGTTTTTCTTCAGCGACTGAATATTGAATCTGATACCATCCACACTGCTGCCTACATTGACATTGCTTCCCAGTTTTTGTAATTCAACCGCCATCTGTTCGGCTGTATAATTTTTGGTATCCTCATTCATCATACTGGCAAAAAAGCTGGCGAGGCCCACTTTAGAAGTATCACCGGACTGCAATAAATGTCCGCCAGGAATAGTGATGGTAACAGTAACGGTAGGCACCTCAGAACTTTCTGTACCGATCATTTTCACGCCATTCGGCATATCTTTTCTCCAGAACTTAGGAACTTTTACAGTGGGGTTGGGGCCATTACCGGGTATCTTGCTGCGATCAAAATTATCTTTTGCCTTTGAATATTTCAATCCGGCATAACCATAATCGGGTGCTGTATAGCTGGAAGAATCGATCTTATAATTGTTGGCGCCGGCAATCAAATTCTCCTGTCCTTTGGGCAACACACTCAGGTAAACAGCCCCTTTATTTTTGATGTACTGGTTATATACCCTCATCACGTCTTCCCTGGTAACGGCCTGGTACATTTTGATCAGGTCCGCGATCTTATTGGGGTTGCCCGTGAAAGTTTGGAAAGCTGCCAATTGCGAAACTTTTCCGGACACACTTTGCAATCCATTGATAAGTTGTGATTCAATACCACCTTTGAATTTGATGATATCATCATCGGTAACACCTCTTGCTTCAAAAGAATCCAGTGCCTGGCGTAATAAGGTGTCCAGTTTCGCTAAGGATTTACCGGCAGAAGGGATCAGTTGCAGGGTCATTTCACCGGCCAGTTCTGATAGCTGGCTAAAACTGCTGGCCTGTAAAGCCACCTGCTTCTTCACCAATTGCTGATACAATATGGAATTCTTTCCCTGGCCTAATACCTGGGCCAAACAAGCCAATGCACCCATGTCTTTATGATAGTTGGGAACAGTAGGGTATACTACCAGCAGTAGTGGTAGCTTGGCGTAATTGTCGGTATATGAAACATAGCGATCGGAGGTAAGTACGGCGGGGGGAACCACCACCGGGTTTACTTCAGGCCCACGGGGAATAACACCAAAATATTTCTCCACTAACTTCACTACTTCAGCAGGTTTTACATCACCGCCCACAGATACCGTGGCGTTGTTGGGACCATACCAGCGAAGGAAAAAATTCTTCAGGTCATTTACATCCACACGGTTCAGGTCTTCCACATAACCGATCGTAAGCCAGGAATAGGGATGACCATAGGGGTATAAATTTCTGGATGCTGTTTCAAAGGCCAAACCATACTGACGGTTATCATAGTTCTGGCCTCTTTCATTTTTAACTGTGGAGCGCTGAATTTCAAATTTCTTTTGGGTTACAGCATCCAGCAAAAAACCCATCCTGTCTGCTTCCAGCCACAGCATTTTCTCCAGTTGATTACTGGGTACTGTTTCAAAATAGTTAGTGCGGTCGCGGTTAGTTGTTCCATTCAAAGTACCTCCCGCATCCGACACGATCTTGAAGTGCTGTTCATCGGCCACGTTATCACTTCCCTGGAACATCATGTGTTCAAAGAAGTGAGCAAAACCGGATTTACCGATCTCTTCGCGGGCCGACCCCACATGATAGGTTACATCCACATGAACCACAGGATCGCTGTGGTCTTCGTGAATGATGAGTGTCAATCCATTAGGCAAAACATATTTTTCGTAAGGGATTACGATCTCGTTCCCTTGTTTGGTTACTTTTTCCACCAGTTTTGTCTGCGCCGGAGCTATGATGGCCAGGCAGGTAACTGCCGAAAAAAGCAAAAGATATTTTTTCATAAAAGTTATGATTTGAAGGAGGCCAAAATAAGGAAATCCCCTTTTCAAACCTGTACCATTTATCATATTTGACCGGTTTTTGAAGGGGATAAACCGGTGAACGCCGGAAATATTCCCTCCGTCAGATAAAACACTGTGATACCTTTGAAAAAAACTTAATAACATGACAACAGCACCCCGGCAAAACCATGAAATTGACTATAAGGTCTATGGTGAAGAGCTACAGTTTGTGGAAATTGAACTGGACCCCAATGAAACGGCCATTGCAGAAAGCGGCGCCATGATGATGATGGACGACGGTATCCAGATGCAAACCATTTTTGGAGATGGATCGGCCCAGCAACCTACCGGTTTCCTGGGTAAACTGATGAGTGCCGGAAAGCGGGTGCTCACAGGGGAAAGTTTATTCATGACAGCGTTTACAAATACCGGCCAGGGCAAAAGAAAGATCAGTTTTGCCGCTCCTTATACCGGTAAGATCATACCCATGGATTTACAGCACCTGGGGGGTACGGTTATTGCCCAGAAGGACGCATTTCTTTGTGCGGCCAAAGGAGTGAGTGTGGGTATCCACTTTCAGCGAAAACTGGGTGTGGGCATATTTGGCGGAGAGGGTTTTATCATGGAAAAGATCGAAGGCGATGGGTTGGCTTTCTTACATGCGGGTGGTTATATCGTCGAAAGGCAATTGAATGCGGGCGAGATATTGAAAATAGATACGGGTTGCGTGGTGGGATACACACCCACTATTCAGTTTGACATTGAGTTTGTAAGAGGGATCAAAAACTTCATGTTTGGCGGCGAAGGATTATTTTTTGCCAAACTACAGGGGCCCGGGAAAGTGTGGATACAATCATTACCCATTAGCCGCCTGGCTGGTAAGATCGTTGAATACGGCACATGGCACCGCAAAGAGGAAGGAAGCATTCTCGGTGGACTGGGCAACTTGCTCGATGGAAGATAAAAGGTGTCAATTTTATTTCCTGACATCCGGCACAGGTCCTACAGAGGAACTAATGAGTTTATCTTTTTTAACACCGGGATATTCGCTGGCCAATACTAATTCGTAAGCAGGGTTATTCTTTAACTGCTGCAATACATAATGCAGTTTTAAAATGGCTTCCTCTTTTTGAAAAGACTGGTCATGTGCCAGCAGCACCAGGTGGCCAGGTGTTTTTGTTTTATCGGCTTCCAGCATATTCTGTATGCGGCGGAGTAATAACTCCGTATCGGCAGCCGGCTCCAGGGTTTTATGATCAAAGGTCCATTCCACATCCCATCCCATTACAGCAAATCCTGAATAGGATACGGAGTCGATCGCAGTCTTACTTTCGTATATATCTGTATGTACCACCGAGTCAATACGCCAGGCATTACGACCGGGCATCCTCACCACTTTGCTGCTGAGCCCAAGGCGGTCCTCGTTCTGCTGAAAATCCTGTACCACTTCGGCCGGATGTTCGTAAAATCGGTTATAACGGTTAAGTGCATGCGTAAAACTATGATTACACAATTCAATGGCGGAGTCGCTTTTCAGTTCCCGGAACAGTTCACCCTGTTCGGGGCTGTCGAAGACGTGCTTACCCACTACAAAAAAGCTGGCAGGTATTTTTTCTTCCTGTACCGTATGCAGCACATTGCGGGTCCCTTTGTTGGGACCATCATCAAAAGTGATATAGATCTTTTTCTTCCGGATGCTGACCATTGCCAGTGAATCTTTTAATTCCTGTTGCCTGATAAGGATAACGGTACTATCCGGCTTCACAGAAACCGGGATCACAGGTTTTGTTTCCTGTTTTTTTTGCCGGCAGGAAACGATCATCATCAGCAAAGAAAAAAATAAGATAGCGGGAAGTGCAAAGGTGGTTGTCTGTTTTGAAGGCTCACCCTCATCGGAGGCTGAAGTATCCATAAATGTTTGGTGGTGGTTTTAATTTCCGGGATGAAATTATAAACCGGAAAGGGTTCCCTGCAAGTTTTTCCGGTTAAAGAAAGATTAAAGTCAAAAAGATTTTTCAGGTATGCTATTTTTATAGGGACAACCCTCCATGAGCAGCCTTTTGTTCAGTCATATAGAAAAGTATGTTCCGCTTTCGGATAAGGACCGGGAGGTGATCAGCTCCTTGTTCATCTCCCGTAGGTTTCGCAAAAAACAGTATATGCTGCAGCAGGGCGAGATCTGCCGGCAGGAGACATTTATCATCAAGGGTTGTGCCCGCACCTATGAACTGGATGAGGAAGGCAATGAACATGTATTGCAATTCGGACTGGAAGGATGGTGGGTGGGGAATTTGTATAGTTTTCTGACGGAAACACCTTCGGCGTATCTTATTGACTGTTTGGAAGATTGTGAAACCCTGCAAGTGGGTAAAAAAGACCTGGAGACCATCTACCGCCAGGTGCCTCAAATGGAACGGTTCTTCCGCCTCATCATACAAAATGCCTTTATTACCTTACAGCAAAGAACATTGACCAGCCTCAGTAAATCTGCTACTGAACGATATGATGAATTCCTGGCCAGGTATCCGCAGATCGAACAGCGGGTGCCTGACCACCAGGTGGCTTCTTACCTCGGGATCAAACCACAGAGCCTTAGCAGGATCCGCAGCCGGAAAGCATCCAAATAGTTAATCCATGTTAACATAATTTCTTCACCCAGGTGATTGGAAACCCCTTGCTCCTTATCGCAATTTTGTGTTGTCATTAAAGGATAAAAAGCAGTTAATATGAAACAATGGATCTTTAAAACAGACAAAACAAGTATCGCCCCGTTGATCGCCAGGACCACACTGGCTGTTATTCTTTTTCCGCATGGGGCACAAAAAATGTTAGGATGGTATGGCGGCTATGGTTTTACCGGCACCATGAATTTTTTTACGGATGTGATGCATATCCCTTATGTGATCGGGTTGCTCGTGATTATTATCGAGTTTGCCGGAGCTTTTGGCCTGTTAGCAGGCGCCGGTACCCGTTTATGGGCTTTAAGTGTCATCGGGAATATGACCGGCATTATCTTTTCCTCGCATATTCAAAATGGATTCTTTATGAACTGGTTTGGTAACCAGGCAGGAGAGGGATATGAGTATCACCTGCTCGTGATCGGTTTGGCATTAACGTTATTGATAACCGGAGGCGGAAGGTTTTCGGTGGACGGAAGAATAATAAAAAACCCTCTCTGAGAGGGGGAATAAAACGGGGCGATTATCGCGTTTCGACCGGCTCCCCGAAATTGATCGGGGCAGGCAATATTGACAATCGCCCTGTTTGTCAGGATTTTCTCTTCAGCAATATTTTCTTCTGTGAAAAATTAAAAGCGGCATCCAGCATTTCCAGCAGTTTGGGCCAGTCTTCTTTTTTCACGGTCATGTTCTTGTATATTTTTTTAACAAGGATGGTGAGCATGTTGTTGTTTACGGAAGCCTGTACAGCAAAGGTGCCGGCCGCATTATCAATATTCATGTTCAGGTTTTGCACACCCACCACCTGGTAGCCCTCGGGTATAGTGAAGTTTATAATATTGCGGAGGCTGCGTGGGAAATTCATATACGCATCCACTTCTCTTTTACGGTCATCCTGTGTAATGAAAAGCTGATCACCGATCAGGGCCGGGACAGCTACCAGCAGGTTGTTACCGGCGATCTTTACCATATCTCCCAGTTCAAATTTGTTGGTATAGATCAGGTCCTGCTTTCGCCAGGTGCGGCCATCTGCGTTGAGGGTGAATTCTGCGTAGTTGGTAACATTATCATAATCGTCTTCCAAAACTTTTTTCATGTACTCCAGCTTACGGGTCTTGTCTTCTTTTTTTCTTTCTCTTAATTTCTCCTCGTAACTATCTAAAGTGGCGCCTCTCAGGGAAGCTCTCAGGTCGTCTTCACCGCCATAGCTTCTGTGATCATCGTCGAGCGCCGTAGTATAAACCAGCGCCGGGATGTTATAAAAAGTTTTGGTGAGGCCCGTGGCAGCCAGTTGACTGGTTACTACCATATTTCGTGTGGCTGTGTCAATGGATGCTGTAAAAGTATGGGTCGACATATTTTCATCTGACTTGCCGGCCGGCAGTGTGATAGGTGTGGCCGTTGGATTTTTTCCTAACGAAATGATATAAGCAGGCGTGTTTAAAAATTCTTCTTTGAAATCATACGGGTTAGAAAAAATCGTGGCATTGAAAATGTATTTTCCTTTTACCCTCACCATCCATTCTGGTTCGGTCCGGAATATGATATTTTCCGGTTTGGTCAGTGTGGAAGGCGCTGTAACGATGAGGTCGTAAGGGATCTTTCTCAGGTCCAGGCATTGCGTAAGACAGGAAGCAAATAATTCGCTTGAAAAACCATTGGCTTTGTAATGCGACATATGCCGGAGCACATAATAGGCTTTTTGAATAAAATCTTCTTCCCGCATATCGCCATAACCCAGCTGTTTGAGGTAAGCTTTAGCCATAGAATAATACATCGATCCATCCAGGCGGTTATAGAGGTTGTTCATTTTTTTGGCCAGCTCTTCCGGTGTAATGTTCTGTTTTAATTCACCCCTGTCGCCAATGAACAGGTCGGAGCGGTTTTCACTTCTCGAAAAAACGATCTGGAATTTCACCATGGGCAACTCTACAAAACGATTTACCCAGCGGGTATCGCTGATCTTTTCACGGTTTCGGTCCTCCCAGCTATAATCGGCATTGCTATTGCCTGTTTCTTTGAAGGCGGGGGCCCCCATGGTGGATTTGGAGTTGACAAACGAGTTATTGTCTGTATCGATCTCAAATTTCTGGCTCATGACCGGGTATTCCCGGGTACAAACAAAATAGATGGGATCGAATTCGATGAAGCTCATTTTCTTAACGGTATTATCATCGTAGAAAATGGTGCCATAGTCAATGATATCTCCCGGGTCGAGGTCGGGTATGGCCAGTTTATAGAAAATCACACGGCTCTTGCTCTTATCATAATAAGTGCTGGCCTTTCCTATATAAGGAGTAAAGGTGGAAGGAACATCGTCTATATCCTCTACAAATACAGCATTACGCAGCGAAACATCCTGCACGGTACCATTCGATTTAATGACTTTGATGCCGGCACCATCATTGGAAGAACCGATGCGGAAGTAAACAGAGGAGTAAGAGTTCACTGCATCCCGGTCATTGAGTTTGATGCGGCGACGGGTGATCTCATACACAGCGAGCTTATTCGCATCCTTATCAAAGGCAAATCTTGTTTTTTGTGCAATGATGATCCCGCTTTCTTCCTTCCATTTATCCGGAATGGCGCTTACTGCAAAATCAGGATCGGCATCCTCCCATACAGGTCTCATGTTCTTCGCGATACTTTCCAGCTTGGACGGGCTGAAAGTATCATCATCCTGGGCAGGAGCGGATGCCGTAATGATAAAAAAGGATAGGGTATATAATAACTTTTTCATGGCAGGAAGGATCAGGGCTTGGTGATTAAAATAAGGTTACTGTTAAAGTCTTTCAGTTTTTTGGCGAAGGATTTCCAGTTCTCAAAATCCTGCTTGCGTATCCGGCCTGTATTGAATGATAAAGTTTTTTTGAAGATGACTTTATTGTCCTTGCCGGCATAACTGCCGTTTACTTCATAATCTGTTGCTTTTTCATTGATCGGGGCAGGCAATGAAGCAATTTTATATCCGGCGGGCAATACCAGCTCTGTTTCATCCTGGGATACATAGCTGGAATGTAATTCATAATCCTGCTGACGGTTTTTATCCGGGATATACCCGCGAAGATCTTCGGGAAAGAAATCAATACCCACATATATTTCCTTGTCTTCGGTGATCACATAATTACTCAGGTCAATATCTCCTTCCACCACCACGGGTATTTCCCGGTTATTAAGATCGGAGGTTTTTACATTGCTCACCACCAGGTTCTTATTGCCAAATTCCAGGAAACGGCTGATCATTTTCTTTTTATCATCGGAAGGAAGGTCATGATAGTATTGATGGAAATTGGTGCGTTGCTCACCGGTTAATGTCACTTTCACATGGCCCTTCAGCATACTATCTTTTAACTGGAAAGAAGTTTGTGTCAGAATTTTGTTTTTGTCTTTATCCAGTACAGGTACTTTTTTTACTTCATATTTTTCACCTTTACCGATCAATACCTCCTTGCCCTGTATACGCCAGGCGTATTCACCGAAGGGGATATATTTTTCCGTACCATCCAGGAAATATTCTTTGCCGCCGAGATACACGGTACTGATGCAATGATTGTCTACCGCCAGCGACGGCAGGGTATAATCATACGGGATGTGACGGGTACCGATCCAGGTCATATAAGCCTCCAGCCCTGCGAGTTTCAGCATTTCTGTCATCAGGTTGGCCATGCCTTTACAATCCCCATATTTTGCTTTATACACTTCCTGGGCTGTGGCTGGAACAAAGCCGGCCAAACCATCTTCAAAAGCGATATAGCGGATATTGTCCTGCACCCAGTAAAAAATGGATTTCACTTTATCGATATCCGTTGTTTTCCCTTTGGTGAGCTCGGTCACTTTTGCTTTCAGCTCATCGGGTTTGTTCACACATTTTTTATACAGGTATTTGTACCAGTTGTACAGATCGCCCACATCCCCAAATCCTTTCTCCGTTTTCCCTTCACCGGAAAAAGCTTTTACCACCAGTACCAGGTGTGGCCATTCGTAGGCGGCGCCTAATGAACGGGATTCATTTTTCATGGCTACGGTGTTCTGTAATTTGAAAGTGTACACCGTTGCATTCTTATCCTGTGTTTTTTGTTTGGTGATCTTATAATTTTCAAAATTGAATTCGCGGATATCCAGCTGCAGCCAATCCGGCACCTTGATACGGATCACTTTTTCTTTGGCCGGGAACCAGCTGTGGAAATAAATGGAGGTGAGATATTTGCTGTCGAGGTATTTTTTCTCCGTTTCCACCCGGGTCACATCTCCGTACCCGGTGAAACCAATATTAAAATACTTGACACGGCTGTCGTCGGAGAAGATCTCGCTGGAGCTGGCGGAGCGGTCGATGGCATAACCGACATTATAATTTTTTGAAATACCAAACATGCCTTTTCTCTTTTCCAGTTGTTTGAAAGAGGTGATCCTGCAAAATGAATTGTAGAAGTCAAAGTATTGAATGCCTGCCCTTTCGCGGAGCGCCACGAAGTTGATGCCGGTGTTGCGGTTGGCCAGAACTACCGGTAGTTTATCGGCATCTTTACCCCTGTCAAAATCAAAATCCTCTTCCACCAGGATGGCGGCTACCCGATCGTCGGGAAATACTTTTTTTAACCGGTTGGCCTCGAAAATATCATCATCGGCGGCCTGTGACCAGGCAAGGCCGGGGAGTAGCAAAAAACAAAGGGACAACAGCTTCAAACCTTTCATCATTGTGTATGTATTTGTACATGGCAAAATATAAATTATTGCTGAAATTGCAGAGAGGATGGGAATTCTACGAAATTCAACATAAAACAATAATATCTTTTTTAAATTGCAGGAATAATCATTTTTATATATGACAAGAAAGCAGGAAGTTCTGAGTGATGTAGTTATCAAGTTTGCGGGCGACAGCGGAGATGGTATGCAACTGACCGGGAGTCAATTCACTAACAATACAGCCTTGATGGGGATAGACCTGGCTACCTTTCCCGATTTCCCGGCCGAGATCCGGGCCCCGCAGGGTACCCTACCCGGCGTGAGTGGTTTCCAGCTCAGGTTCTCTTCCGATAGGGTGTTTACCCCAGGTGATGCCTGTGATGTGCTGGTAGCCATGAACGCGGCGGCATTAAAGACCAACCTGACGGCCCTGAAAAAGGGGGGAAAGATCATTGCCAATGTGGATGGTTTTGATAATAAGAACCTTCGCTTGGCCAATTATCCCGAAGGCGAAAACCCATTGGAGAATGACAGCCTTTCCAATTACGAAGTAATAAAAATGGATGTGACGAAAATGACCCGTGAGGCCCTGAAGGAGTTCACCATGGGGATGAAAGAGAAGGACAGGGCCAAGAATATGTTCGTGCTGGGTTTCCTGTACTGGATGTATAACCGGGATATGGAAAGCACGATCAATTTCCTGAAGGATAAATTCGGAAAGAAGCCGGATATATTTGACAGCAATGTAAAAGTGTTGCAGGCCGGTTATCATTATGGCGATACCACGGAAACATTTACGACCACCTACCGCGTGGAAAAAGCGAAAATGGAAGCGGGTGTATATCGCTCAGTGATGGGTAACCAGGCGGTGGCTTATGGATTGATCGCTGCTTCGCAAAAAAGTGGGTTGCCCCTGTTCCTGGGGTCCTATCCCATTACACCCGCATCAGATATTTTGCATGAGCTGAGCCGGTATAAGAATTTTGGTGTCAGAACATTCCAGGCAGAGGATGAGATCGCCGCCATTACTTCGGCTATTGGTGCCAGTTATGGAGGTTCACTCGGTGTTACCACGTCCAGCGGTCCGGGTATCGCGTTGAAAGGGGAAGCCATCGGGCTGGCCGTGATGCTGGAGATCCCGTTGCTGGTCATCAATATTCAGCGGGGTGGCCCTTCTACCGGTTTGCCAACTAAAACAGAACAAAGCGACCTGATGCAAGCCTATTACGGACGTAACGGCGAGTGTCCGATGCCTATCATTTCTGCTTCCACACCGGCCGATTGTTTTGATGCTGTATATGAAGCCGTGAAAATTTCCGTACAACACATGACACCTGTGATGTTCCTGAGCGACGGATATATTGCCAATGGTGCAGAACCCTGGCGTTTTCCCAAGTCGGCAGACCTGCCCATGATCACTGTAAAATTCAAAACTGAACTGGGCCATGGTGAAGAAAAATTACAGCCCTACCTGCGGGATGAAAAACTGGCAAGACCCTGGGCCGTACCAGGTACACCGGGTTTGGAGCACCGGATAGGTGGATTGGAAAAACAGAATATAACAGGTAATGTAAACTATGAGCCCGAGAACCACCAGCTGATGGTGAAGATCAGGCAGGAGAAAGTGGATAAGATAGCCGATTATATTCCCGAACAGAAACTGGATAGTGGTCCCGAGAAAGGAAAGATATTGGTGCTGGGATGGGGTTCTACTTATGGGGCGATTAAGTCGGCTGTAGCCGAAATGCAGGGAAGGGGCCATGCAGTAAGTCATGCGCATCTTCGTTATGTGCGCCCTTTCCCTAAGAACTTGGGAGAAATGATGAAGAATTTTGACAGGGTATTGATCCCTGAGATCAATAATGGTCAGTTGATAAAGATCATCCGAGATATGTATCTCATCGACGCAAAAGCATACAATAAGATCATGGGAGTACCCATTACCAAGACAGAATTAGTAATGAAACTGGAAGAAATGCTGGGCGGGCTTAACTAATAAGTCATATATACGACAATAAAGGAATCCATCAGCCACCACTGGTGGATTTTTAACATTCATAAACCTCGAACTGCATTACTTTTATTAAAACTCTATTTTATGAGAAAAGCAATCTGTTTTATTATCCTCTTCCAGCTGGTTTTTTTCTGCACCATCCGGGGTCAAAATGAGATCAAAAAAGAAAAATGGCATTGGGATAACGCACTGAAACAGGATACCAGCGCAGGATATGTGCAGGTGGTGAAAGTGGATAATATTCTGTATATCTCCGGGGCCGTGGCGAGGGATGTAACGCCGGAAGGGATCACAAGAGTATACAAGGCATTGGAAAGCTCGTTGAAAAGTTTTGGCGCCACTTTTCAAAATGTGGTGAAAGAAAATTTATACACCACGGACATGGAAGCCATGAAAAAATACAATGATGCCCGCAAAGCATTTTATAAAGGAGATTTCCCGGCAGCCACCTGGGTGCAGATATCCCGGCTTTTCCTGCACGATGCCAGGCTGGAAGTGGAGTTGATCGCCCATTTACCCAAACAATAGATTAACCCGAAGTATTGGGAAGGTATTGCACATCTGCAGTAGGAATGGAGATGGCGATAGCAAATGCTATTAATGCCACGATGAGCCCAAACATGAAAATATTGTAAGCAATGCGGAGATAGCGGTATTTTTTGGCTAATACCACCCCGAGAAAATAATTGTCTTTTACAATACTGCTGTAGAGATAATCTTTATCATTCAGCATTTCCTGCATACCCCAGTTATAATCATCCAGGGTCATTTTATGAAAGTTGCCGAAAAAGAGCAGGTTGGTCTTTTTATTATGAATGTCTTCCCGGGTAAATGTTCCGCCGGATACATTGGGCCGGGTGGCCAGGATACCAAATACGATAGCAGAAACGCATACGAGCACAAGGATAGCCACGGGCACCTGTAAATAAGTATCAGTGGCCAGCTTGTCGAACAGGGCGCCGATGATGATGGACAGAATGATAGAGTTAACAGAGATCAGGATATTGGCTTTGGAGTCTGCCATCTGGCTCAGGTTGTTCTGTGTTTGGGCCATGATGCGGAAAACGGTATTGATGCCCCGTTCTGTTTGATTGTCTTTGTTTTTCTTTGCTTTGGCTTCAGCAGCTTGCTGGTCAGCAGCTGATAATGGTTTGACATTATCTTTTTGCTTTTCTTTTGGTTTTTTGTCAGGCTTTGCCATGGGGATGTCTTCAGCTTTTTTTTCTCTTAATTCAATAAGATGTCGTTCTTTCACAGGTTGCAGTCTTTCCTGTCCAAAGCTGGTAAAATATTTATGTGCTTCGAGGAAGGAGATATTACTTTGCCGCCATTCTTTTTTGGAATGTTCCTCACCGCCGAAATCTTTCAATTCTTCTCTCAGCAACCGGTTCTTTTCTTTAAAGCTGTCCGTACCGAGGTGGAAAAGGTCAGCATCACAAAGGATCATTTCGATATTGGATTGCGGGGTCTGGGGCATCCGGGTGGCATTGATACAACCCATCACTTTGCTGATAACCGAGCCGGGGGCATTATGCGCCGTTAAAAAATCCGAGGCCTGCCGTCCGCTGACCGTCTCGTGGTCTTTGGCCTGCCCGCTTACAAAGCCGGTATCGTGAAACCAGGCTGCCAGGATCAATGCCAGCCTGTCCTCACCTGTTACCTGGTAATAGTCAGCTATTTTTTCACATGCAGCCACTACTTCCTGTGTATGTTGCAGCGTATGAAACTTAACAGTTTTGCTAACTTTGTTGAGAAACAGGTCAGAAACGAATGTCTGCGCATCTTTCAGAAGAGCTGATTCGGTTTCAGTCATGCTATAAAGATAACTTTTAATAAATTTAAACAAAATAGGACGAATGAGGTTTTTAAATTTTCCGCCTGGCGTATGGTTGATAGCTCTTTTTTCCGCCTTGTTATTTACAGCATGTAAACGGCCAAAGTCAAAGTTTGTCCTTTCCCCCCCGCATTATGATTTCTCGAAAGTAGGTGTCAGTAAACTCGATTTAAAACTCAAAGAGATATCTGGTCTTGCCTGGGATGCTGAAAGGGACCAGTTCCTCGCCCATTATGATGAAGCAGGTGTTTTATTTTACCTGAACAAACAAGATAAGAGTATCATCAATTCCTATCCATTCGGGCCAAAGGGTGATTATGAAGATATCGCCCTTTACAACGGGGTGCCCTATATTTTAAGAAGTGATGGCATGATCACCAAAATCTTAAAAGAAAATGATGGCGTGGTAAGAGGGGTAGAAGCAGGTAAACTGGAGATCAGCGGCACCAATGATTTTGAAACCATGTATGCCGATACAGCCCGTAAAGCGCTTATTATTGTATGTAAGAACTGTGCCATGGACAGCAAATCGGAGATCAGTGCTTTTGCTTTTTATCCCGATTCGATAGGATTTGTCAATGAACCTGTTTTCCGGATCAATGCCGATAAAATAAAGGAACTTGCCAAACAGGACTCCCTTCCTAAAACATCCAAGTTTCAGCCATCAGCCGCCAGTATTCATCCTGTTTTACAAAAGCTATTCATTATCTCTTCCGCCAGTAATCAACTGGTGGTGGCAGATAAGGATGGCAATCCCGAATCGGTATTTCATTTAGGGAAGAAATTATTCCCGCAGCCGGAAGGATTAACCTTTAACAGGAAGGGGGAAATGTATATTTCCAATGAAGGAGTTACATCCAGGTCCACTATACTTTGGTTCCAATACTATCCCTGAAAGGAGAGTTATTTTTGGGCCCGTATATTTTATCGGCAATAAAGAAGCTGATGAGCAACCAGGCCGTTCCAAAGAAAAATCCTGCCAGTACATCTGTGGCGTAATGTACCCTTAAATAAATCCGGCTTAAGCCGATCAACAGGATAAGCAATACAAAGAAGGCGATCAGTGAACGGCGCAGGTATTTGTTATAAACAGTAACATCCACCCACCATATCAGCAAACCATAAAAAGCCACTGCCATAAAAGCATGTCCGCTGGGAAAACTAAAATTGGTGATACCATCCACCAGCGGACCGGAAGGACGCAGGCGCTGAAACGATCTTTTGAGCAATGACATTACTAATACACTGGTAAGGGATGCAATGGCTACCATGAGGGCCGCTTCTTTATTACGGATATATAAAAAATAGGCTAAAAGAAGCAAGTTGGCTGGTATAAGGAAGCTGTGGTTACCCAAAAAAGAGATGATCAGCATCAGACGGGTGCGCTCCGGTGTGATATACGGAGAAACAAGCTCAAATGTTTTTGTATCGATGAACAGGTTATACCCGTACACGACAAACCAGATCATAAAACCTGCTGGGATGAGGATCATGAGCAGGGTCCAAACTGAAATGGGACGATCGGGTTTTCGCCGGTATTGTTGTTTCATTGACTATGAAAGTTACGAAGATGACGATCAAATTTTAAGGGCAAATAACTCTATATCTTCGTTTTTCCCTTTAAGATCGATAACACCCAGGTTCTCCGTTTGCCAGTCTTTCAGGTTCAGCAAATCAATAATGGCTTTTGATATGATGAATTTTTGATTCATATCTGTACAGGCGCTTCGTATCCTTGCCGCCGTATTTATGGTGTCGCCACTCATTACCACGTCCTGCTTGATCAATCCCACCTGGCCCACGGTTACCACTCCTGCATGCACACCCGCTTTATATTCAGGTAAAATCCCATAGTTGCGCCGGAATCGTTCAGCATTTTTATTCAGCACCTTTCTTGCTTCAATCAATGCGGCGATACATTTTTTGGCATTGGCAGGGCTCACGGGCCACCACACCACGATCTCATCACCCACATATTGGTAAATGCGGCCATCATGCTGAACAACACCGGCAGATACATAATAAATAAAATCGCGGATGAATTTGAAATACTCTTTATGTCCCAGTTTTTCAGCAATAGGTGTGGAGTCTTTCAGATCAATGAACATAATGATCCTGTTTTCTTCAACCGGCTGAAGATATTTGCCGGCCATGATATTGAAGAAAACCCCTTTTGAGTATTTTTTATTTACTTCCAGCGCCAGTTGTGTCAGGATAAATAAAAAGATCCATTCCGGCATTTTCTGTATCAGCCATTTTGTTTGGAACATATTATACAGAAACCTGTCAATGGCGACGGAAGCTGTTCTGCCGGCTACCAGCCATTCATAGGTGAAATAGATACAAAAATTCATGACAAAGGCAGCCAGTACCAGGATCATGGTTTTAACAAAAAGCGCATACCACAGGGAGGAGTTACGAAAAAATTTATCCAGCACTTTTACAAGAATATAACCGATGATGAGGCTTACCAGGAAAACATTTATTTCCCGCAGTGCGATCTCCCGGATAAGATTGATATCAGGGGATGAATATTTTTTCGGGAGCAGGTCAGCAGCACTTCTTTGTAAGAAGATCAAAAAATCGGTAATTGTCCAGGCAAGTGCAATCACAAAAATGATACGAACCTCATACCTTTTGATGGCAGATTTGCTGAAGACACTGAATTTAAATGATCTTTTCATTGGTTATGCGGAGGGTACTTTCAAATATTAATAATCGTGCCGTTTCAGTACGTGATATTCATCTTGGTTCCGATAGAGAAATGGAACATCCTTTCATTTTCTGAATAACCCGCTGTGGCTGAGATCATAAACAGGTTGAAAGGGATGAAGTAAAAACCACCGCCATAGGCCGAATGCCACCTGCGTGATCTTTCACCATCCAGCCAAACCCGGCCGGCATCTATAAACCCTATAAGTCCAAACGGGCCGGGGAGAATATAAGAGTTGATGTTAAACAGCTTGTAGCGGAACTCCAGCCTGCCATATAATGAAGATTTGCCGGCAAAGCGATTCTTCCGAAACCCCTGTAAGCCGGTGTTGATTCCGAGCTCAGATGCCTGGAAATATTCAAAATCCTTAGAGTAGATGCGGGCCCCGCCGATCTTCATCACGGTAATGAAGCGGGGCGGGTCTGACATACTTGCATAAAGCGTCATGTCTGATTTAAGCCCTGTATATCCCCTGGCGTTTCGAAGACCTGCCAGCGAAACAAATTCAGTTCTCCACTCCATACCCCTGGTGGGAAAGAAATCATTATTGCGGTTATCCAGCAGGATCACGAATTTGCCGCCGAGGTAAGATTTATTACTGAACACACGGGCAGAGTCCAGCCCGGTTTGTCCGGGCCTGGCGATAAACGTGTTCTCGTTATCCTGGTAACGGGCGGAATACGACTGAAAAGCAGGGCCTATCATCAGGTGCAGGTTTTCAAATACTCTGCGGCGCAATAACAGATCGGTTTGAAAGAACCTGTACTTTACCTGGTAATAAATATTCTTAAAGGATTTATCGATCTCTGTATTATTACCCAACCCAAAGAAATTTCGAAGTTGGGGAGCGGCATAATGAATATGTATCAGCAGATCCAGTTTATGAGTAATGTGATTGAACTCGCCATTGTAATTAATTTTAACAGCTTTTCTGGCCGGAGCATATAAAACAGAAAGTAACTGGTCCGAAGCATACGGATAATTACGAAAGCCGTAGGTCCTTTTGGAAATAGCAGCGCCTATCAGGTAGCTGTCGTCTGAATTATAACCCATGGTGAGTTTTGGGTATAGTAGAGTGTTGTAGTTAAAGCCCAGGATACTTCGTTCATTAAGCGGGGGGTCATCGGAGAAACGGTTTTTGCCAAAACTGCCTGGTATAATAAAATTAAGGCTATCCTGCAGGTCATACATCAGGGCATCCATCTTACTTTTTACACTGAATGTATCCGTACCCCTGCCGCCGATCATACGGATCTTGATCCGGGTGCTGATATTACTGTCGATCTCAAAATGATCATCATCATTGAGGCCATACAGGCGTATTTCTTTGGTCACAGCGGGATCGAACACTCTTTCATACATTACAAAGGAGGTATCATAGCCTTTTGCTATTTCATATACTTTTACACGAATACCGTTTTCCGCTTTGCTTACTTTAAAAAACTCTTTTTGATTACTGCCCAGCACATTTACCCTGGCGGAGATGAATCGATAATACCGCAAGGCCTCTGTACTAAGCTGGTTGCGCCGGCTGATCATCTTATCAGCAAGGGTTTGGCCACTGATTGAATCGATCTCTTTGGGAAAATTATGAACGGATTGACGGATAACCGAATCCGTTAGTTTTTGTTGTACTTCTGCAATGATGTTTTTCCATTGTTCTTTATCAAGGCTTTTCAGAAATATCCGGTCAAAATCCTTGGCACGATACCCCAGCCAGTTCACGCTATGAATATTTTTCTGAAAACCTTTCAGGAAGGGTAAACGGTTGCTGACCAGTTTTAATAATAAGCCATCAGAATAAAAAAAGGCCTGGTCCCTGTCACGGGGTATGGGATAATATATTTTCCCTTTAACCTCTTTGCCTCTTGTGATACTGTCAATACCCCATCTCCACTGGTCGAAATGGCGGTCGTAATCCCCAATTACAAAGTCCAGTAACCTGGCCCTGAGCACGGCGGACTCGTCGGGCAAATGGTCGTTATCATCCAGCATTTTGTCAAAAACCTTGGCAGTAGTTTTTGTATCGGTCAGGTCCCGGGATGGATCTCTTTCCTCCAGCATGCAGATCTTATTGGCAAACAACTGGCGATAAATGCCAAAGGAGGGATCGTCGGGAACAAAGAATAATTCTGGCCGGGGAGATGTAAGCTCCAGCGCATGGGCCAGTGGAGCAATGACCATGGCCCCATAGGGATGGGAAGCGGATGTCATCTCGGTACTGATGTCGTCGGTTACCAATCCCTTAAAATCATCGGGTATGGTACCGGATGGATTTTTGCTAACAGCCCTCAATACCCATTCCTTTTTTGTTTCCAGGTTTTGCAATCGCAGGGAGCGGGTTTGTCTTCCGCCGCCAAGACTTAGTATACGGAAACCACCTTTTTCCTGTCCTATTTTCAAAACTTTCATATTCACCGGAACCGACCACTCCTTGCGGTAGTTCTGGCCCATGAAAAACTTTTTTAATCCTCTTACTTCGGGTAATTTATCACTGGCGGAAATAGTGATAGTGTCCTTGTATTTAGCATAGGGGTCTTCAATTACACGTACCTGTTCGGTACTATCCACAATGGGCTTTCTGAAATTCAGCATGTGGCCCGTAAACTCTTTTCTTATGGAATCGGTAACTGTGTAAAATGAAACGGATACATTATTGTTCCTGGATACATCCAGCACGGCAAAACCATTGGAGGTGGTGTTGAACAGCGTATTCTTATTCCGGGAAGTCCGGTTTTGTTTGCAGCCGCCACCGCTCACAATATAGTTGTAGCCGCTGTCGCGGATATATTGCAGGTTATGATCATGACCTGCCACAAATATTACGTTGGGACAGGAGGATTTTACAGCGTCTGATATCTGTTCAATCATATCCGCATATACCGGGTGTTTAAGGTCCTGGGGAGTTCCAAATACGCTTCTGGCAATAGGATAAGCAGAACCGATGATGGGAAGGGGAATATAAAGGCCCGGTCTGATATCTGTAAAAGGAAAAATATGTTGTTTGAGGGTAAAAAAACCTCCATGGGTGCCGTTGCTTTTGAACGGGTGATGAGAGGCGAGGATAACCAATTTGCTGGAATTTTGTGTGGCAATATCCCGGATCTGAGAGACGAGTTCTTCCGTTGTTTTGCTTTTGCAGTCAGATTCAATTTCCGGTTTATCATGAGGATGCAGCCACCACTGGCTGTCAAAGAGAATAAGTACGATGTTTTTGTCCTGCCCGACCACGATCTCCTCCGGTCCGGGGCATCCATCTTTAGGGTAATATTCCACATTTCTTGCGCCCCTGAAATCCACGTATAATTGTTGCCGCATGATGGCGTCATACCCGTTGCGGCTTCCATTCTCCCAGTCATGATTACCGGGGATCATATATACTTTGGCGTCGGTGCCTTGTGCGATCAGTATCTGCGAATCCAAAACGGCTTTGGCTGCATCGAATAAAGTCTTGAATTGTCTGTCGGGCAAACCGGTCTTGTATAGGTTATCCCCGAGAAAAAGGATGGTGGTCTTGTTGTCCAGCGGAATCATTCTTTTTACTGCGTCCACCACCGGGTGTTTTCCGTTGGTCAGCTGGCCGGCATCGCCGATCAGTACAATTCGCTGGTTGATGGTATCAGATTGGGCCGGAAGGGATAGCTGAACCAGCCAGGATAAAACGATCAGTATGATATTTTTTTTCGGTCGCACCCTCAAACAAAGCTAGGTTAATGCCTGGTTAATAATCAATGGCTCATGCTGGCCGTTATGCAAAATAGCCATAAAAACATTGTAATGCTGGCTGTGTCTAACGGTGACAGCTACATTAAAGTTTCCAATTTACTGAAAACTTTACCCCGAATGCAGGCACATGGCGAAAATCATATTTTAAGCGCTAAAACTCTGCATACTTTGAACAAATCAATGTCGTATATGCGTAAAATATTATGGTCTTTTTTTATTTTTTCCATTCTGCACTTTTTTTTTAAAAAATCGTATCTTTTCAAACTCTGACAACTTTTTTGCCCGAGTTACTCATTAAACCTGCAACCATGAGACTGCTTACCCCAACTACCGGCATCTGCCTCTTCTTGTCCCTACTGGCAGGAACAGCGCAGGCCCAAAAAGACTCCACCCTGACTTCCGGCTCCACCTTTAACGACAGCCGGTCCAGGCATTTCTGGATGGGTTCCAATTACCGCAAAGAATGGAATACCCCAATAAAAGCGCCTGTGCTATACATATCACAGGAAAAAGGCGGGCTTACCCCTGTAAAAAGGGGAGGCGGCAAGCAAACAAAATCATTACGCCTGGAAGACCCGAATGGACGACAATATACACTTCGCTCCATTGCTAAATTTATTACCAGCAAAACGCTGCCCGGTGACCTGCAAAGTGAAGCGGCCGCAGACCTGGTGGCGGATGGGGTGTCTGCATCCTATCCTTATGCAGCGCTTTCCATACCTGTACTGGCCGAAGCAGCGGGTATTCCCCATGGCTTTGCCCGGATAGTATATATCGGTGACGACCCCAAACTGGGAGAACACAGGACCGATTTTGCCAATATGCTCGCCTTGTACGAACCCCGGCTTCCCGACACCGTGAATAAAGCTTATGACACGGACGAGGTAGTGGATAAACTGGAAAAGGATAATGACAACGATGTGGACCAACTGGCCCTTTTAAGGATCCGCATCCTGGATATGTTTGTGATGGACCTGGACCGCCACGAAGATCAGTGGACCTGGGGCGCTTATGATAATGCTACCGGTAAAGGGAAAACGTTTTTTCCTATTGCCAAAGACCGCGACCAGGCTTTTTATATCAACGATGGGTTGCTGCCCGGCTTTGTAAAAGGACGCTCACTGGTACCGCAACTGGAAGGTTTTAAACCCAAAGCTAAAAGTATTGCCCGGTTCAATTTTGCCGCCCGCAACCTCGACCGCTTCTTTTTGAACCAGCTCAGTGAAAGTGACTGGAAACAGGCTGCGGAAAAATTTGTGGCTCAAATGACGGACCAGGTCATTGAGAATGCACTGGCACAGCAGCCAGCGGAGATCCGCAACCTTTCAGCAGCCACGATCATTCAAACGCTGAAAGACAGGCGAAATTTCCTGGTGGAAGATGTTATGGCCTACTATCGCTTTATATCAGAAACTGTAAGTATTACCGGCAGCGATAAAAAGGAATTGTTTGAAATTAACAGGGCAGATGATGGAAAAGTAACAGTACAGGTCTATAAAGTAAATAAAGACGGTGAGAAATCAGTAAGGATGTATGAAAGAACATTCGATCCTTTCATAACCAAGGAACTGAGGATATATGGTATGGATGGAGAAGATAAATTTGTGAGCACAGGCGCGGACGACAAAATTAAGACCCGGATCATCGGTGGCGGCGGAGAGGATGTATTTGAGAATGCCACCAAATCACAGGGAAGTACACTGATCTATGATAAATCAAATGGCAATAACAAAGTTACCGGCCCATTCCGTAACAAAATGGCGGCCAATGACAGCCTCGTGAACCGCTTTGACAGGCTGGGGTATAAATATCCTTTCCAATCCGTCTTCGGTACCATTGGGTACAACCCGGATGACGGCCTTTTCCTCGGACCTACATTCAAATATATCCGTCATGGTTTCAGGAAAGTTCCTTATAAAACATTACACCAGATCAAGGCTTCTTTTGCCTTCTCCACCAAAGCCGTTCGGGCGAGCTATCACGGGGAATTTATGTCCGTATTTGGTTCAAATACAGACATCGTGGCAGATATTGATTACAGGGGGCCCAATAATACCACTAATTTCTTCGGCTATGGCATGACGTCAGTATATGACGATACCAAAGAAGGCCGGTTCAGGTATTATCGCATCCGGTATGACCTGGGTAACATCACCCTGCAATTAAGACAGCGTTTCTCCAGCAAAGTGATGATCTCCTTTGGCCCCACCTTCCAGTTCTTTTCACTGGATTCCACCGATAAACTGAATAAGAAAAGAAACGTGGTGCTGAATACGATCCCCAGCGGATTGGATCCTGCCACTTTGTATAAGAGACAATCCTATTTCGGCGGCATTTTTTCCATTGATGTGGATACCCGGAACAGCCAGGCCGTACCCGACAGAGGGGTTACCTGGTACACTACTTTACGTTTCTTAAAAGGTAATAATGATAACAGCTATGATAATGTAACACAGCTGAACTCCGATTTTGCGGTTTACCTGTCGCTGATAAAAGACTGGCTGGTGCTGGCCAACCGTACAGGCGGCGGAATTAACCTGGGCGATAAAGGATTTGAGTTTTACCAGGCACAATACCTCGGTAATGAAGATAATCTTCGTGGTTACCGCCAATTCCGGTTTGCAGGCAAATCAAAATTCTATAATCAAACAGAACTCCGGCTGAAAGTAGCGAACCTGAAAACCTACCTGTTCCCGGCTTCATTCGGTATCTACACATTCATAGATGTAGGCCGCGTATGGCTGAAAGATGATGTGGATGATAAATGGGGTACTGGTTATGGTGGTGGTCTGTGGTTCTCACCCTTGCGCCGTATTGTATTTACATTGGGAGTGGGTCTGTCTGACGAAGACACCATACCGATGTTTGGTATAGGGTGGAAATTTGATAGATAAGTGCTGCGATTAAAATAGTCAAGCCTGCCATGTTTCGATTAGCTCCCCGAAATTTATCGGGACAAGCAACATGGCAGGCTTGTTTGTTTATGATTTATTGCTCCCCCAACAATTGTTGTGAAGTGGTGTTCGACAATTCGATCTTTTTTTCCGGCAGGGGTTCATCTTCGTAACAAACATCCACCCGAAGGGCCTTGAGCCCGATCACACCCTGTAATTCCTCCAGGTCATGTCTTTCTATACCGGGCTTCAGCAGGTTTTTATTTTGCAGAAACTCGATATACTCTGTGTATTCCACTGCATCCCGGGCCTGGGAGTATACAATGGCGATCTTGCCAGGCTGCGTAAGCCTTTCCATGGTTTCTTTTATTCTTACCTTATCGATCCTCTTCTTTACAATTTCATAGCGGGTATTGTACGCACCATCCACATCAAACTTTCTTTCCTCCGTGCGGAAACTGATCGATAAGGGTTGACTATGTGAAAGGATCAACTGTGTGGTACGCAATGTTTGGCTCAGTTCTTTCTCCAGTTTACGTGTGATCCGTGCAGCTTTGGCCAGAACGGTAAGCTGCCACATCTTGAGGTTGCGGAGATAGATCTCATCAAATTTCTTACGGGGCGTGATGGATTGACCTATAAAGATGTTGAACTCAAGCCCGTCCGTAACATATCTTTCAAAATAATGCGGGTAAACTTTCTGGGCTGCAGCCTGTTCTTTGTCGATAAAACGGGCCAGGGTATCATTGATCTTTGAAATACTCTCCTCGTACTCTTTCCGGTGATGGTAAAGTATACCCAGGTTGGGATTGAGGGAGGAAAAATAATGATCAATCTGTGCTTTTAAGGAGGGCTCGGTATTGCGCAGGTGGTTGAATACAGAAACTAATTGTCCCTGCATAAAATCCTGGATACTCAGTTCTTCTTCGGATTGAAGTACATCGGAGGCGGAGGAAATGAATTTTTCAATTTTGAATTCAATTTCCTGCAACAGGGGGAAGGAAAGCTGACTTTGCGCTTTTTTCACCAATTTTTGCGCCATATCCAGTTGTTCCAGCGTATCCAGCTGAATGGAATGAGACCTGGCGGTGGATGAATTGCGTACATCAATGGCGCCATATAATGGGTACACTTCATGGAATGCGATCTTCTCTACCTTGAGATCGTCTGTAGCAGATTTGTTCACAATATAATTCAGGGCGGCTTCGGTAAATTTCCATTCAACGGCCGGCTGTACTGCTGTGAATTTCTTCTTGATCACTTTGTCTACCTGGTTGTTCAGCTGCTCCAGTGTTTTTTCCAAACCCAGTGTAAACAAAGGAATGGCTGCCTCTATTTTGCCTACATGCGCCGGTTTTAAGCAACCTGGTTCTGTGGAAATGATCTCCAGCAGGCCGATCATATCATTATTCTGTTTCAACGGGCACAGAATAAGGCTGCGGCCTCCGGCACGATAATAGTATTGCAGGCATTGCACATCTCCCACGGAGTTTTCATCCAGTGTTTCATACAGTACAGGCTGGCTGTTATCGCGGAACAATAGTTTGCAATAATCACTGATCTCATCTTTTTCGGTGATCGTTTGCAACTGCCGGAACAAAAGACTGTTATTGTTGTGAATATCTGAGTAGATATAGTGATTGTTGATCTTAAAGAAAGGGGTGATACCAATGGAAAGACCTTTGATGCCGATCAGGCTTTGAACTGAATTCTCCAACCCGATATACTGGGAGGCGCTGGACAGGGGATCAAAATCGAGCAGCCGGTTTTTGATCTCAGCAATCACGGCTGTCTCTGTTACATCATTGACACGGATGGGCGTAATACCTTCGAAAATAAATTTATCTATCGGTACCTGCTCTATAAGTTCTTCAATAGTAAGCAGCCGGTTGGTTTGTGCGTCTACCAGGCTTGCCGGCAACGGTGGCATTTCGCCAAGCGGGTTCACATCAATAAAGCGTCCATCCATTCTCAGCTCCATAAAGCGGGTGAGCCCGGTAGTGGCATCGATGAACGGATAAACCGCCCTGGTGTTATCGGGATTATTATAACCGAGGTATTTTTTCAATATAAGGCCGCAGGCAAAATGAACTTTTTCCTTGTTTAATATCTGTCCTACCTTGTCACCAGGTACCACTATTTGGTTCGTTCCCTGTTTTAAAAGAATGGTTTTAAATAGCGGGGATACATATACGGCATCCGGCTTAAACGGAATGGCTACTCCATACATATAATTGGCCGTGGTGGGAGGGAATACTGCCGATAACAGTTCTTCAATCAGTTCAGTATGCTGATGCAGAACAGAAAGATCTGTAATGGTCTCGAGCAATTCAGGATGTTGCTCAAAAGCACCCACCACCTGGCCATAGAGTTTCTGCATACCCGGATTGCCCCCGGTCATATTTTTTCGAAGGGCTGCCATTAAGGGCTTGAACGAGAGATAGCTGTTAAAAAGAGACTCGTCGCTATAAAAGGTATTATCCAGCATTAGTTTTGTTTAATTCTTACGCACTAATCATGTCGGCCTTTCAGGGGATTTCAAAGGGGCGAGGTTACACAAATCTAACAAATCCCCCTGTATAAGTATAGCGTTGGCAAGGGTTCTTTGGCAGGATCATGAACTGGCTGATGATAAGCCGTTTACCGGAAGGTATGGGGATAAATGTATGTAGTTGGATAAATCGTGCAAAGATGATGCTGGGTACCGTCTCCATTTGTGTTTTTTGCCCGGTTTAATTTGGTACGGAGGTGCATGGGGAATTGGAGAACCTCAGAGAAAACGCTCTGTGAAACTCTGCCCCTCAGCGGACCACCGCGGACGACTGTTTTGAAAATGAGGCATTACCCTATGTTGGGAGAAAATAAAATATCCGCTGACATTCGGCAGCGGATATTTGTTATTAATGACCGACACTAATTTGATTAAGGCATCTTCACCACGCTGATCACTTTTTGCAGCGCTTTATTTTGCAGACGGATGAAATAAGGTCCTGAAGCCAGACCATCATTATAAATATCGATATTGTAGGTGCCGGCTGCATAATCCTGGTTGGTATGTACCCTCACCACCCTTCCCAGGGCATCGATCTGCTGTATCAGTGTGTGACCACCCGTTGTGGAGAACTGGATCGTTGCTGAAACGGTATATGGACTGGGCCAGAATTTCAATAACAGGTCCTGGGAGTTATTATTAGTATCATCCGGATCATCCGGCACGCCACAAGGACCCGTGATCAGCGGAAGCGATTGATAATTTTGCAGCAGGATGGAATCCAGTGCCGGCTGCTTCACACAGAACCATTGTTCCAATACTGATGCATACACACTTCTGAAATCGTATTGGAACGGAATATTGTTAACTACCTGTATATCGGCAGGGATATCAGGGCTGGTGCCTAATATACCTTTTTTGGCATGTTTACCAAACATGATCAGGGGGGCAGCTGCACCATGGTCGGTACCTAAACTGGCATTGGATTTAATACGGCGTCCAAATTCAGAAAAAGTCATTCCCATCACACGGTCATCCAGGCCCATCAGCTCCAGGTCTTCCTGGAAGGCAGCAATACCCGAAGAGAGCTGTTTCAGCAGTTCGGCATGAAAACCAGTAGTGGTATCACTGGCGTTCACCTGGCGTTTATGTGTATCATAGCCGCCCATGGAAACGGTGTACACTCTTGTCTTTAAACCACCTTTGATCAGCCTTGCCACGATCTTCAACTGCTCTGCCAATCCATTATTATTGGGATAGGTAGCCATGGTAGAAGCTCTTTGATAAGCCGCCCGGATAATATCAGAATAGATCTTTGTTTTTTCAGAGATCACACGCAGAAAGCGTAGTTCTTTATTAGCATTTGCTGAATTCAGCGGGTAGTCTGAAAATGGATTCGCAAATGTGTACACTTTCTCCGGGTTGGTAATCGAAAGGCCCATGGAGTAAATCTGGCCCTGTACCGTCAGGGTGGGGAAATTGCTGATCTGGATCGCCAATGGATCGGGCATTTCCGCACTGGGGAAAGCATCCGGGTAACCGGGATATTCACTTTCCAGGTAACGGCCCATCCAGCCTGTTTTTACTCTTTCCCGGCGGTTCTCACGGGTGTCGCCGCTATTCCAGATATCTGTTGCCCGGAAGTGGGAGAAATTGGGGTTGGCATAGCCTACCGATTGCACGATGTTCATCTTCCCTTTGTTGAACAAGTTTTGCATGGCCGTCATCGCCGGGTGCAAACCTGATTTATCGGTCCCGTCCAATCGCAGTACCTGGCTTTGAGGAATGGCCACGTTGGTCCTCGCATTATAGTAGTTACCATATATATCGAGCGGGATCACCATGTTCAGTCCGTCATTACCACCGCCCAGCTGTACCAGCACGAATACATGGTCTGTATCTGTCAGCGTTTGCTGCAGCAACTTTGCCAGTATACTTTCAGAACCTTGTGCGGTGAACGAAAACCCGTTCAGCAAACCTGGCATGGTCACTGCCACCGGAACCGTATTGCGTAAAAAATTTCTTCTGTTCATACTTTAGGGTTTAACATGGTTGATTCAATTCATGGCTGTTAACACAGATGAAACTCGGGGAGGTTCATCAGGAATTTGAACATCTCTCTCAGAGAGGCATTGATATAAGTATTGTTATTACTATTCCATGCATTGGTCCAAATTGTATCGTCTGTTGTATTATTCAGCAGAAAATTTGTTTTCACATAGGTCTTTGAGTTAACCGACAAAGGATAACGCAGTAACAATGCTGTCACATCATCGATGAGCTGGTTGGGGTCTGCCGGGTTAGAGGAATAATTGGCAAACGCCCTTACATCGATCACTGAATCATTCACCAGGGCATCGGTATAATCCGCCCGCTTGGGCAAAGAGTTACTGTTTACCCATAATTCATAGTGCATGGGCTCCTGGTAATAGGAGGGCCATCCGGATACATCGGGTGGCTGGAATAATTGCTGCTGCATATCCGATGCATTACTGTATAGTGAATAGAACAACGGGTAGCCCGCTGCATAATCTGTATAAGGAGGGAAACTGACATTGAATTCACGCAGCGTTCCCAGGATAATGTCAAACGGGTTTTTGATATAACAGGCCTGGCTGGCCATTTCAAAGAAGTGTTCGCTCTTGAACAATACATCCAGCGCAGGTTTTATTTCATAATTATTCGCAATGAGGATATCTGCCATCGGAACGATCACTTCTGCTTCAACGGTGCTGTCAATTTCGTAATACACAAACCATTTATACAATTTGCGGCAGATAAAGCGGGCGGCCTCCGTGGTACCAAAGATCATATTGATCAGTGCATTCAGCTCGGTATCCGGGTCGCTGCTGCCACTGATGGACGTGTTATTATAAAAGGCAGAAAATACCTTTGTGCCCGAATCATGCGCACCCGCATCAAAGTAAGAACCTAAGGGATTACTATTGATGCGCCAGCCGGTAAGCACCCTGGCTGCGGCGATCACATCATCTTCTGTATATAAAGAATCGTCTCCTTTACCTACTGTAAATAGCTCCTGCAATTCCCTTGCATAGTTCTCATCGGGCGCCTGCCGGGAGTTCAGGTATCCGTTCAGGTGAAGCAGCATGGCAGGATCGATAGTCACATCACGGACCAGTGTTCTGAAATTTCCCAGCGCAGCATTGCGAAGCAATGCATGGTGCCTGTACAACATCAGGCAGTTCTCCACTTCCGATGACTGGATAGAAAAATGATGATGCCAGAACAACACCATTTTCTCCTGTATACTACGGCCCTGGTTGATCATCAGGCCGGCCCACCATTTTTTTAAACTATCCACCCTGCGGCTGTTGATCTGCCCTCTTACTTCCACAAAACTGGCCGTGTTAGGGTCGTTCACCCATGTTTGCCCAATCGCCACACCGAGGTCATCATAGAACACACCTTCGTCTTCCAGCAGGCCATAATCTCTCACCGGTGGACTGGGAACTGTAACGGTGTTCAGTAATTCATCCACAGCAGCGCCTGGCGACATCGCCAGGAAGTGATCAATGTCAGCTTTTTTTGCGCCAAACATGGTGCGTTTCAGTAAGTGCGTCACTTCATTCACAGTCCAGCTACCAGCATAGGGAGCCAGTCCGGCAAACATTTTTTTGCGGCTGCGGGAGCGCTTGAAAAATTCTCTTCTGTCCATGAGTGATTGTTTTACTTAATTAATTCTTATCGTATCAATACAAATGTTCCTTTTTGCTGGTGCGGCCTGTTCTGCAGGTCCTTGTAATCCACCAGGTAAATGAATACAGCTGTTTGCTGAAGCACACCCCTGTATATACCATTCCATCGCTGGTTCATCGTACTGCTTGTAAATACCACTTCCCCATTACGATTAAATATTTGCAACCGGTAACCTTCCGGCACTTTACCCAGGGGGCCGAAAAAGTCATTCCGTCCATCTCCGTTAGGAGTAAAGGCAGAAGGAATATTTACCAGTGCATCATTCAGCACCACTACCGTAAACTGATCGGAAACCTGGCAACCCAAAGGAGAGCTGTTGGTGGCCATATATACTGTTGTAACGGTGGGAGAAGCAACTGGGTCGGTACATTCCGTGCAGCTCAAAGTGGGATGTGCATTCCAGGTTACATTGCCGCGATTAGTGGCATGCAAGGTTACACTTTGGCCCACAAAGATGGTATCCGCTTTTCGCAGGCTGTCAAAAGGCCCAGCCAATGCCACCGGGTCATACCGTACAATAGCGGAGTCGTAACCGCAGATATCCTGTAAGGTATCATCCACCGGAACAAAACCGGATAAACTGCATACCGTCGAATCCTGCCGGGTTAATTCAGGAATTTTTAGTTTGATGACAGCAAAATCGGCATCTCCCTGCGCATTATTAAAATCCCCGTCACCGGATTCTGAATCTCCGGCCAGGTAATATTCATTTCTTGTGTTGTGACGGATCAGGCAACGCATGTGATCGTTGGAACTGCCGCCCCAGTTTTGTTGCCAGGTCACGGATCCTGAAGGGCTCAGCTTGATGGTCCAGAAATCACCATCCCCCAGGGGGTTGGCCACATCTCCGTCATCAGAATAGGTAACGCCACCCACGATATAACTGCTGTCCCTGTCGGTGATGATTGTTTTGGCATATTCAGCATCTGTTCCGCCCATTACACGCTGCCAGTTTAATCTTCCCCTTTGGTCCACATTGATGATCCAGTAATCCTGTCCCCCCCTGGCGCCGCTTACATCACCATCATTGGAAGTGGTGTAGCCGGCAAGGGTCAGTGTACCATCGGCACCCCTGGTCATGCAATAAGCCACATCGTTCTGTGAGCCGCCATAAATTTTACTTAGAACTTTGTTACTGTTGGCATCAATAGCCAGCAGCCACATATCGTAGTTCTTTTGATCGGGCGGAATATCGCCATCCACAGAGTTGGTAAATCCGGCTGCAAAAATGGTCCCGTTGATCACTTCAATATCGAACAACTCTTCGTTCTTGCTGCCGCCGTAGCAACGGCTCCATTGTATATTTCCGGAGGCATCCATTTTCATCAGCACACCATCGGTATAGGTGCCTGTGCTGTGATTACCGCGTATATCACCGTCGTTGGAAGTGGAAGATGCTGCGATCAGGAAGCCGCCATCAGACGTGATCTCGATATGGTTGCCGATATCCAACCCCGAGCCACCATATCTTCTTTGCCATTGCAGGGTTCCTGTGGCATTTAATTTCAGCAACCAGATATCTTTTGTGCCACCATATCCCGCCACCACACCACCATCGGTGGAATTGGTTTCGCCCAGTACCAGGTAGCCGCCATCCGAAGTTTGCACAATATCCCGGGCACTTTCATAATTCGTTCCGCCAAAAGATCTTTCCCATTGAATGGTACCGCATTTATCCAGCTTCAGCACCCAGAGGTCCCAGTAATCACGGTTGGGCTGCGGGCTCACATCGCCGCCACGGGAATCGGTGTAGCCGGCCACTATGGTGCCGCCATCTGAAGTGAATTTTATGGTAAAGGGAATATCCACATCACCGCCGCCGTAGTGCAGTGCCCATTGACGGGGAGGTACCTGGGCGCTAACGGTCAGGGATACACTAAAAAGTACAAGACAAATAAGGAATAGGGTATGTCTTCTCACAAGTTGGCTTTTCATAGTATTGATAATGGCCAACTCTTTATAACAATGATTATGCTAAACTTATAAATGTGGAAATATGTTTTTACGTAAATCGCCTGAAAAATTACGGCGCAACTTCCCTTGCATAGTAGCGGCAGGCAGTTCGGATCCCGCATTTCCCGCATTGGGGGCTCCTGGCGAGGCATACATAGCGGCCATGGAGTATCAGCCAGTGGTGGGCTTTGTGGACGAGGGCTTCGGGGATATGCCGGACCAGTTCTTTTTCCACCGCCAGGGGTGTGGAAGCCGTTTGGGATACCAAACCGATCCGTTTACTGACCCGGAACACATGGGTGTCAACAGCCATATTGGGTTGCTGGTCGATCACGGAAGTAATTACATTGGCTGTTTTTCTGCCCACCCCCGGAAGCTGCACCAGTTCATCAACGGTCATGGGTATGCGCCCTTCAAAATCACTGACCACCTTCTGAGCCATACCGATCAGGTGTTTTGTTTTATTATTCGGGTAGGATATGCTTTTGATGAGAGGAAAGAGATTATCAAAGCCGGCTATACTGAGCGATTGCACATCCGGGTATTTTTCAAAAATGGCAGGAGTGGTCATATTCACCCGCTTGTCGGTGCATTGAGCAGAAAGGATAACGGCCACCAAAAGCTGGTAGGGGCTGTCAAAGGTCAATTCCGTTTCGGCCACGGGCATGTGCTGTTGAAAATAATCGATCACAAAGTCATAACGTTCTTTACGGGTCATAGCAGCAAAACTAGGGATAGTTTATAGTTTATGGTTTGTAGTTTATGGTTCAGATAGTCTTTAGAGATTGTATATTTTTTATTTTACCCGTACTCCCTGTATTTTCTTTGCGATACCGGAATTGTGAAGTAATACACTGCCGGCAGGCAGGGAACAGGAGAGCAGAGAGTTTACGCAAAGGCAGGTTTACGCTGCGTCGCCGCTTCATTGCGAGCGCCGCGGGAAACCTTTGCTGTTCCCCAACTACCCAGAATACAGAAAATAAAAAAGCATCCCGTTCATAACAGGATGCTGTAATCATTTTTTCGAGTAAAAATTATTGTACCTCTTCCGCAGAATGTTCCTTCGCATGGTTCAGAACATTCAATACTACTTCTGTGCGTGGAGATTCAGTGATCTTGTCAAGACGCTGCATCGATGCTTTGAGCACGGTCAGCTTTTCACGAAGTGTCCAGTCCATTTCCAATGCCTTTTCAATGGCAATGGTTTGTTCAGCAGAGGTTTCTTTGTACAAATACAATAACAGATCCTCGGGAGTAAAATTTGTCATTGGCAAACCGAATTAAGTTGTCCAGATAATAATGTGTCCTTGGTGGCTGGTATATTAAAAATGTCCGCAATATTAACGGGGGACGGGTTGCCTTATTGTGCCCGGAACGCTATTTCTTTGTCCCGCCATTTACGGGATCGGGCTTTTCCGGTACCAGGAAGAGCTCTTCGTTTTCCCTCTTCATCAGGTATTTTTCCCTGGCATACTGTTCCAGAACCGCCGGATCGCTCTTAAGTCCTTCTAATTCTTTACGTTCTGAAGCAATTCGGGTGGTATAATATTCCTTGCTTTGCTTCAGTTTTCTCAGCTCCCTGCCCCGGTCTATTTGGGTGAAAATATCATTCTTATCAAGGAAAAGCATGACCGTGCAAAAAACTGCAACAGCAATGAAATACTTGTTCTTCAGCCAGGCCGGTATATGGGTTAGTAATTTCATGGTTGGATGATTGATAAGAGCAGTTCATGGTCCAGGGCCTATGGTTCGTTATGAACCATGAACTTTTGACTATAAACTACTTTCCAAATTTAATCTTTCCTTTCGGATAAATGCCCGAGTCGCCTAATAATTCTTCGATCCGGATCAGCTGGTTGTACTTGGCCATACGATCAGTACGGGATGCGGAACCTGTTTTGATCTGTCCGCAATTCAGGGCCACTGCCAGGTCGGCAATCGTGGCATCCTCTGTTTCACCGCTGCGGTGGCTCATGATGGTGTTATAGCCATTATGCTGTGCCAGTGTTACCGCATTGATCGTTTCCGTAATGGTTCCGATCTGGTTCACTTTTACCAGCAGGCCATTGCCGATGCCTTTATCAATACCCTGTTGTAACCTTGTTACATTGGTCACAAACAGATCATCACCCACCAGCTGGCATTTGCTGCCTACTGCCTGTGTCAGCATTTTCCATCCGTTCCAGTCGTCTTCTGCCATACCATCCTCAATACTGCAGATGGGATACTTCTTTACCCATCCTTCCCAGTATTTGGCCAGTTGTTCGCTGCTCATTTCCTTGCCACTGCTTTTATGGAAAACATATTTTTTCTTTTTGGCATCCCATAGCTCACTGTTGGCCGCATCCATGGCAATTTTTATTTCCGTACCGGCTTTATAACCAGCAGCCTCAATAGCCACCAGTACCGTTTCTATCGCTTCTTCATTGCTTTGGATATTCGGGGCAAAGCCACCTTCATCGCCCACATTAGTGCTATATCCTTTTTTCTTCAGAACACTTTTCAATGTGTGAAAAATTTCCACACCCCAGCGAAGACCTTCGCTGAAATTGGGAGCACCCACAGGCATTACCATAAATTCCTGGAAGTCTATTTTATTATCCGCATGAGCGCCGCCGTTCAGGATATTCATCATGGGTATAGGCAGTGTCTTTGCATTAGTGCCTCCCACATAACGGTACAAGGGTAAAGAGGCTTCTTCTGCGGCCGCTTTAGCCACGGCCATACTTACGGCCAGTATGGCATTAGCACCCAGTTTGGCTTTATTGGGCGTTCCATCCAGTTCGATCATCATCTGATCAATACCGGTTTGATCGGCCACATCATAACCCAGCAGGGCAGGGGCGATATTTTTATTGACATTAGAAACGGCTTTCAGCACGCCTTTTCCCACATATTTCTTTTTATCATTGTCGCGTAACTCTACGGCTTCATGAATGCCTGTGCTGGCACCGCTGGGTACGGCGGCCCGGCCCAGTGCTCCTTCGTCTGTGATCACATCCACTTCCACAGTGGGATTGCCTCTCGAATCAAGGATCTGTCTGGCAAAGATTTCGGAAATGTAACTCATGTTTGAATGGGGTGTTTTAAATGAATAAATCTTCCACTGGCAGGCTTTCGTTGCTGCAAAGAAACAATGTTTTATCTAAATAGCTATAACACAAATTATAAGAGGGGTTTTTGCATCTCAGAATCTTATAATATTAAAAGTGTGAAAATCAGTCACTGTTAGCTGGTATTTTTTGTTTAAGTTTGATAGCAATTTCCGGACGGAATGTTTACCAAGAAAGTTAGCTGCTTATTACTCGCTTTTGTGCTTGTTTTTTCCTTTGCACCTGCAAAAGGCCAGGTAGGGCTATGTCCCCCCAATCTTGACTTTGAAAATGGAGATTTTTCAAACTGGGAATGCCGGTCCGGTCAAATAAGCAATGGGTTTCCATTACCGGTTGTTGGTCCTATTCCAGGCAGGCATACGATAATAGGTTCGCCGGGTGGAATTGATCCGTATGGCGGTTTTCCCACGATTTGTCCGAATGGAAGCAACTTTAGTGTAATGCTCGGAAACAGTGCATCAGGGGCACAGGCAGAAAGCATATCTTATACTTACGCCATTCCTAACACGCTTACGGTATTTTCCATGATCTTTCACTATGCAGTGGTATTGCAGGATCCCAATCATGCTGCTCCCCAGCAGCCAAGATTCCAGGCAAGAATTACAGACTTGTCCACGAACTCTCCTATACCCTGCGTTGATTTTGATTTTACGGCTTCTGCTTCGATGCCGGGTTTTCTAACCTCTCCTGTAAACTCTCAGGTACGCTATAAAGACTGGACGCCCATCACTATCAACCTGAATGCTTTTATAGGCAGAACGATAAGACTGGAATTTATTACCATGGATTGTTCACCCGGTGCTCACTTTGGATATGCATATATGGATGTGAACACGCTTTGCAACGGCGCTATTACCGGTACCACACTTTGCGAGGGTGATAATTCAGTTACATTAACCGCACCATTCGGGTTCCAGAGTTACCAGTGGTTTACTGACAATACATTTACCACTTTATTATCCACTAATCAATCAATAACTATAACTCCCGCCCCTGCTCCGGGTACCATCTTCCCGGTAATCGTTGGGCCCTATCCTACATTTGGTTGTTTGGATACACTTTATGGCATAATCTCAGCCGTGAACCCAAGGCCTGTATCCAATGCCGGCCCCGATGCTACGATTTGTGAATACCAAACTGTTCAGCTCGGAGCGCCTGGATTACCCAACCATGTATACGATTGGACACCTGCCTCGCAGGTAAGTAACCCCAATTCGGCAAACCCCATTGCATGGGGCATACCACCCAATCCCACTCAGTTTATCGTCAAAACAACGAATATCCTGACAGGTTGTTTTTCCTATGATACAGTGGTGATCTCGAACTATACTGTTGAAAATTCGATCACTAAAAATGGTCCCGATGCATTTTGTAATGGCGACCCCGGACCTATATTGAGTGTTAGCAACGTTGTTACTTCCGTACAATGGCATGATAACCTTACGCCAATTGCCGGGGCCACCGGTTATTCCTACCAGCCCACTACTACAGGCACCTATTGGGCACAGGTTACCCAGTTTGGTTGTCTTGATTCAACTGTGAGTTTCCCCATTACAGTAATGCCCCTGCCACAAGTGGCTTTTACTCCTGATAGTGATACCGGTTGTGTAACCAAGAACTCATTCACCTTTACCAATAACTCTTCCATAGCCGATAACTCGGCCATGACCTATAACTGGAAATTCAGTGACGGGACCACACAGCAGGTTACAGACGCTGTCAAAACATTCAGTCCTGTAGGTAACTACACCATTCAACTGGTGGCAACTTCTGCATTCGGATGTAAGGATAGTTCCGGGTTAGCCACTGTCCATATTTTGCCAAATGGTGTTCCTGACTTTATATGGGATTCCGTTTGCCTGAACAGGCCTGTAACATTTACCAACCTGAGTAATGAGAACGGATCAGTACAGGTGAATTATACCTGGACATTTAATGATGGTGGCCCGGGCTCGTCAGTTAAAGATCCGCCACCGGTTATCTATACCACCAAAGGAAAAGTGGATGTGGTGCTTCAGTTAACCACACTTGGCTGTGAAAATGACCCTCAAACCAAAACAAAACCAATCCAGGTAAACCAGGCTGGTGCAGGGGTGAGATATCGCACCATCACTGTACCCGAAGGGAGTACACAATTTATCCATGTCAGGGACAGCATCGGGTCCAATTATTCCTGGATGCCGCAAACTCAACTGACCAGTTATAACACGCAATACACACAGTTCATCGCCATCGGAAATGATGTGGAATACCTGATAGAGATCACAGATGAGCATACCTGCGTTACCACAGATACCATGAGAATGCAGATCCTGAAAAAGCCCGGATTCTACCTGCCATCAGGATTTACGCCCAACCGGGATGGTCTTAATGATGTGATAAGGCCTTACCTGGTGGGTATGAAAGGTCTCAAGAGCTTTTCTGTATTTAACCGATGGGGTAACCTCGTATTTTTTTCCACCAAGTATGGTGAACCCTGGGATGGTACTTATAAAGGAGAGCCTCAAAGCTCCGGCGTATTTGTATGGGTGCTGGAATTCTATGACAATGACAATAAACTGGTGCAGGAAAGAGGAACGCTTACACTTATCCGGTAATATTTTGACACTGAAAGGCCCTGTTTCTAAGTTGTAATCTATCAGCCGGCCGCCCGTCGTTTACTTTTTGCCTTCTGGCTAACAGTTGTTTTTTGTGAAGGAGATACCCTTATCTTTAGCCAAATCATTTACATGAAAACTTTTCTTGCCGCAATAAGCCTTTCCTTATTGCTAACCAGTTCCATGATCGCCCCGGCGCAGACCTCACCGAAATTGATCACTACTGTAGAAGGTATCAAAGAGTTTGAATTGAGTAACGGCCTCAGGATATTACTGATGCCAGATGAATCGCAGACCAATATTGCTGTGAATATCGTATATAAAGTAGGCTCCCGCCATGAAGGGTACGGCGAAACAGGCATGGCCCACCTGCTGGAACACATGCTGTTCAAACAATGCAAAAAATTCACAGACATCAAAAAAGCCATTGCAGATAAAGGGGCTTCAGCCAACGGTACCACCTGGTACGACAGAACGAATTACTACGAAGTGTTATCAGCATCTGACGAAAATCTTCGCTGGGCCATCGATATGGAAGCCGACAGGATGGTAAACTCCAAAATCCTTCCGGAGGAACTGAAAAAGGAATTCAGCGTGGTGAGAAATGAATTTGAGATCGGCGAAAATTATCCCAGTGGTGTGCTGAATGAACGGGTGCTCTCTGCCATGTATCTCTGGCATAATTACGGTAAATCCACCATCGGCAGCAAAGAAGATATTGAAAGGGTAAAAGCAGAGAACCTGAAAGCATTCTATAAAAAATACTATCAGCCGGATAATGCCGTGCTGATGATCGCCGGAAAGTTTGACGAAAAGAAAGCATTGCAATATGCACAGCAATATTTCGGGCCGATACCTAAACCCACCCGGGTGTTGCAGCCCACCTATACAGTGGAGCCCCCGCAGGATGGTGAAAGAAATGTGATGCTGCGCCGAACCGGTGATATCCAGTATATCGGGGTGGGTTATCATACTCCTTCTGTGGCCGATAAGGATTTTGCCGCCAATTATGCTCTCATTGAAGTGCTGACCAACAATCCATCAGGGGTGTTGTATAAAAAGCTGGTGGATACCAAACTGGCTTCCAAACTTTATGGCTATGCACAACCTTTATTCGATCCGGGCTTTTCATACTTCCAGGTGGAAGTGCCAAAAGATAAGAATATTGACAGTGCCAAATGGGCCTTGTTCAGTTCGCTGGACGCTTTGGGTACTATGACATTTACACAGGAAGACCTGGACCGTGCAAAGAATGCAGTGCTGAAACAAATTGAGGATGCTATGGCACGTACAACAGATTTCGCTATCACACTAACGGAGTTTGTTGGTGCTGGCGACTGGAGACTATGGTTCCTTAGCCGGGACCGTGCCGAAAAACTAACAGTAGCTGACTTGCAGGCTGCCGCCAAAAAATATTATAAAACCTCCAACCGTACCTATGGGGTGTTTATCCCGGATGCCGCTCCGGAGAGAACAATAGTGGCAGAAACGCCGGATATTAAAAATTTGCTGGCAGGGTATAAAGGAAAAGAAGCTGTTGCACAGAAAGCCAACTTTGAAAACACCATCCCGAATATTAAAAAGAATACGGAGTACGGCACACTGGCTAACGGGGGCAAATATGCGTTGCTGGAAAAACCTACCAAAGGAGATAAGATCAACGCTTCTATCATATTGCGGTTTGGGGATGAAAAAAGCCTGAATAATAAATCAGAAGCTGGTGCGGTGCTGGCAGAAATGCTGAAAACAGGCACCACCACCCGCTCAAAAAAGCAAATAGCCGACGAGCTGGACAAGATCAAATCCACCATTACATTTTCACCCGGGGCAGGAGCGTTGAATGTTAATATCAGTACCGACCGGCAAAACCTGCCTGCGGCACTGAGCCTGCTGGAAGATATGCTGAAGAATCCCAAGTTTGATGAAGCGGAGTTTGAAAAAGTAATGCTGGATACCAAAGCCAGCTATGAATCTGGTCAGAGCGATCCGCAAACTCAGGCCAGTGAAAAATTAGGTAAGCTGCTCAGCAATTATCCGAAAGGACATCCTTACTATGCTTCCACCACCACAGAAAGCCTGGAAGACCTGTCGAAAGTAAAACTGGAGGATGTAAAGAAATTCTATGACGATTTTTATGGAGCGAATAATTCGGTTTCTTCTTTTGTGGGAGAGATAGATAAGAAACAAGTGCTGGGTTTTTTGAATAATACATTTGGCAAATGGAACAGTAAGGAGCCTTATAAGGAAGTGGAGCCCCGGTATTTTGAAAGCAAAGCCACAACAGAAACGATCAATATACCGGATAAGACCAATGCCATGCTGCTGGCCGGAATCAATTTGAATATCTCCCGTAAAAACCCGGATTACCCGGCGGTGATCATGGCCAATGAATTGCTGGGCGGTGGAGCTTTCCTGAGCTCACGGATCCCGCAACGTTTACGGGAGAACGAAGGAATGAGCTATGGTGCCGGCACTTTCATGAACGTACAGTACAAATACAATACTGGTAACTGGGGTATCTATGCATTCTTTAACCCGATCTATAAGGGCAGGCTTGATTCTGCCCTGCACCAGGAAGTGGATAAAGCCATTAAAGGAGGTTTTACAAAAGATGAACTGACCAAGTCGGTTGCCAGCTGGCAGGAACAGAATAAAACCTCTTTGGGAGATAATAATACCGTGGCGGGGTTGCTTCGTGCCTACCTGCAAAATGACAGGGACCTGAACCAATACACAGAATTTGAAACAAAGATCAAAGCATTATCAGTGGAAGCAGTGAACGCTGCTTTGCGAAAATATTTCAATAAGTCAAAACTGGCCATGGTATATGGCGGGGATTTTGAAAAAGGAAAAGCCACGGGTACAAACAGTGGTGAGAAAAAAGGATTTTGATTCGGTAAATGCCGGCACGACCGTTAGATTCTATAGGATTGTAAAGCAGCCTCCTTTTTGTAACTTCAAGGATTGGCCCGGGATAGAACCATCCCGACTGCTTACGATCCTATAGTCATTTATGCACGCCGGGAAAAGCAATATCATTTTTTGTTTGATCTTTCTTTTCATCTTTTACCACAAAGGTGCCGGACAGTTATGTCCGCCCAATTTGGATTTTGAAACCGGGAATTTCAGTAACTGGGAATGCAAGTATGGAAATGCCCGGATAGGCTTTAATGGTGAAAACGCGATTGTATGGGAGGGCACAGGTATACTGGCTACCAGGCACAGCATTATCGATGCAGCGAACCAGGAATTGGATGAATATGGATATTTTCCCCAGGCCTGTCCCTATGGTGGCCGCTATAGTGTAAGATTGGGAAATAATCAGCAGATGGCGGAAGCGGATGGAGTGTTTTATACATTCGAAGTTCCAACAGGAGTGACCACCTATTCCATAAAATTCTATTATGCCGTTGTGCTGCAAAATCCGGGGCATAGCCCCGAGGAACAACCGAGGTTCCGTGCCAGAGTTTTTAATGTAACAGATAATGTGCCCATTGATTGTGCTGATTTTGATTTCACGGCTTCGTCTTCCTTACCGGGATTCCAGGCTTCTCCTGATGATGCGACTGTTTTATATAAAGACTGGACGCCGGTAACGCTCAATCTCGGAGCCTATGCTGGCAAAACCATACGTCTTGAATTTATTACCAGTGACTGTACACTTGGCGGACATTTCGGTTATGCTTATCTGGATGTGGGAAGTATTTGCAGTAATGTAATTGCAGGGGCCGGTATTTGTCCTGATGCAACCGCTGTAACACTGACAGCGCCGCATGGTTTTGCAACTTATACCTGGTATGCAGACAATACATACGCTACGGTATTAGCTACTACACAATCACTGGTGTTAAGTCCCCCTCCGCCTCCAGGCACGGGTTTTCCGGTCATCGTCGTTCCGTATCCGGGTTATGGATGCCGTGATACGATTATTACTATTCTCAACGGGGTGCCCAACCCCACTGCGGATGCCGGTACCGATAAAGTAATTTGTTCTGAAGGGCAGGCGATCTTAGGCGGAAATTCCTCGATCGGTGACTACAACTGGTCGCCTGCCTCATTGCTTATTGCTTCTACAGGTCCTAATGCAGTTACATTACAGGGGGTGATCCAGGCGCCAACAGCGTTTTACCTGGAAGTAACAGATATTAATGGCTGCAAAGGTTATGATACCGTATTGGTTACCCCGGTGTATATTGACACTGCCATGCAAGTAACCGGTGACTTGTTATTTTGCGAAGGAGTTGAGTTCAATACGGAGTTTCGACTGCGATCGACAGACCCTGCTGTTCAGATTCAATGGCTGCGCAATACAGAGATCATTCCGGGAGCCACCCAACCTGTTTTCTACCCGTACCCCACAGGAGCAGGAGTGTATATGGCCACACTCCGTAACCAAACCTGTTATAAAACCGGCAGGGAAGTGATGATTGAACTCATTGAAAACCCCAGGGCAGATTTCCTGGTCCCCAATCCCATTCAATGCCTGATGCAAACGGCCACTTTCAAAAATACCACCGTGGAAGCTCCGGGCGATGATCATCAGTATTCCTGGAAGCTTAGTGATGGGTCCAATTATACAGTAAAAGACCTGGTAAAGACTTTTACTACTGAGGGATCTTATGAAATCAGGCTGAAAGTGGTATCCAAAGACGGGTGCAGTGACAGTATATCCAAACGTATTGAAATCATCAGCCGATGTGGTATCTATGTGCCATCGGGTTTTACGCCCAACAATGATGGATTGAATGATATCTTCAAACCAGTTTTATTGAGTATAAAAAAACTGCATTACTTCACTGTGTATGACCGGCAGGGCAACCTGATCTTTTCAACAAAAAAGGAAGGGGAGGGCTGGGACGGCACATACAAAGGCATCAACTTGACCACTTCTGTATTTGTATGGATGCTTGAATATGATTCGAATGAGCAAAATAATATTTTACTGAAGGGAACAGTTACCCTGATCCGCTGATTATTTCGCGGTAAGATTCCTGAATACATCTTCCAGGCTCTGGTTCTCACTCTGCAGGGAAACTATATTCAGGTTTTCGTGCAATGCAATTCCCAGGATTTTTTTCCGGACGGTTTCGGGATCGTCAGTTTGTAGTTTAAATGTGGCGGCTTGCACCTGCTGCGCTTTTGTCACTTCAGGGATATCTTCCAGTACTTTTATATCAATGGGTTCTTTAAACCGGACCATCACGACATGATTGTTATTGCTATTTTTTTGCAGGGCACTTAATTTATCATCGGCCACCAGCTGACCTTTATTGATAATAATGACACGATCGCAGATGGCTTCCACCTCCTGTAAGATATGAGAAGAGAAGAGCACCGTTTTATTCTCCCCTTGTTTTTTGATTACCTCCCTTATTTCAAGGATTTGGTTAGGATCCAGTCCTGAAGTGGGCTCATCCAGTATCAATACTTCCGGATCATGGATCAATGCCGCTGCCAGCCCCACCCGTTGCTTATATCCTTTTGAAAGCTGGCCGATCTTCTTTTTACTTTCCACTTTCAGGCCTGTCAGTTCTATCACACTCTCTATTTTCGATTTCGGGTCCTGTACCTTATGCACTTCGGCTACAAACGCCAGGTACTCCCTTACATACATATCATAATACAAGGCATTCAGCTCAGGCAGGTAACCGATCTTTTTCCTGATCTCCAAAGGCTGCTCCGATACGCGGATCCCGCAAACAAAAGCATCACCGCCGGTTTGCTGTAAATAGCCGGTGATGATCTTCATAGTGGTGGATTTACCGGCGCCATTAGGACCCAGGAAACCAACAATTTCACCCTTATTGACTTTAAAAGAAATATTATTCACGGCTTTCTGATCACCGTATTCTTTGAGCAGGTTTTTCACTTCTATTGACATAGTACAAATGTAATACGCATTTATCGTACGGCTACCGCGATCTTTGAATCAGCAGTACCATAATACAGGAACCATTTCCCCCTGTATTTTACCAACCCTTCCAGGAAACACACATTATTCACCTGGCCCTGCAACTCATACCGTTTATCCGGTTTCATAAAATAGTTATCGGAGCGGCGGATCACCCGGGTAGGATCGTTTTTGTCCAGCACCACATACCCGGCAGCATAGGTTCCATCGGGCAAACTGGTATCGCCGATAGCTCTTTCGTTCCGGCTGTTATAAATAAGCCAGATACCGGATTCTGTGATGATGGCCGGCGGACCGGGTTCTACCAGGTCGCTGTCAAACATTTTTTCTCTCGGTCCAAATACTACTTTGAAGTCGGCATTCTCTGCGGCATTGCGTCGCATAGGTATAGCAGCGCTTTCCCCGTCGGAATACAATACCGGAGTCCAGTGAATAAGATCATCTGAAGTGGCTGCCCAAATATTCACATCGCCGCCATACATCCAGTATTTTCCATTGATCTTTTTTGCCACCGGGGTGCCAAATTCATAATGACTGACAATAGAGCCTGATTTGCTCCACCGGTTCATATATTTTCCGCTGTCTGCTTTGGCAAATACAGAACCGTGCTTGGTCCATGTATAGAGATCCGGGGAAGAAGCCACCATCAGCCTTGCTATTTGTCCATCATAGGCCGTATAGGTCATGACATAAACACCGGATTCATTTCTTACGATCCTCGGATCTTCACAACCACCTTCCCATTCCAACGGCTTTTGAGCGTCATTGTCAGGGTAAAAAACAGGTTCCGGATGACGGGTGAAATGTAATCCATCCAGGCTCCAGGCCAACCCGAGGCGGGAAGTGCCCGCATACCGGCCAATTTTATCTTCAGCACGAAAAATAAGGAACAACGTATCATTTCTTACCACGGCAGCCGGATTGAAAACGTCTTTATCCGACCAGTTGATCTTTCGGTTGAGTATGGGACAAGTGAATACCGACATATCTGATGTCAGTACAGGATTGGCAGAGTCTGCTTTAGCAAATGAAAAGAAAGAATCCGGTGAATTTAATTCAGGAATGGTCACCACCAGGCTCTCAGGCTTTTTATTTCCGCAGGATAATAGCAGCAATGCCGGAACAAAGAAAACAAGCAATTTCACTGGGCGGTTGTTTAAAGATCGTCATATTCATACAGTTCATCAATATGTGTACCCGCTTTCATTTCATACACCGGTTTGATCAATCCATCTTTCAGCCCATATACCCATCCATGAAGATCTGGCCGTGTTTCATGTTTCCAGGCCCTTTGGATAATGGAGGTTTTAGCGAGGTTAAAGACCTGCTCCATTACATTCAGCTCTACCAGCCTGTCAGCTTTCGTGTCATCATTATGGATAAGGTCCAGTTCTGAACGATGGATACGGTACACATCTTTGATATTGCGAAGCCACATATTCAATACGGCTTTAAAATCATGATTGGTGATAGCAGCCCTGATACCGCCGCAACCGTAATGACCGCAAACGATAACATGTTTTACTTTGAGATGATTGACAGCATAATCCAAAACGCTCAGTACATTTACATCGGTATTAATGACCAGGTTGGCAATATTACGGTGAACAAATATCTCACCGGGCTGGGTACCGGTAATCTCATTGGCGGGTACACGACTATCGCTGCAGCCGATCCATAAGAATTCCGGGGTTTGTAATTGAGAAAGACGGTGGAAATAGTCGGGGTCCTGGTTTAGTTTATCAGCAGCCCAGAGCTTATTTTCTTTTAGCAGAATCTCGTAAGGTTTCATTTTGTAACGGGAATTAAATTTATTTCAATTCTGAGTAAGGTCATGCAAACAGGTGTTTGTATTTAAGAGGATGAAAGGGTAATTAAAAAATAATAGACATGCCCAACAAAACTGTTTGCCGGTTGTTAGCTTCATCCGGCGGTGAAATTACAAGCAAACGGCTATTTTGGGTCACAATTTTTTTGAAGATGTATGGGCCTGTTGATGAATAAATAGTGATAAACGGATGAATTTGACAACCCGGTGTTTGGATAAAAAACCCCAAATGACTATCTTGCAGCACATTTGATGAAGAAAAAGGGAACTATATACAGCATTTTCAATAAGATAGCAGCGGTGTTTATGACACTGGCCCTGCTATGGCTTACCGTAAGTGCCCCGTATGTTTTTGAGAGTCAGCAGGAAGCCATCAAATATGGCAAAATTACCGCTGCTGACTGCCCCCTTTCCGATAACGAAGAAGAAACAGCCAACCCCTTTGGCAATACCACAGAAGAAAAAGCACCCGGTGGTATCAATTCATTCTCAGAAGAATTTCTCCACGATCATCACAAAGCCGATCATTTTTTATCTCTTGCATCCACCTATCATAAAGGGGATGATGCCGGTACATACATTGCTTTTCATGGTGAATTATTAGTGCCTCCTCCAAACATGGCCTAACGCGGCTCTGCGTACGTGTCATTTTACTATTTACTTTTTTGTTTATTGCCTTTTTAAAAAACATTTTTTCATTACTGTAATGTTATCATTATTGATAGCATGCTTCTAAAATTACATCATGATTATGAGAAAGCATTCTAAGGAATACTTGCAGAATCTTACTCCCTACCAGGGCTATGAACTGCTTGTAGAGGGAAATAAAAGATTTGTTGGCAATTTAAATTCCGATCATGACCACCTGGAAATGATCAACGAAACCAGAGAAGGGCAGTACCCCTTTGCTGTAATACTGAGTTGTATGGATTCCCGCACTTCTGTGGAATTAATATTTGACCAGGGACTGGGCGACCTGTTCAGTATCCGGGTTGCCGGTAATATTGTGAATGATGATATCCTGGCCAGTATTGAATATGCATTAAAGTATGTGGGATCTAAAGTGCTGATGGTACTCGGACACACGGAGTGCGGGGCTATTAATAGCGCCAAAGCTGGTGTGAAGGATGGTCATATCACCTCATTGCTCAACCGGATCCAGCCTTCTATCAGCAAAGCCCTGCTGCAGGACGAAGACCAGCATGTTTTTCACGACAATGTAACCTATGCAAATGTGGAGAACAGCCTGGAAGAAATCCTGAAACGAAGCGATATCGTTAAAGAAATGTTTTCCAAGGGCCAGATCGGTATCATCGGGGGTGTATATAATATCGAAACAGGCGAAGTGGACTTCTTTAAAAACCTGACCAAAAGAAAGAAAAGTGATAAACAGATGGCTGTTGCAAAATAAAGAAACAACCCTGCAAGCACCCATTAAAAAGCCAACTATAAGATGAAAATAAATACGAAGACGTTGAAATCGGATCTGCCGGCCGGGCTCGTGGTTTTCCTCGTGGCCCTGCCGCTTTGTTTGGGCATTTCACTGGCATCAGGCGCCCCCTTCTTTAGCGGGCTGATATCCGGTATCATTGGAGGAATTGTGATCGGTACACTTAGCAGCTCAAAACTAAGTGTGAGCGGGCCCGCAGCGGGCCTCGCCGCACTGGTGCTGGCCGCTATTACAAATATCGGGGCATTTGACCTCTTTCTTTGTGCCGTACTTATAGCAGGGATATTGCAGATCCTGATGGGTATGGCCAAACTGGGCGGGATTGCTAATTATTTCCCGTCCAGCGTTATTAAAGGGTTGCTCACAAGTATTGGTATATTGATCATTGCCAAACAAATCCCTCATGCGGTGGGTTACGACCGTGACGAAAAAGGTAATCTTACCGAATTATTCCCTTTTGGTAATGAAGACTGGCATGAGCTATTGCTGCCGTTACAGCATATCGAAGTAGGTGTTTTTGTCATTTGCCTGATCTCATTGGCTATTATGCTGGTCTGGGAAATGCCTTTTATCAAGAAAAGGGTAAAGTTTATTCCGGGTGCTCTTGTGGCAGTGATTGTTTCTATTTTACTCAATGAGTTATTTAAATCCACCGGCAGTCCGCTCACTATCACCAGCGACCACCTGGTACAGATCAAAGTGGCGGGCAGCACATCTGAGTTCTTCAGCTTTTTTACACTGCCGGACTTTAGTGGGTTCCTGAACAGCAAGGTGATTGTAACCGGTATTATGATCGCTATCATTGCTTCGCTGGAAACACTGTTGTGTATCGAAGCCGTGGATAACCTGGACCCGGAAAGAAATGTTACGAACACTAACCGGGAGTTGTTTGCTCAAGGTGTCGGTAACTCCTTGTCCGGATTGATAGGTGGATTGCCAATCACCAGTGTGATCGTACGCAGCAGCGCTAACATACATGCAGGAGCAAAATCCAAAATATCGACGATCTTCCATGGATTCCTTTTGTTGTCAACGGTTATCACCATCCCCACTTTGCTGAACCTGATACCCCTTTCATCACTGGCTGCCATCCTGTTGCTGACGGGTTACAAGCTTTGTAAACTTTCTGTTTTCAAAACCATGTGGAAGAATGGAAAGTACCAGGCGATACCCTTTTTTGTAACAGTGGGAGTGATTATCGGAATAGACCTGCTGGGAATTTATAAACCCTTGAAAGGGGAAGGCCTGCTCGTAGGAGTGATCGCCGGTATCATTGCAGCATTTGGCGCCATTCTCCATGGTAACTTGAAGAATTCTTATTATTTCCATAAAGACAAACACAAGGAAGGAGATGTGATCCGGATCCAGTTATCAGAGGAAGTTTCTTTTCTGAATAAGGCTGCCATCCGGCAAACACTGGACCACATGCCAGAAAACTCAACGGTGGTCATTGATGCTTCCCATACCGACTATATCGATTTTGATGTACTGGAACTGATTAAGGAATTCAGGGATATTAAAGCGCCACTGAAGAATATAACGTGCCGCCTGGAAGGCTTTAAGGAAAAATATCGCATAGAGAACCAATTGAATGTACAATCCGTTCACTAAAAAGCGAGTCCATGAGCACCAAAACTTTTAATGAACAGCATGTGTTGCATGAACTGAAACATTACCTGCCATCGCAAACACCGATACAGGTTTTCATTCATCATAATTCGCTGCATGCTTACCAGCATATGAAATTCTATGACGGGATTTTTAAAGCAGGTAAAATTTTTGGTTACCAGGTTACACTGCCTTTGCAGGATTTCAGGAAACTGTATCATAACGGGAGAATCAGGAATGAAGTGCTGGAAAGGGTGATAACTGAAAGCAAAGGGGCCGGGTGGCTTCATCAATGGAAGCATAACCTGCTGGAAAAAGAATATGATACACATATTGAGCCGAGGATCGGTAAACTGAGGGCCCATTGGAAGAATCAATACCGTATTGACATGGACAACCTGGTACAACCCATTTTGTTCAGGGTATTATGTGGTTATCTTGATCAGGGCGTTGCTTTGTGGAAATTTCCGGTACACCCCGATGGTTTTTTAGAATCACTGCGTGAACTGGAAGCAACCAGCTCAATAAGTATATTTAAAACAAAAAGAGCAAGTGCTTTATTATTGGAAGGAAGAGATAACCTGGAATATTTGCTGGGTATAGTAGTGGGAGATGAAGCCTACTATGAACAATACCTTTTCGATCAGCAATTCAGTCACCAGGGCTGGAGTGGCATTGTTTCAGCTGTGGAAGATGCCCCCCATACACTCTTCGACAGCAGGAAGATCACCCTGAGAGACCTGGTGATCTTTGAATTACTCCTGGAGATCGATGCACTGGACCATCATTTGGGAAAGAAATGGGAGCCCCTGACTTCCGTTATAAAAGAAAGCCCGGTCAACCTGTTCGAAGAAGTTGCTCCCACAGAATTACAGCAAGTACTCCGGCTCTGGCAGGACGCATTTGAGTGGAGTTATTATGATGATGTATTAACCGGTATCCGAATCCAGCAGTCAAAACCGGTGGTGAGAACGGTGAACAAAACCTTCCAGGCCATTTTCTGTATCGACGAAAGAGAATGCTCCATCAGAAGACATATTGAATTTATTGATCCGCTCTGTGAAACACTGGGCTCACCGGGTTTTTTTGGTGTAGAATTTTATTTTCAGCCGGAAGGGGGCAAGTTTTATGAAAAGCTTTGCCCGGCACCGGTTACGCCTAAATACCTCATACGCGAATTCAGCATTAGCAAGAAAGAAAAAGGTCATGAAATCCTCTATTCCGGTCGCACCCATACATTCATGACCGGTTTATTAAGCACAATGACACTGGGCTTTTGGGCCGGGGTGAGACTGTTGCAAAACATTTTTGCACCAAAGATGAGTCCGGCGATTTCTAACGCTTATGCTCACATGAATAAAGAGGGCCGCCTGACTATTGAAAACAGGGGGCCTGATGATCAGAAAAGCGGCCTCCAGGTAGGGTTTACCGTGCCTGAAATGGCTGTACGGGTGGAAGGTTTGCTAAGGGGTATTGGACTGGTTAAAGATTTTGCCCCGTTAGTATATGCCGTGGCGCACGGAAGCAGCAGCGCCAATAATCCGCATCACAGTGCACACGACTGCGGGGCCTGCAGCGGCAAACCGGGCGCTGTGAATGCCAGGGTATTCGCACACATGGCCAATCATCCGGGAGTAAGGGAGATATTGCGTTCAAAGGGTATCGATATCCCTGCCACCACACAGTTTGTAGGTGGTATGCACGATACGGCAGCCGACCAGGTGGAGTTTTATGATCAGCACATTTTAAATGAAGTGAATGCAAAGCTCTACAGGCAGCATATGGACTCATTTGAAAAAGCACTGGACCTGAATGCGAAGGAAAGATCACGCCGGTTTGCCTCTATCAACACAAAACAGGAATTAAAAAAAGTAAGAAAAGATATTCTGAAAAGAAGTGTGTCAATGTTTGAGCCAAGGCCAGAGCTGGGCCACGGTACCAACACGCTTTGTATCATTGGCAGAAGAGAGATCACCAGGAATTTATTCCTCGACAGACGGGCTTTCTTAAATTCTTATGATCACCGCACAGATCCGGAAGGAGATGTGTTGACGGCTGTGATGCGCCCTATTGGCCTTGTTTGTGGGGGGATTAACCTGGAATACTATTTTTCCAGGGTAGACAACTATAAACTGGGAGCAGGCACCAAACTGCCGCATAATGTAATGGGACTGATCGGTGTGGCTAATAGCAGCGATGGTGATCTGCGGGCCGGCCTTCCCCTTCAAATGATCGAAGTGCACGATCCCGTGCGATTACTCATTATCGTGGAGCATCACCCCGAAGCGGTGATGAAAGCGATCACTTCAGCGCCGGAGATCTATGAATGGTATAATAACGAGTGGGTGCATATTGTAGCCTTTCATCCGGAGACTAAAGAATTCTATTATTTCAAAGACGGGGCTTTCAGGCTCTATGAACCGCTGACGAAGGAAATAGATGTGGTCAATGACATCCATTCCCTGGTGGAGAACGCAAAGGAAATGGAAACAAATCACATTGCAGACGCCACCAAAGAAAATTTACCCGTTTACGCCTTAAACTAAACCTTGTTCATGGAACAACTACTGCAAATATTCATCTGGTTACCGTTGGCGGCCTTTGTCGCCACGATGCTCATACCAGGTAATAAGGAAAAGATCATTTCCGGGATATCTGTCGGTATGGCCGGCTTACACCTGCTGCTGGCTATAGGTTTTATTATTTATTGGATCACGAAGGGCGCCGTTTCACTGGATGTGAAGCATATTGTGCTATATAAGGCCGATAACTTTGAATTCTTTATCGACTTTTATTTTGACAGGGTCACCGCCATATATGTTTTCACAGGCTCACTCATCACCCTTATCGTTTCTTTATTCAGTAAGTATTACATGCACCGGGATGAGGGATATAAAAGATATTTTGCCACCCTGCTGTTGTTCTACCTGGGTTATACTATCGTGATATTTGCCGGCAATTTCGAAACCCTGTTCATGGGTTGGGAAGTGCTGGGCTTTTGCTCCTTCCTGCTGATTGCATTTTACCGCGACAGGTATTTACCAGTGAAGAATGGATTGAAAGTGATCTCCCTCTATCGTTTGGGGGATGTATGTCTGATGCTGGCCATGTGGATGTGTCATCACCTGTTTCACCAGAACATCACTTTCGCACAGGTGCATGACGGGGAAATACTGGCCGAACCCATTTATAACAATGCCTCACTTCTCGTTTTCGTTAGTATAATGATCCTGGTAGCAGCCCTTGCGAAGTCAGCACTACTGCCCTTTTCATCCTGGCTGCCCAGGGCCATGGAAGGCCCCACCACATCCAGCGCGGTATTTTACGGATCATTATCCGTTCACCTGGGCGCTTTTCTGTTACTCCGCACCTACCCGATGTGGAATGAGATAACACCCATAAAGATCACGATCATTGTTATAGGTATTTTGACCAGCCTTGTGGCTACTACCATTGCCAGGGTTCAACCCACGGTGAAAACACAGATCGCTTATTCATCGGTGACACAAATAGGATTGATATTCGTGGAGATCGCACTGGGCCTTCACCTGTTAGCGCTTATTCATTTTGCGGGTAATGCATTTCTGAGGACTTACCAGCTTCTTGTTTCGCCATCTGTATTGAGTTACCAGGTACACGATATCTTCTTCAGCTTTGTACCCAAACCCGGCTATCGCGGCAGAAAAATTTTCAGGCAGGTGAAGAATACGATCTATATGCTGGGTGTAACAGAGTGGAGTATGGACTGGGTCCAGTACCGATTTATGTGGAGCCCGTTTAAATGGCTCGGCAGAAATATGAAATTCCTGTTCAAAAAAGTTTCCATGGCCGTTTTGGCCCTGATATTCCTGGGTGGATTGTTCAGTTTCGATTCGGAGAAAACCATTCCGGAACATCTTGACCGTTTGTTGCCCATCGTATTTTCTATCATTGGCTTAATGCTGGTGCTGGGTTCATTTGCCGAAAGAAATGATGCCCGCAGGGGATGGTTGTTTGTATTTGCCGGGCAAAGCTTTGTCACCCTCTCCATCGGATCGAATACAGAAGTGCCGTTTCATCAACTCGCCATGTATATGGGGGTGGTGCTGGTGGCGGCCACAGTAGGTTGGGTATGCCTGCATCGGATGAAAAGGATTTCCAATGATATTTCCCTGAACCGGTTCCACGGGTATGCTTATGAGAGGCCGATGTTATCTTTTGTGTTTTTGCTAGCTTGTTTGATCTCCCTGGGTTTCCCTTTAACACCCGCTTTCCTGGGTATCGATCTCCTGTTTACACACATTTATAAAGACCAGGTGGCCCTGATCATTTTTACGGCCCTGAGTTTTATATTCATTGAAATTTCACTGCTGCGTATCTATGCCCGCATATTCCTGGGACAGCACAAGAAGAACGATCACCCGATCGCATTCAGGTCTTCATAATGCAGGCGTTGCCATGCTGAGCTTGTCGAAACAAAACAATGCCCTATAACTCTGCCGAAGAATGGGGCAATTCATCATATTCCCCTTTGAATGCATACCAGCCAAAGATGATAAGGCCTACGGCAATGGGGGCAAAGATGGTGATGATAATGATCCAGATAGCCGGGTTATTGATATCTTTTTTTCCTGCAGGGTCAATATTGGCAATAGCCCCATCTACTAACGCAAAAAGAACCACCGGCGCTAATAAAAGCAGGATCAACCCCAGGTATCTTTTAAAGGCATTCATAGTTTAATCTTTTACGTTTCGGTCAATTTTATTGGTGAGATACATAGCTCCGATAATAAAACATAAAGCGGCAACGCCGATCGGGTACCACAGCCCCACCAGCGGATCGCTGGGATAGGTGGTGGTGAGCAATAAGCCGATGAACGGTACTAAGCCTCCAAACACACCATTGCCGATATGATAGGGCAGCGACATAGAGGTGTAACGGATCTTGGTGGGAAACATTTCTACCAGGAATGCCGCAATAGGCCCGTAAACCATCGTTACAAAAATGATCATGATCCAAACCAGGAAAACAAATTTCCATTGTTTAGTGGAGGAAAGGGTAACATTGGAATAAACGGGGTTACTGTCAGGTATCTCCTCCGCCGTAGCATTTTCCATTGTATTTGAAGGGGGAGACATTGTCACTGGAACAGATGTGAAAAAAGCCGTATCACTTCTTTTTTCATGGAAAGTGGTTTGCAGATAGTCCCAATCACCTTCCCGGTGTTTTACAATGAGAAGAAGCTGATCCTCCTTTCGTACAATAGTATCGTTATGGGTTTTGGCGGCAACCAGTTTTAAATGGCTATCCGGCCGGCTGACCCATTCTTTTACATGGGTATCATTTAAAAATTCACCGAAAATGGGGCGATAAAAAATAATACCACCCAGCATACCCAGCAGCATGATCCATTTTCTGCCGATCCTGTCGCTTAACCAGCCAAAGAGTACAAAGAAAGGTGTGGCAAAGGCAATGGCCCAAAGCATGATCACACGGCTTTGCCCGAATTCAATGAAACATTTTGTTTCTAAGAAATTTTGCGCATAAAATTGACCCGTGTACCAGATCACTCCCTGTCCCATTACCGCACCAAATAAAGCCAGCAATACCATTTTGAAATTAGCCTTATGGGAAAAACTTTCTTTTAATGGATTCAGTGATGTTTTGCCCTCGGCTTTGAGTTTCGAGAACAGGGGAGATTCTTTCATCTTTAAACGGATATATACAGACACGCCTACCAGTAAAATAGAGATCCAGAAAGGATAACGCCAGCCTCCCCATTCAGCTGTAAAGGCGGCATCGCTCATATTAGATTTTACCAGCAATATGATACCCAGCGCCACAAATAACCCCAGGGTGGCCGTGGTTTGTATCCAGCTGGTATAAAAACCTCTTTGTTTCCGGGGAGCATGTTCAGCCACATAAGTGGCGGCACCGCCATATTCCCCGCCCAGGGCCAGGCCCTGCAATAAGCGTAGCAATAAAACAAGGATAGGCGCAGCAATGCCAATACTCTCATAACTGGGCACACAGCCTATTAAAAAAGTGGAGCCCCCCATGAGTATCAGTGTGAGCAGGAAGGTGTATTTTCTCCCGATCAGGTCGCCCAGGCGGCCAAATACCAGGGCGCCAAATGGGCGTACAATAAAACCGGCTGCAAAAATGGCAAGTGTGCTGAGCAAAGCCGCTGTTTCATTTTCTTTTGGAAAAAACTGTAAAGAAATAGTGGTGGACAGCATTCCGAAAATGTAGAAATCGTACCATTCGATCATGGTACCTACGGAAGAGGCGATGATCACTTTCCGGATAACGGAAGGTTTGGAGACATGGCCTTTGTTGCCGCTCGTTTCATGATTCATGCAATTAAAATACGAATTGATTTCAGCAGTGTATAATTTTTTTGTCATCATACCTGCAAGGAGTAACCGAAAAACGGAGCAGGGCTTTCTTTTATAAAACATCCCCTGTAAAATAAGGGCGATGTAGTACATTTAAGGCCCAAATGTTTGCGTATGTCATATCCATTCCAGGTCAGGTCGATGGAGCAGTATAAGGAGGCCTACAAAAAGAGCGTGGAACAACCGGAAGAGTTCTGGGCCGGCGTGGCAGAAAATTTTCATTGGCGGAAGAAGTGGAATAAAGTACTTAACTGGAATTTTAAGGAGCCCCGGGTGGAATGGTTTGCCGGGGCTAAGCTGAATATCACGGAGAATTGTATCGACAGGCACCTGGCCACCATGGGGGATCAACCTGCCATTATCTGGGAGCCCAATAACCCGGAAGAGCGTACAAGGATCGTTACCTATAACCGCCTGCATAAACGGGTATGTCAGTTTGCACAGGTACTAAAGAATAATGGGGTAAAAAAAGGGGATCGTGTTTGTATCTATATGGGCATGGTGCCAGAACTGGCCTATGCCGTGTTGGGTTGTGCCAGGATCGGGGCCATTCATAGCGTGATCTTTGGTGGCTTCTCGGCCCAGAGTATTGCCGACAGGCTGGATGATGCAAAAGCAGAATTTATCGTTACCTGCGATGGGGCTTATCGTGGCGCTAAGGATATTCCACTGAAAAGTGTGATCGATGATGCGCTTATTGGTAATAAAACCATCAGGAGGGTTATTGTGTATACCCGAACAAGAACACCGGTGTCGATGATCAAAGGAAGAGATGTATGGTGGGAAGATGAGATGGAACATGCCGAATCACAAGTGGAGAAAGATGGAGTGGTTACTTTTCCGGCAGAAGAAATGGATGCGGAAGATCCCTTATTTATCTTATATACCTCCGGCAGCACAGGCAAACCCAAAGGAGTGGTGCATAGCTGTGCCGGGTATATGATATGGACCACTTATACTTTTGTCAATGTGTTTCAATATAACCCCGGGGATATTCATTTTTGTACGGCTGATATTGGCTGGATAACGGGACATAGTTATATATTATATGGGCCGCTGAGTGCGGGCGGCACATCGGTTATGTTTGAAGGAATTCCCACCTGGCCCGATCCGGGACGCTTCTGGGATGTGGTGGATAAACACAAAGTAAATATTCTTTATACCGCACCCACGGCCATCCGCAGCCTGATGGGTTTTGGGCTGGAACCTTTGAAAGGAAAAAGTTTGTCAACATTAAAACTACTCGGTACGGTGGGTGAACCTATCAATGAGGAAGCATGGCATTGGTATGACGAACACGTGGGACGGGGACGATGCCCGATAGTGGATACCTGGTGGCAAACAGAAACGGGAGGCACATTAATTTCTAACCTGGCCGGGGTAACACCCTCCAAACCCAGCTGGGCTACCTTGCCGATGCCGGGTGTGCAACCGGTACTGGTGGATGAAAATGGAAAAGAAGTAACAGAGAAAGATGAACAGGGGTTATTGAAAGGTAACCTTTGCATCAGGACCCCCTGGCCCTCGATATTAAGAACAACCTATGGCGATCATGAACGCTGCCGCCAGAACTATTTTGCCACCTACGAAAATTTATATTTTACCGGCGACGGGGCCTTGAAGGATGACAATGGATTTTATCGTATCACAGGTCGGGTGGATGATGTGCTGAATGTAAGCGGTCACCGTATCGGTACGGCAGAAGTGGAGAATGCGATCAATATGCATGCAGGAGTGGTGGAGAGTGCAGTGGTGGGCTACCCGCATGATGTGAAAGGACAGGGTATCTATGCCTATGTTATCTATGGCAACATGCATGGAAATGAAGAAATGACGCGGAAAGACATTTTGCAAACAGTGAGCCGGGTCATTGGCCCGATCGCCAAACCGGATAAGATACAATTCGTGAAAGGCCTTCCAAAAACGCGTAGCGGAAAGATCATGCGCCGGATATTAAGAAAGATAGCAGAAGGAGAAACAGCCAACCTGGGAGATACGACCACCTTGCTGGACCCTGCTGTGGTGGAAGAGATCAGGGAGGGAAGGGTATAAAAAATAAAGCAGCACGGATGAGCTGCTTTAAAAGGTTTTTCCAAATTTTTTCCAGCCGAAAGGCAGTGCAAAATTGAGCGCAAAAATTATACCTTCCATATTTTAAGTGGATAAATTTATTAACCAAATCATAAAAAAAATCCACATTCGTACAAAGCGCTTATAATGAGCAACGAGTATGTTTGACCATTCCCCTGCCTCAGGGTAACACAATATGGCAAAAGCAAAAACAAATGGGTTCCGGGTTCTTCGCTGGGTATTTTGGGTATTGCTGGTGCAATTGATACTGATCAATATCAGCGCTGCTTTGTATGCCCATAGGCTCACCCATTTTTACCAGGACAAGAAACTCCGGAAACCGGTTTCCACGCAGAATATATTCGTAAAAACATGGCGCCTGTTCACGGGCCCGAGATTCCAGAAATCAGCCATCAGCGAGTACCCCCATTTTAGCTTTGATACCGTGAAACTGAAAACCCAAAAAGGGTTGACGATCGATGGCTGGTATGGTAAAACTGATTCTGCTGAAAAGGGAACGGTCATTCTTTTTCATGGGGTTACGGCCAGCAAGGAGAATTTACTGGCAGAAGCTTATGATTTTCGGTTGAGCGGGTACAATATCCTGATGGTGGACTTTCGGGGGCATGGTAATAGCGAAGGCAGTACCACCACTATCGGGGCGCGGGAATATGAAGAAGTAAAGCTGGCCTATGATTTTGTGCTGGCAAAAGGTGAAAAGAATATTTTTCTGTATGGTATTTCCATGGGTGCTGTGGCGGTGCTGAAAGCCGTTGCTGAATATGATCTTCACCCTTCAGGGGCCATTTTGGAAATGCCTTTTTTATCCATGCAAAAACATATGCAGGCCAGGGCCAGGTTACTCGGCTTTGGTGGTTTCCCCGAAAAACCATTTGGTTTTTTGGTAACAGGATGGGTCAGTATAGAAAAAGGGGTCAATGCCTATCGGTACAGGGCTTCGGACTATGCAAAAAAAGTCAGCTGCCCGGTATTATTGCAATGGGGGGCTGAAGATAATATTGTGCTGAGAAACGAGATAGATAAAGTATTTGATGCATTGGGTTCAGCGCATAAGAAAAAAGTGATCTACGACCACGCAGGTCATGAATCTTTATTACAAAAAGAACCGGGGAAATGGCGAATGGAAGTGGAAGCCTTCCTGCAGAACAATAACCGGTAATTATTTCCGGATCGTTACTTTCGTTCCGGCACCGGTATATTTATACAGGTCCATCACATCTTCATTTTTCATGGAAATGCATCCCTGCGTCCAGTTCTTGTACCGGTCGATCTGGTAATCCTCATGCGGCCAGGTACCATGGATGCCGATGCCGCCACCGATGCTGGCATTGGCCGGGATCTCACCTTTTTTCTTTCTTTCATTGAATTTTGCCCGGCTGTCTGCAGTGGGATAGTCAAGAGAGAGGAAGCGGCACCATTTATCATGCACCCTCTTATTTACAATACTGAAACTTCCTTCCGGCGTGTTCTTATCGCCTTCCATTTTTTTATCGGCCAGGCTGCTGTTGCCGAATACTACGGGGTAAGTGGCATACCAGCCTTTATCGTCATAGACACTCAGCTCATAGTCCGATTTGTCTATGATGATAGAAACGGTGCCCACCGGTCCGCCGGGAGTAGCAATTCTTTTTTTGGATAAAATATGGTTGGAAATGTCTGCACGCATGGACAGGAATCCGCTGCCCAGTAAAACCGAAGTGAGTACGAAAAGGTTTTTCATCCTGCATCTTTTATTTCATAACTGCCATCACCTATTGCTTACCGGCAGCGAATTTACGATGCCGGCTGCAAATTTTTGTTGGTGATGAAATGGCTAAAATCAGTAACTGTCCATTCGTTCAAACGTTATGCCACAAACGAATATTTTATGTGTGGATATGTTACTGCCTGCAGGAAACCCGGTTTTAACGGTATGTTTAGAAAAGATACGGTGGGGTTTTGCTGAGTGGTTTTGCCTTGTAATAAAAAAGCCGGCACAGGTCCGGCTTCAGTATGAATGATTTAAAAGTATTACCAGTTGCTTAACCGGAACCCAAAATTATACGGCGTCATATCCAGGCTTTTTTCCCACATATTCTTCATCGCCAGGCTGCCATAAAGCCGTACAGGCCCCAGTGCTATTTCACCGATATAAGACAATTTGAAACGCTCCAGGTCAAAATCATTTTTTATCTTATTCACATCACCATCTGTTTTATTCTTGTAGCGGGCTGAGTACAGGTAGCCTGCGCTTACACCGGCACTGAAACCAAATCCTCTCTTCCGGCGGGGTGTAAAATTGAAATTGATCATCATGGGCACAGTGAGATAGTCGGCCGCCAATTTAGCCTTTTTAAAATCATCAGGAGAGGTGGAAATCAGAGTGGGGTTTTTATCAATAACGATGTTATCGTCGAAGTGGTAATTATTGAGCTCAAGTCCCAAACCATATTTCAGGTTCACCACATGCTTCACCATATTCAGTTTTTGCATAAAGAACCACACGTTCACATTCCGCGATTTCCCTGATCTTAGTTTCAGCTGATCTTTCCCGATACCCGGTGCCACAAAACCATCGGCAATGGCTGCAGTATAGTTGGATTCGTCGGTATAATTAGAGAAACCGATATCTATGATCCACCAATTGGTGCTTACGTTCGATGGTTTATCGCCGCGACGGTTGCGCATTTTGTATTCTTTATCCCGCACCACTTCACGGTCTTTGCTGCCGGGTTTGCGGATAATAACCAGCCCGCCGATCCGTATCGTATCACCTTCCGGCGCCTTATTGGCTGTAGTGTCTGTTTGTGTAAACCCTGTTATAAAAGTGCACACGGCAACACACAGGGTAAAGATCCTCTTCATATTCTTCACTTTTTAAAATTGATAAATGATGTTTATTATAGTTTGATGGCAAGACCTGCAACCAGTAACCTGTCATCCTCTGTTGCATTGATATTTGTTCTTTTCTCAAAAGTCCGTGTCACTTTCCGGAAGAAGCCACGGAGTTTGTTTTTCTTGCCATCATTGGATGCATAGGTATAATCGTCTGACGAAGGAGCAGATTCTTTTGTTACATCAGCATCTTTTCGAACAACATTTTTAGGCAGTTCTTTAGAGGCTATATTTTGAATATCTGTATTGGTTTGTGTTAAGTTAGGGTTTTTCTCAGATGAAGGCAGGTTATTAGTAGGTGCTTTGATAGCTGTAAGAGCAATAACGTCATCATCCTTTTTATTATTCATTGCAGGATCAATAACAGTCTTATTATCGTTCACCTTATTATTATCTGCAATCGCCACCTGTTGATCTTTTGCTATTTTGTTGCTTTGAAGAACAGCCTGCTGACTTGTTTTTGTATTGTGGGTTGCCGGGTTTATAACCTTTTGTTGCTGATCATTATTCTCAGCAGCTACCGATGTATTAGTTTCCATACTGCCGTGTTCCTGCACAGTTAATGGGGTATTAATATTATCACCTGCTTTCTTTTCTTTTGTACCAGCAACTTGTCCGTTTTTTTCTGTGCCAGGTTTATTGTTCAGTACACTATAGGTGCCAAAGCCGATACCCAGTAAAAGAATAACGGCTGCTGCTACTCTTTTCCAGTTAAAGTAAACCACCCGTACTTTTTCTTCGTGACGGTATAAAGAAGCTTTATCAGCAAATACTATTTCTTCCGGCTGTAGTTTAGTTTGCTGCAACAGGTTCAGCTCCTGCTGCAGGGTGGGGTGGGCGGCCACAAATTGTTCAACAGATAATTTTTGCTCCGGTGTCAGTTCTTCATCTATATATTGAACAAACCATTCTTCGTAATTGGTGAGGCTCACAGGGGCCTGTCCGCCCATCTTCATCAGCTCCTCCTTACCGTTGTATACGATATGAGTATCCGGCGTGAATTTGAACTGCTGGAGCAGTTCTAATTCTTCTTTCAGGTCGGGATGCAGCTGAACAAAATCCTCCACCTCGCGGCGTTGTTCCTTGCTCAGTTCATTATCCATATACTGGATGAAGAACTCTTCGTAATTATGACGGTTAATATTCATTTGTCTGTATACTAAATAACATTTTCCATTTTTACCAGGTACTCTTTTAATTGCACCCTGGCCCGGTGCAGGTACACTTTCACCTGGCTTTCATTCAGGTTCATGATCTTTCCGATCTCTTCATAACTGTACCCTTCATAATCTTTCAGCAGCACCAGCGACCTTTGTGTTTCGCTCAGCCGGCTCAGGGCTTCGTCCAGCACCTTCTTCAAATTACTCACCGGTTGATTTTGTACCCTGGATTCAGGACTAAACTCATCTTTCAGTTGTATCCTTTTTACTTTCCGGATGTGGTCAATCATCTGGTGATAGGCCACTGTGAAAAGATAAGACTTACTTTTTTGGGCATCCACGATTTCCCGGTTTCTCCACATTTTCTCAAAAGCGGTCTGCACCACATCCCTGGCATCTTCCTCATGTCGGAGATTTTTCAGGATAAAGCGGTACACATTATCTGCATAAGCCGAAACACAATCATTATATTCCCGTTCAGTCATATACTACTTCGGTGCTTCTTCAGGCGCTGTTTGATCTCTCGTTTTGGTCGGATAATGCCTTATCCAAGCTCGTAGTACACATTAAAACAGCCGTGAAAGCGAGTGGTAAAATTAGTTTAATTAATGGCCTTCGCTTAGTAATACGGGCAGTGTTACTAAAAAGTTACAGGGCAGGCAAAATATTCCTGCAAATAAGTTATTGAAAATCAGTACTAAAAGGGGCTAATCAATAAAAACTGGGTGGAAAGGCTCTCCATGATCATTTTACCGGATGTATTGGCCTTTTGCTTTTTGATGCAATCCTGCACTTTTACTTTGCAGCAGGAGTTATCTGATTTTTTTACGGCAGGTTCTGAAGCGGGGGTGCCGGCAAGCAGCAAACCAGCTGTAACTGTAACAGCTGCAAGGCTTAAGAAAATCCATGATCTTTTCTGCATACCGGTTGGTTTAAACGTGAGACGAAAGTAATTCTCAAAATGTTACAGCAAACTTAAAATAAGTAACCGGTCCGGGGAAACCAAAAATGACCAATTGCGCAAAACAGGCGACAAAATGCAGGTTTTTCATGCCGGGCACGAAAATTTGCTAAAAAACGAGAAGATGAAGACTCAATATATTTGCCAGGTTAAAACCCGCTATATGAATGAAAATCTTGTAAAAAGGATCGGAAAGGAAGTAGAAGAGATCAAAACTTCCGGGCTGTATAAAACAGAAAGGATCATTGCCAGTCCCCAGGGAGCTGAGATCGTTGTAAACGGTCAGACAGTATTGAATTTTTGCGCCAATAATTATCTCGGGCTTTCATCACATCCCCGGGTCATTGAGGCAGCACATAAAGCCATCGACCAGCGGGGTTATGGTATGAGCAGTGTGCGGTTTATCTGTGGCACACAGGATATTCACAAAGAACTGGAGCAAAAAATATCTGACTTCCTGGGTACAGAAGATACGATTCTGTATGCTGCCGCCTTTGATGCTAACGGGGGAGTGTTTGAGCCCTTGTTCAATGAGCAGGATGCTATTATCTCTGACGCGTTGAACCATGCTTCCATCATTGATGGGGTTCGGTTGTGCAAAGCGCAACGGTTCCGTTATGAGCATAACAATATGGCAGACCTGGAAGCAAAACTGGTGGAAGCCTCTTACCTGCGTAGCCGGATCATCGTTACCGACGGCTCCTTCAGCATGGATGGCACTATTGCGCAATTAGACAAGATAGTGGAACTGGCAGAAAAATATGATGCGATCATTATGATTGATGAATGTCATTCATCGGGCTTCCTGGGAAAAACCGGCCGTGGTACGCATGAGTACCGGGGGGTAATGGGAAAGATCGATATCATTACCGGTACATTGGGTAAGGCATTGGGAGGCGCTTCGGGTGGGTTTACTTCCGGCCGTAAGGAAGTGATCGATATGTTGCGCCAGAAATCAAGACCTTATTTATTCAGTAATACACTGGCGCCATCGATTGTGGGGGCCTCTATTGCTGTACTGGATATGCTTACAGAAACAACGGAGCTGAGAGATAAGCTGGAATACAATACAAAATATTTCCGCAAAAAAATGACGGAAGCAGGATTTGATATTAAGCCCGGCGATCATCCTATTGTTCCTATCATGCTTTATGATGCGGTGCTGGCACAAAATATGGCGGCTAAACTGCTCGGCGAAGGTATTTATGTGATTGGCTTCTTCTTTCCCGTGGTGGCCAAAGGCCAGGCCCGAATCCGGGTGCAACTGAGTGCAGCGCATGAACAGCATCACCTGGATAAAGCTATTGCGGCATTTACCAAGATCGGGAAGGAGTTAGGTGTATTGAAAGAAAAAGTATCATAAGAGCAGTTTTTTTTCTACAGACAAACCTCAATATATAAAAAAGACGCTTCGATCGAAGCGTCTTTTTTTATGTGTAATAAGTTTATTTAAACTTCAATTCATTTCCTGCCTGCTTCAGTGCTTCTGCATCCACATTATCCCCTTCAAGAGAAACCCAGTAACGTTCACCGGTAAACCAGCTGAGTGTACAATGATTGTTTGACTTTTGACATTGCACAGTGGCTTTTCCATCACCATATTTTATAGTCTTGGTATATCCATATTCATCTTCTTTGTCAATATCAATTAAACTCATTGCTGACAGGGAATAAAATCCATACCCGGCCACTCCACCGCAGTCATAAACACGTAATTCAATATCCGTGCTGTCATTGATCTTATATTTTCCCTGGGCAGAGCCGGTGCCGGAATAAGAAGCAGCTTCAATACTGGTTCTTTTCGCACCCATCAGTGTTTCAGGTATCAATGCTTTTAATTCGTCGGTACTCAGTGGCGGCAGCTTTTGAAGCTTTTCCATGTTCTCTTTATTCTCATTCATCTTCTCTGCCATATCTTTCATATTATCCTGGAACTGTTCAGCAATTTTTTGCTCCGGGGATTTTTTATTGTTGCAGGACGCGAGGAAAATGGCCATCGCAGCCAGGCATAAACAGATTCGTTTCATAATTAATGATTTAAGGTTATGTGTAGTAAATGTACGGTAATTCGGAGTTTTACGAAAAAGTGCTTTATCTCGTATAAAACCAGAAAAAATAGTGAAAAACACAGGGAAAAACTAGGATATACAATAAGCCGGTATTATTTTCGTTTTCTACAGACACCGCATGATCTAAACTCTACCTGACCAATTTTTCCTTGGAATTCCCTTAACAAGATTAATTGACCCAACTCTAAAAAGAGCATGAAAAAATTATTTTTTAGCCTGGCCTTATTGGCTATGGTAGCGGTAGTATTTTCTTCCTGTGCAGCCACAAAAAGGGATTGCCAGGGCGTCAAACACACACGTTTGAAGAACGGTATTTACCTGTAAAATTTATAACTGGATTTGGACATGGTCCCCCGTCGTTGCGGGGGACTTTTTTATTTTAGCGACCCCGAAAGCATATAATTTTGCCCTCTTTAAACAGACACAGTTATGCTAAAAATCACAATAGCTTTCCTTCTTATATCAGGGACATCTTTGCAAACCGCCGCGCAACAAACATTTCCCGCATCCTGGGCAGGGCACTGGAAAGGGGAATTAAACTGGTTTCGCACCGGGAGCCCTGAACCACAGAAAGTGAATATGGAGCTGAAGATAAAAAAGGGTGACAGCGCCAATACCTGGACCTGGCAGATCATTTATGGCGCCGAATCCACCGATAACAGGCCCTACACTCTTATTGCAAAAGATTCCGCCGGCATTCACTGGGTGATTGACGAACATAATGGTATTGTGCTGGACCAATACTGGGTAGCCGGGAAATTCTCGGGTGCATTTACCGTTATGAACTCCACTATCATCAATAATTACTGGCTGGAAGGGGATCAGTTAAAAGTGGAATTTTACAGCATCAGCGCCAAACCCGTTGCCACCACCGGTCAGGGTAATGAGGAAAGCCCCAAAGTGGACAGCTACCGGGTGAACAGTTATCAAAAAGCAATTTTAAAACGGGTGCAATGATAGTACCTTTGCCAAAATTTTTTAGCCCGATGAAGTATGTGTATTCTCTTGTTTTGTTGGCCTTGCTGCAGTCCTGCTCCACTAATAATGTGAAGAAAGACAACAGCCTGAAAAAATACTTTGATGAAAATAAGGTAGACGGTTGTTTTGGATTGTTTGACAATGGTACAGGTAAGATCACTGTTTATAATCTCAGCCGCTATCGCGACAGCAGTTATCTGCCCGCTTCCACCTTTAAGATCGTCAATTCCCTTATCGGTTTGCAAACGGGAAAGATCGTGAACGATAGTATGGTGATCAAATGGGATAGTGTGAACAGGAGGGCGGAATGGAATAAGGACCTTACTATGTATGAAGCATTCCGGGTATCGGCGGTAAATTATTACCAGGAAGTGGCCAGGCGAATAGGCAGGGATACTATGCAGTTATGGCTGGATAGTTTAAAATACGGAGCAAAGACCGATACGGATATAGTGGTGATCCGATCAGCAGTAGACAGTTTCTGGCTCAATAATTCTTTAAAGGTCACACCCGACCAGGAATTGGGTTTGGTGAAGAAATTATATTTTGACCAGCTTCCTTTTTTTAAAAGCTACCAGGAAATGGTGAAGAGGGCCATGCTTTTTGAGGATAATGCCAATTATCGCCTTAGTTATAAAACCGGTTGGGGTTTTACCGAAAAAGACCATGCCATTGGCTGGGTGGTGGGCTGGATCGAGGAAAATAATCACCCTTATTTCTTTGTACTGAATATTGAATCTCCCGACAGGAATTTTGATATGTGGCAGGTACGCATGAAGATGCTCAAAGATATTTTGAAGCACCTCGGGTTCCTGGAAGGAAAAATGTAATGGATGAATGACACGGCGACCATAGTGATCTCCTTTGTTGTATTGCTGGCGCTGGTGTTAACCTTTGTCTATTTTGTAAGGAAAAGAAAGAAAAAAGACCCTGTTTATAGTGGGGAAGATACCACGGAAAGCTTCCTGACACACCTGGATGACCTGTAATTTGGTATTTTTATTGCTTATACTCCCCGATGCTTCAATTTGAACATAAGGAATTTATCCTGCTTTTTGCAGGTATTGGGCTATTCATCCTGCTTTTTGTGCTGTTGACGATCTGGAAGAAAAAGACCCGCCAGAAAATAGGGGATAGCAGGCTGGTAAATTTATTGATCAGCAGTTATTCGGCCCACCGTTTTCTTATCAAGTTCATTTTCGTTTGCCTGGCTTTTGCACTGGGGGTAGTGGCCGTGATGAACCCAAGAAAGCCGGGTGGTTCCGAAAATTTCAACCGGAAAGGTATTGATATAGCGGTGGCATTGGATGTGAGTAAAAGCATGCTGGCTACCGATGTGGCGCCTAACCGTTTGGAAAGGGCCAAACAGTTTATCGGGAAACTAATGGATGAAATGCCTGATGACCGCATTGCCCTGGTTCTTTTTGCGGGGAAAGCTTATTTACAAATGCCCTTAACAAGCGATCATGGGGCTGCCGGATTATATGTGTCTGCTGCCAGCCCGAATACGGTACCACAACAGGGAACGGTGATCAGCGATGCACTAAGAATGAGTGCGAATGCCTTTATTACAGAAGACAGAAGATATAAAGCTGTGATCCTGGTAACGGATGGCGAAGACCATGATGAAGATGCCATTAAAACGGCAGAAGAACTTTCTCAGCAGGGGGTGATGGTCAACAGCATTGGTATGGGATCTCCTGAAGGAACTACTATTACCGACCCGGAAACAGGGGAGATAAAGAAAGATGAAACGGGGAATACGGTTATTTCCAAATTGAACGAGGAGGGGTTAAAGACTATTGCAGAAAAGACCAATGGAATATATGTGCGCTTGCAGGGAAGTGATGAGGCCGTGAACCAGGTAAAAGGACATTTATCCCAAATAGAGCGGAAAGCTTTTGGGGATGTATCTCAAATGAATTTTAAAACGTTTTACTGGTGGTTTGCAGCCGCTGTATTTCTTTTATTGATAGTGGAGTTTTTTATTCCTGAAAGGGCCGGAAGCCAGCCTGTAAAAACAAAATGGGTGGTATGAGTAAAAAGATGATCATTTCGATAGGTGTCTTATTCGTTGTGGCTGCTGATGCAGCAGCACAGGAGGTTAATAAATCCATCCAGGCGGGTAATGACCTATATAAGCAACAGCAATATGAGAAAGCGGCTGCAGAATATAGTAAAGCGCTGGAACTGGAGCCTGACAATAGTACCGCAAAGTATAACCTGGCCAATACACTCTACAAGCAAGGAAAGCAAGTGGAAGCATCGAAACTGTACACGGAACTGGCCAGGGATGCCGGTGAGCCAGAACTTCGCTCCAAATCATATTATAATAATGGTGTGATGCTGAGCAAACAGAAGAGGCTCGAAGAGAGTATCGAAGCGTATAAAAATGCGCTCCGTCAGAACCCGGCCGATAAGGATGCCAGGGAAAATCTGCAAAAGGCCTTGCTGGAATTGAAAAAGAAAAACCCGCCAAAAAAAGAAGATAAGAAAGAGAACAAGAAAAAACAGAATCAGCAGCAGCAAAACAAACAACCGCAGTCAAAATTAAGTCCAAAGGAAGCGGAACAAAGATTGAAGCTGCTGGAGCAAAAAGAAAAAGAAGTGCAGCAACGATTGCAAAAAGAAAAATCAAAAACAGGGGGGCAGCCGAAGGATTGGTAGGGTTTCAACTGTTTTATGTAAGGACGCACAAATAATATCTACCACCATACCCATAAATTAGTGTATTACCCCAATCTTTAGGGGTTTAATTCCCCCAATAATGGTGGACGCAAGCTTGCTTTTTTTATAAAATACCAAAATTTCATTACTGATCGTTCGTGAATTCAGATTTATTTTCGCATCCAATTAATTTGGATAAGATGCTTAGTGAACTTACGTCATCAAATCTCTATAACTACTGTTTCCTGCAAGACGGCTGTAGTACTCGTAAAGACCACGATACATATTTTACTGTTCCTGTTTTTCGTATTAATGCGGCTACGTGATGTTGCATTATTTAAGGTTTTGTAATACAGGTATAAATGTTGACTGTACCCTATGATACAAAGGTTAGCCAATTATTTTGGAAAACTTATTTACCCTGATTCGCTTCCGCCAGGAGTGATCAAAAATATTGAGGAGAAAGCGCAGGCATTTAATTTTCGCGAAGGAGATTCCGTACTTAAGAGGGGGCAGGTGTGTACGGGTGCTTATTTCCTGGTAAGGGGGTTGGCGAGGTCATATTATGAAGCAGGGGATAAAGAAATTACATCGAGGCTGATGGAAGAAGGGTTTGTCATTACATCCTGGATAAGCTATTATACCCAGGGGCCGGCAGCGGAATGTATTGTGGCTATGGAGGATTGCGATACTATTTATTTCAGCAAGCCGGATATTGAAGAGCTATGCGGAGTGTTCCCGGTGGTAAACAATATGGTGAGGAAGCACCTGGAGTATTCGTTTTATCATTCGGAACTCAAGGCCGGGATTTTGCGATTGCGTACAGCTATGGAGAAGTATATATATTTTTTTGAGAATCATCCTTCATTGCTGCGGCGGGTGCCGTTGAAGCATATTGCTTCTTATTTGGGAATGAGTGAGGAAACGCTTAGCCGGGTACGAACTAAATATCACGGGCAGACAAAAAGGAAAAATTTGATATAACTTCTTGACATATGTCAAGAGATGGAAGTATTTTTTCAAATTATCTTTACAATAGTTATTACCTCAGCCTGTAGATATAGAGCTCGTTATTGAGCCAGTATCAACATTTCGATCATACACACTCCCCACTACTACTTACCTTAAGGCAAATTCGAGTAATTCGTATTAAGCTGTAAATGTCTGTTATCAACAGGCGGGGCAGGGCTTTGTCTGTCAGCCAGTAAGAATTGAAAAAATGAATGGAAGAGTAAACTATAAGATTGTATTCCTGGCCTTATTCACCGGTTTCGCTTCATCGCTGGTTGGTCAGCGGGGGAATGATTCATTGCTATCAATAACTTCTGTTGCATCAAAAAAATTCATTGGCCAGGTTACTGAAAAGACAGAGAAATATTATGAACGCATTACTGACAAAACGGAAAAGGCATTAATGAAACTGGCAAGGTGGGAGGGAAAGATCAAAACAATACTGGAAAAAACCAGCCCGGAAACAGCGCAGCAGCTATTTGCTAACGGTCAGCTTACTTTTTCGGATGTATTAAATAAATACAAAGAAAGGGTGCAGATAGCGGACGATCAGCGGGCCCGCTATGATGAATACAGGGATAGGCTAACCACTACTGTAAAATACCTGGATGAAAAGAGGGCACTGCTGGACAGCAGTCTGCTAAACCCGCTAAAAGATGCAAAAGATAAGACCGCCATGCTGAACGAGCAGTTGAAGAAAACAGAAGAAGTGCAGCAATTTATTAAAGAAAGAAAAAGGGAATTATTAGAGCAGGCTGTAAAGCCCCTGGGCAAAAGCAAATACCTGCAAAAGATAAATAAGGAAGCGTATTACTATGCTGAAACGCTGCGTAACTACAAAGAGATTTTCAGTGATCCGAAGAAAGCAGAAGAGACGGCACTGAAGCTTTTGCAGAAAATTCCTGCTTTTAATGAATTTCTCCGAAAGAACAGTATGCTGGCGGCAATGTTTGGCCTCACCGATTCCTCCCCTTTTGGGGGAGGTCAGGAGGGGGCTCTTTCTGGATTGCAGACCAGGGCGCAGGTAAATAGCTTAATACAACAACAAATAGCAGCAGGCGGACCCAATGCACAGGCGCAGTTTCAGCAGAATGTGCAGGAGGCGCAATCACAACTACGGGACTTGAAAGATAAAGTGATAAAAGCAGGCGGCGATAATAACGATGCGGAGCTACCCGATTTTAAACCCAATAGTCAAAAATCAAAAACATTCAAACAAAGGCTGGAGTATTCGGCCAACTTTCAAACGCAAAGAGCAACGGGTTTCTTCCCTGTTACCAGCGATGCCGGACTTTCTGTAGGGTACAAGATCAGTGATAAATCGGTCATAGGGCTTGGTGCCTCCTACAAACTCGGTTGGGGCCGGGGATGGGATCATATTAAGGTAACGCACCAGGGAGTGGGATTGCGTTCTTATGTGGATATAAAACTGAAAGGGTCTTTTTGGATAAGTGGAGGCTACGAGCAGAGCTACAGGCCTCTGAACGAAATGCTGCTAACCCTTCCCCTTTCGGGGGGAGTTGGTGGGGGGCCGGGGCTGTGGCAAAAAAGCGGGTTGTTGGGTGTAAGTAAGATAATTTCTCTGCGCTCCCCTAAAGGGGGAGCTGGAGGGGGCTTCTTTAA
>CAZSGD010000001.1:149988-253100 GCA_964606155.1 uncultured Chitinophaga sp. | reverse complement strand
AGGGTCAAATTGCAGCTAAGAATCTTCGGTGAAATGCCGCGCTGCATATTTATGCGGCAGATGTTTTTAAGCCTTATCTGCAACTAGGCAAATTCCCGGAGCATTAAGAGCCCCGCCCTTCCGGCGGGGTTTTGTTTTTAAAATACCATAAAAAGAGTATTGTGCGGCTTTTGGACAAACTGTAAACTTGTTATGTTCTTATTACTGCTGCATTTCTCCCCCCGTGAAAAAACGGTATCCGAAAAAGTGAAATAACGCTGGATAGCGGAATAATTAGTCAGATTTTTACACCGTCTGTAATGAAACCTGTCATTGCCAAAACCAACTGTATGAAATTATCATTCCTGGTCCTGCTGACCCTTTTATCAGTAGCTTCCTTTTCCCAATGCGACTTTAACACAACTGCCGGTAAGGATATCTCCCTGGACAGTTTAACCTTCACCCGTCTTATTGAAAACCAGTATTCAAAACTGGTGAACGGAGATTCCAAAACAAAACCTGGCAATTTTGCCGGCCTGGATATCAAAGAAGGCCAGGTTACGTTCAATGCATCGAAGATTTTTTCCAAAATGAGGGTACTCAATCTCAACGCAACAGGCTCGATTGATGGTAGCACCTATGCGATCTTCAATAATTCAAAGATCAACTCCAATATCAGCCTGGAAGTAAAATTCAGCTGGCTGCCGGAAAAAAACAGGAAGCTGCGGACCTATGAATGTGAAGTGCTGAAAAGAGATATGGCATTAAAAAGAATTGATTCTGTTTTTAAGATCAGCAAATCCCTTTTCTCTAATAAACGAAAATACCTTGCCGCCCTGCTGGAAGACTATACAGCAAAAAAAGATAATCCCCCACCCGGTATTGCTCTATCCCCCGGAGAAATCGATGTAAAAATAGACTCTCTTAAAATTATAATTCTGCGGGAATATACAGATACATTGGCCCGGTTTGCCGAAATAAAAAAACAATATGCAAAAGAAAGGAAAGCAGCAGAACTGGACATCAATATCACCGGTTACTCGATGAACTGGTGGTCTGTTGGTTACAAAGTTGCCAATAAGACATTTTCCCGTATCGACCCTGCCGTGCCAGCTGATAAACAGATCACAAAAGAAAATTACACAGCTCATTATATTGTACTTGAATGGAATAAAATGAAATGGAGCAATCAGCCCGGTGAATCACATTATCTGCAGTTCGGCGCAGACGGCTTCCTCAATGATAATAAAGACCAGCTGAAAAGACTGGAGATCACTGAAACAAATGAGTTCAGTCCCGCCCCCAGTTCAAGAACAACCACCAAAAAGTATTTTGCCTACCAGGGCACTTATGCCAAAGAGCTGTTAGGCGTACGCCTGCACATTGATTATTATAAATTTCTCTTTAAAGACAACCTCTGTGCTTTTCATTTTTACCCGGATGCAGTATTTATGTCCAAATCAGAACCTTTGTATAATATCGGCATCGGATTTATGTATTCTTTCAAGGATAAAAAAGATGAAAAGGAAAAAGCGCTGATCAATGCAGAATTATACCTCACCCTGAAAGACCTCGGAAATGCAAAAAACCTGGATAAATCTGCCCTGGAAAGAAATGAAGTGGGTATCCGGTTTGGCCTGCCATTGAAATTCTTTTAACACTTAAATACAACTTTATGCCAAAAACAAAAATGCTGAATGAAACAAGAGCCCAGAGATGGAGGGCCGTTTGCGAGGATGGTGATTATAGGGGAAGATGGAGAGACGTGAAAGCCGATGCGGTTGAGGATGCCAAAAAACACCAGGAACAAAACCCGGCCCATACTATTCAAATAGAGTTTGAGCAAACAGGAAGAATGAGTTTTCACCTCAGATGAAACACCAATTTGTTTATCATTAAACTGAACTACTATGCCTGATCAACCTCCAAGCGACAACGTTCCCAATAAATACAGCTGGATAACCGTTTTGTCATTTTTAATGGCCATCCTGTTATTTGCTTTATGTGCCTGGTATATTTTTTTAAAAAATCCGGCTGAAAAGAAAGCAACGCCACAACCCACCATTACTACCACTACTTCCATCAAAATTGACAGCATTATAAAAGCAACCGGGAAAAAAGTGGTTATTGACACAACGGTCATGCAAAAGCCAGTGGAAGTCAGCCAACCGGATCCCGAGGAAAGTATGAATAAAAAACTCAGCACTGTTTTCAACTACTTCCTTCTGTTATTTGGCGTGTTCATTATCCTGGCCATTTTACCCCGGATCAAGAATTTCAATTTCGGAAAAGACGGGGTCACAGCAGAATTTTATGAAGTGGCTAAAGCCATCAATGAAGCCCAAAGCCTGGCTGCCCAAACTCCTGTTGTTCCGCAAGGTGGCAGAACCGAAACAGAAGCGGCCATAAAAAATTTCATGGAAGAAAAGGAAAGACTGGTTGAAAGCACAGGAGCACTTGATCCGCAGAAAGGGAAATGGGGAGGGTTTACAGAAAATAATAACAGGAAAATAACGGCAGCCATCAGCCGCATCACAGGCAGCGAATGGGCAGAGATCATCCTGCGGGTAGAAAGTACTGATACCAGGAAACATCCTTTAAAGGGGATCGTTGTATTTCACCTCCACCCCACTTTCCTGAATGCTAATCCCGTGATCATTGTATTGAACGGTATTGCTGAATTGAAAATAAAAGCATGGGGGGCCTTTACAGTAGGGGCAGAAGCTGATAATGGAAGCACAAGACTGGAACTTGATCTAAAAGGTTACCCGGGTTCATACGATCCATTTAACCAGCGATAATGAGTTTGTAAATATCGTACATAAAAAAAGAGAGCATCAGGCTCTCTTTTTTGTTTATATCAACAACAAAGGACTATTTCCTTATCACAAATTTCAGGTTACGTTCCAACCCGCTGGCCGATGAACGAAGAGATACCAGGTAGGTCCCGTTCGCCAAATGGCTTACGTCCATACGGGCACTGCTGCTGTTAACAGACTGCCGCATGATCAGCTTACCCTGCATATTATATACGGCCACCCAGTCATACTTCGCTGCATCAATACCGGTTACATTCAACTGCCCCTGCACCGGGTTGGGATATAAAGAAAGCGAGGGGGTGAGCCCTTCTTCAGATGCCGATGCCATCGCTTCACCCCGTGAAGTGGCTGCCATAGTTTGTTCAGCACCGTTCTTACCATGGTCATCGCATCCATTATTATGCCCGTGGTTATTCCTGAACCGTGTGGCAAATGCACGGTAATAAGTACTTGAGTACGTCAGCGTATCAAAGTCGTTTGTATTACCCACAGCGATCAGCTGATCGTTGTTATCAATGATACCATCCATCAGCGAGTGGGTACGGAGATAGGAAGTACTGTCGGGCGCCGGAAAGCGGGCATCCAGTTGCCCTGTCTTTTTCATACGCAGGGCAAAACCACCAGAGAACCAGGCCTGGCATCTTTTTTCACCTATTGCATAAAAACGGTTATCATTATTCACCACCAGCCTCGTTAAGATACAGCTGTCCTGCTGGTAGGTGATCGATTTATTCCATACCACATATCCGCCATAGGTGTTGATGCGGCTGATCCTGCACAACTGGTTAGGGCTTCCTGCATGTTGTGTAACCAGGCTGAAGATATTTCCGTACTTGTCCACTTTCAGGTCCTTGAATTCGGTACCCTCCGAAGTAAACAAAGTCTTATTATACAGCATCGCGTCATTGGCCCTGGCCAGCTTACAGAGGTACATCGCTTGCGTGGTGGGCCCGGTCGATTTATCACCATATAATAACAGGTTGTCTTCATTGTCCAGTACCGAACGGAAACTCAGACGTCCCGGGTCCAAAGAAATAGTCTTTTTCGGTGATGCCACACCGTTAGCTGTTATTCTGGTGATCCGGATATCCGGGAAAAAAGTATAAAAATCTTCCACCAGCACCACCATTCCGTTATCCCGCACATGTACCTGCGAATAAGAGGTCTGCGTGGAATCCATCTTCTTCCATTTGGTCACCAGGTTCTTGTCTGTCTTCATGATAAAAGAAGCCGGGCTGAAGCCGGGACCATCAGGGTATTGACCATCACCGGCCAGGTAAATATTATTATTCCGGTCCACCTCAAATGCATTCAGGTTCACAATAGAAAAATCCGGACCAAAACTGATGCTGCGCTGCGACTGTATCTCCAGTTGATTGTTCAGCTTATAGAGGATACATTCCGGGTTCTGGCCAAGCGGGAAATTGCGGACCAGCACATACAATGTATTGTTCACACCCGCCCTTACTTCAGTTAATGCGGTGGTTCCTGTTATAAAAAAACAACGTTGCTCCTGTCCATTCATACTTGTTTTGGAGATCTTCCAGGTAAACTGATCATTATCGATAGACCAGAGGTAGCAGGCAATAAAAGATGATGAACTAAAACTCCTGACGGAAGTAGCATAGGTGCCATTGGGCTGATTATTGCCGTCCTGGTTTTGATACCACTGTATCTGCGCAGGTAATGATGTATGCAAGATCAGCAATAGCAAAAAAATGATCAGCTTTACTCCGGGGCAGTTCATGGAAGGCTTTTTCATAAAGTTGGATTTAGGTCACGGATTATGTCAATCAAGATACAGCATACCCTTTACAATAACTGTGCAGAATATGCCGGCTGAGCGTATTTCCTAAGCAGTTGCAGCATCAACAGGGGTATCGATACGTGCGAAACCGTGCAGATTGAGCTGTAAAATTCCCGGTTGAAAACGAGTGAATAACTCAGTTCATCACCATTTCTCTCGCATTTTCAAGGGCTGCTGGGGTGGGTTTTTCCCCACTAAGCATTTTTGCGATAGTAGTAATCCGCTCTTCCGTATTCAGTTCACGGATACCTGTTTTGACGGAGTTATTGACGATCTGTTTGAACACAAAGAAGTGTGCATCTGCTTTGCCCGCAATTTGAGGCTGATGCGTGATACAGATTACCTGGCGCCGTGCAGCCAGTCCTTTCATGATGATCCCCACCTGCCTCGCTGCTTCCCCGGAAATGCCAGTATCGATCTCATCAAAAATAAGTGTGGGAAGATCCATAGATTGTGCTACCAACGATTTAATACAAAGCATCAGGCGGCTTAGCTCACCACCGCTCGCCACTTTACGGACCGGTTGAAATACTCCGCTTTTGTTTGCATCAAATAAAAAATCAACCTGGTCAGCACCAAATGCGTTCAATGGCGCCGGATTCAATTCCACCTTTAATTGCGCATTGGGCATACCCACCTGCTTCAGCAATTTCCCAACCTTATCTTCCAAAGGTTTTACCTGCCTGCGACGGCCTTCCGCGATCTTCGATGCCAGTTCCATCGCCCTGGCAAAATGACCATCACATTCCTTTTCTTTTTGCCGGATGGCTTCATCTATATTCAGAACAGCCTGTAATTTTTCTTCCAACTGGCGATGGATGGTCAGCAATTCATGGGTTGATTGAACACCGTGTTTTTTTTGCAGCTTATACCCCAGCGATAATCTTTCATTTAATTGTTCCATACGTTCCGGGTCATGATGAATATGACTGCTGATACGTTCCACATCACCGGCTATATCCAGTAACTCAATTTGTGCGGATTGTAACCTTCCGATCAGCGAGTCCAGATCGGGATGATAAGAAGAATAGGGATGCAACTGGTTCAACAATGATTTCAACTGCTGTACCAGCGGTGTTTCACTTTCCTCCAGTTCAAAATATACTTTCCCTAACGCACTTTTGATGCCTTCTGCATGAGTAAGCATTTTCAGCTCCGCATCAATATCTTCCAGCTCATTCTCCCTGAATGAAGCTTCGTCCAGTTCATTGAACTGAAACTGGTTGTAATCGGCCTCTTTATCAAATTGTGCTTTTTGCTCCTTCAGCTGCTCCCATTCATTTTTTGACTGCTGCCAGCCGAAGAAAACACCCTGGTAGTTTTCTATAACGGAGGCATGGCCGGCCAGCGCATCCAGCACATTGCGCTGAAACCCTGATTCCCCTATTTCCAGTGTATCAAACTGCTGGTGCAGATCGACAAGCAGCCTGCTCAATTCAGTTAATTGTGCCAGCGTAACAGGTGTATCATTGATAAACGCCCTCGATTTTCCATTTACGCCAATCTCCCTTCTTACCACCAGTTCATCATCCGCATCCATATCCTGCTCCAGCAAATATTCCCTGATCTCTTTTTTAGTTTTTACATTAAATGTTCCCTCCACCACGCATTTTTTTTCCTTGTTCACCAGTACAGAAGAATCGGCCCGGTCTCCCAGGATAAGGCCCATGGCTCCCACAATAATCGATTTACCGGCCCCTGTTTCTCCGGTTATGATATTCATTTTTTCCCGGAAACTGATCTCCAGCTCCTCAATGATCGCATAATTCTGTATGGATAGCTGTTGCAGCATTGTATGCGCAAATTAATTGTAATTCTTCAATGGCATAAAATAAAAAACCCCTGCAGCAGGTGCTGCAGGGGAAATAAAAGTCTGTGTAACAGACCAGGATGTTTTATTGTATTTCTACTTTGTTATTCAGGTCTTCATCCACCAGGATGCGTCCGCAGTTCTCACAGATCATGATCTTTTTGTGTTGCTTGATCTCGCTTTGCTTTTGAGGGGGGATAGCATTGAAGCAGCCGCCACAAGCATCTCTTTCAACAGGTACCACGGCCAGCCCGTTGCGATAGCTGTTACGTATCTTATCGTAACTGGTCAGGAGACGGTTGTCCACATGTTGCCGGGCTTCAGCCGCCAGTTTATTGAAATGCTTTTCTTCTTTTTCATTGGCAGCGATGATCTTTTCGAGTTCACCTTTTTTGGTGGCCAGCACACCTTCTTTGCCTGCAATATTCTTTTTGGCTTTTTCAAGCAATACCGCTTTTTCAGCTATTTCCTCTGTAGCATCTTTGATATGCTTCTCCGCCAGTTTTACTTCCAGCTGCTGCATCTCGATCTCTTTGTTAATCGCTTCGAACTCCCGGTTGTTCTTTACGTTGCTGCTCTGCTTCTCGTACTTCTTCACCAGCGCTTCGGCTTCTTTGATAGCGTTCTTACGCTGCTCGATAAAATCAGTCACGCCATTGATCTCCTCTTCAATACGGGTCTGGCGGGAATGCAGGCCCTGGATCTCATCTTCCAGGTCAGCCACTTCCATCGGCAATTCCCCTTTCAGGATGCGGATCTCGTCCAGTTTGCTTTCAGTTTTCTGAAGTGTTACTAAGGAAATCAATTTTTCTTCTACAGAGAATTCTTTGACTTGTGCCATTTTAATATTTAGTTTTTAAAGGCTCAGAAGTAATGTACCGGGTTGGTTTTTACCCCTGTTTTAAGGACGGCAAAGGTAGGAAATTTTTCGGCTAAAACCCCGTGCAGCAGGTCGATTGTAAACTGCTCGCTTTCATAATGGCCGATATCCAGCAAGAGGAGCTTGTCTTCCGCATCGAAGAATTCGTGGTATTTCAAATCAGCCGTTATATAGGCCTCCGCACCGGCTGCTAAAGCCTTGGAAATTAGAAAATTACCTGCACCACCGCAAAGTGCTATTTTTTTAACAGGGCGGCCTGCCAGTGCAGTATGGCGAACTACCGGGCACCCGAAAACCTCCCTGATGCGGGCAAGTAAGTCCTTTTCGCTGATGGCGGCAGGCAGCTCCCCTATTAGTCCCGAACCTATCTGTTGATGTTTGTTGGTCAGCAGTACCACATCATAGGCCACCTCTTCATAAGGGTGTGCTGACTTTAAAGCAGTTATTATTTTGTTTTCAAGAAAGGATGGGAATATCACTTCCACCTTCAGTTCTTTTTCCTCATGCCGCTTTCCCTGTTTGCCCACATAGGGATCGGCGCCTTCACCTGCTGTAAATGTTCCGGTACCCTCTGTATTAAAACTGCATTCGCTATAGTTTCCGATATGTCCGCCACCAGCCGCAAAAATGGCATCGCGTACTGCCGCAGCCTTTTCAAGAGGTGCAAAAGTGAACAGTTTTTTCAGCGTACCCTCTTTTTCCGCCAGTATGGAACAGTTCTGCAAACCCAGTTTTGCCGCCATTTTTCCATTGACCCCTTCGAGCACATTATCGAGATTGGTATGAATAGCATAGATGGCAATATCCTGCTTGATCGCTTTGATGATAGTTCTTTCCACATAATTTTTCCCATTGATCTTTTTTAATCCGCTAAATAGGATGGGGTGATGCGCCACAATAAGATTACATTTTTTTTGAATGGCTTCCTCCACCACTTCTTCTGTGGCATCCAGCGAACAAATGATACCGCTGCATTCCCACATACTGCTCCCCGTTAGTAATCCTGCATTGTCATACGGTTCCTGCAAAGAGGGGTGCGCAATGGATTCAAGGAGAAGGATAACGTCATTGATTTTCATATCGGAAAGTTAAGTATTTAACGCTTTCCGGCTGACCGGATAACTGATTTGATTATATTTGAACATGGCGTTAAATCCGCAATTCAACGACCTGATCAAAAACGAAGTGAAGCGGGCATTGGGTAAAAAAAAAGATGCCCCCCTGACCCGGTATGAAATGGCCAAAGGCACCCTGGTGGCCCGCCGTTCGGCATGGCATAATTTCCGTAACATTTTATTCATTGTCTTAGGCGTTATTTCTGCCGCATTCGGCCTGGAAGGTTTTGTGATCCCCACCGGTTTTATTGATGGAGGTGTAACAGGTATATCACTGCTGACCAGCGCAGAAACAAAAATCCCGTTTGCCCTGTTGCTGGTGGTAATTAATATTCCATTTATCCTGATTGGCTGGAAACAGATCAATGGCATGTTTGCACTCAAAAGCATTATCGCTATTTCCTTACTGGCCCTGGTAGTGGCTGCCGTACATTTTGACCCGGTTACAAAAGATAAATTACTGGCTGCCGTATTTGGTGGTTTTTTTTTAGGGGCCGGTATCGGCCTCACCATCCGGGGCGGGGCGGTAATAGATGGTACAGAGATACTGGCCATTGCCCTCAGCAAAAAAAGAAGCATTTCGGTGGGTGATTTTATTCTGTTGTTCAATATCCTTATTTTCTCCGCTGCCGCTTACCTGTTATCGATGGAAGTGGCATTATATTCTATTCTTACTTATCTTGCCGCCTCGAAAACGGTTGATTTTATCCTGGAAGGCATTGAGGAGTTTACCGGTGTTACGATCATCTCACCTCATAGTTTTGAAATAGCCCGGATGATCAAGGAAAAAATGAGAAGAGGACTGACGATCTACTCTGGTAAAAGAGGATATGGAAAGTCGGGGGAAAAGTATGATCCTACCGATATTATTTTCACGGTGATCACCAGGCTTGAGATCAGCCGGCTGACCGGCGAAGTGGAAAAAATTGACCCTAACGCATTTATTGTCATGCAAAGTATAAAAGACACCCGGGGCGGAATGGTAAAAAAACGTCCGCTTAAATAATAAGGTGATAAGCTGTGCAAAATCCGTAATCATATTATGAAAAACTTTTGTACCTTTTCTTGGTATCCCACCCCTCTGACGACCATCACCCTATTCAGTAACCGAAAGAACTTGCCATGCTAAAAAGAAAAACGGGCATTTACCTGCTGACACTGCTGGTAATTACCGGTCTTGCAGGTACCATCAACGACAATTCAGTTTCTAAAACAGAAAGAAAATATGCTGTGGGCCTCATGAAGGACACTTACAAGGATGCGCTGAAGGCCACCAAAGGACTCACAGAAGCACAATTGAATTTTAAAGCCACCCCTGAAACCTGGTCGGTCACCGAATGTATGTACCATATTGCCGCAGCTGAAAAATTATTGTGGTCGGCTTTTGAAGCGGCCATGAAAGCCCCTGCTAACCCGGAAAAAAGGTCTGATATAAAAGTAACAGACGACCAGGTGGTGAAGATGGTGGAAAGCCGGGAAAAAAAGTTTAAAGCCCCGGAACCTATCCAGCCGAAAAATACCAGTTTCAAATCATTGGATGAGGCAATAGCTGATTTTAAAACCAGCCGCACAAACCATATCAAGTACATGAAATCCTCAACTGAGGATTTACGTAATCATGTGGTACAGATGCCGGTGGGATGGATTGATTGTTATCAACTCTATCTGTTCATCGCAGCCCATAGCAACAGGCACACACAACAGATGAACGAAGTAAGGGCCCACGAAAATTTTCCAAAATAAAAATAATGAGTCATTAATAAAAAACCCGTCCCGGAAATAAGGGACGGGTTTTTTATTAACGAGGCAGCAATCACAGTCACATCAAAACGATTTTTTATCCGGTGTGATCAGTTTTTCAATAAACACCATCCTGCCATCAGCGGTCATTCCCTCCACAATCACTTTGAAACTTTTTGTCCGTTCATTATTATAAAACACCAGCGGTACTTTGGTATCAGAACCATCCACTATTATATCAGGCCACCAATGCAAAGTGATACGATGATCTTTTATGCCTGCAGGCAGGTTGTTGGCCGGTTTTACTGAATAATCGGGTGCATAAAACTCCCTGATCACAGAATAACCTTTATACTGGAATATATCAGCCGACGTAGTGAGCTCGCTGGAAAGATCAGCGCCCTGCTTGGTATAAACCGCCAGCACACCGCCCACCCCATTTCCTTCAGCACCTACAAAAGAACTATACACTTTGATCATCGCCACCTGGTTCGCGGGGATCGTGGCTATGATCCGCGCATCCGACTGCATTTCATTCAGGTAAAGCATCATAGGAATGGCCCCACCCATCAGTGACATCCGTTGGCGGTAATACAAAGTATAATCCAATCCTCTGCGCATAACCTGAATACCCGGTACACGGCCCTGTATATAATCAAAAATGTTATTCTGGAATATTTTTTCCTTTGTATTCACCAGGTCGATCGTTTTCTCGGTCAGACCCGCAAATAACCCGCTGGCATATCGTTCTTCCAGTTCCTGCACCGGCGTTTTCTTTCTTACTTTAATAGTTACTTCTTCCAGCATCGTTCCGTTGGCTTTGAGTATATCATCGTAAGCCATACTGAAACGGGTATTCGCTTCGGCGGATGACTGCAACAAAAACCGGAAACGATCCATACTCATAGGCGCCATGGCATACGTAGTGATGATGGAGTCTTCGTCCGGGTAAATGTCGAGCCATTTATTCTTTTTGCCCTGCACATCGCTTATATAGAAACGGGTGGTGCCAAAAAATATCATGGAATCCATTCGAAATCGTCCCTGCCCATCTGTTTGCATAAACTCCACACTTACATTTAATGAATCCTCTTTAGATGAACGAAAAACAAATAACTCCTTGTTGGGCAATGGTTTTTTTGTTTCGCGGATATTTACTTTGCCTGAAATATTAATATAGCCCGGATCAGCATACCGTAACGGCGCTTTTGCTAACTGGGGCAACCCGGCCCACTTAAATCTTCTCCAGCCATTGATCATCATGACCAGGTCCAGCGCATAGGCAGCAGAATCGCTGCTGGCAGTAAAATAATATTGCGGGTCATGTACATACCCTCTCAGGTCACTCGTCAGTAATAATTTTGAAACCATGGTTTCTTTTCGCATAGATTCAACAGCATAATCAGGGTCTGTAACCGATACGGAAAAGGTACCGCCGATCGTATCCGGAAATGAAAGAGTAAAATGATTCCTGCCTTTTGCTGAAAAATCAACTGTGTCTGTCAGCAATGCTGCGGGCTGTATATATTCTTTATTATCAATAAAACACAATCGTTCTGCCAGCGGCATATCATCCCTGGTAAAAACAGTGGCTTGTAAAATTCCCGAACGGAGGGCCGATGTATTAATAAAGCCATTGATATCTGTTTTACCCGGGTTAAGGTCCATTTTAAATACCACTCTGTGCTGCATCTGCCCGATCATATATGCGGCCTGCCGGGATGCGTCTGCAGGTTTTTGATAAATTTCAAAATACTTACCCTGCGGGTTCGACATCATCCTTAAAACAAGCCCGGTGGCAGAAACAGCAGGCAGATAAAATTTCTGATGGCCGGGGTCATTATGCAGCACCACATAATATTTCATACCAGCCTGGGGCTTCACATCAAACATTCCCATACCATCGTGATAACAAGTGATCTCCGCGATACTGTCACCCTTTTCATTTCTTACCACGCCCGTCGCATTCAACGGCTGTCCATTCTCTGCCGATATCTTAAAAGCAATTGTATTCGGGAGTTCTGCTACAAAATTTCCACTCTCCGGAAAGAACTCCATGCGAACAGCATTCAATTTGTCGTTTTGTACTGCAATATTCTTTTTCCCGTGCACATAAACGCTTCTTTCAAAGAGAAACTCATCACCATGGTTCAGCATAGTAGGCGACCAGGCCCTGATAAAATAATTCCCGCCTGGCAAAGTATCCGGTAATTCGAACTGCCCCCTGGTATTACCATATATTACGGGCAACACCTTTTTGGCAATGACAGTGGCTGCGTTGTTTGTCAACTCCACCAGTAAAGTGGTGCTAATGGTATCGGGGTAAAAATCTGCATACAAATAAGCTTTGAACCATACCGTTTCTCCTGCAAAGTAATTATCCCGGTCCAGGTGCAGGTAAGTTTTTTCGATGGGAGAGCGGGAGGCCCACTCATTTAATAATTCTGCGGGTTGCTGCGCGGATGAAAGGGTTTGTAAAAAAAAGACCGCCCCTGCGATAAGTAGGATTTTTTTCATAATCAAGGTTTGTGGTATACTGCAATGAAATTAATTTCTTGCATTAAAAATAAAAAGATAAAAGCCGGGACTACACAACAAGTTTTTGTTAAAATGCCTTTTGAACAGGGGCAATTATTTTTTCTGCATAGATCAGTTTACCGGAGATAGTCATGCCTTCCACGATGACCCGGTAGCTTTTCGTACGATCGTTATTATAAAATGTAACAGGTATTTTAGGGTTCACATTATTCACGAATATGTTGGGTCTCCAATCAAGCGTAATACGGTGATCTGTTTTGCCTGCAGCTGCTTTATCCACTTTATAATCGGGCGCATAAAATTCCTTCACCAGGCTATAACCGCGATACCTCAGCAGGTCGGCTGCGGAACTGGTTACATCCTCCATATCAGACCCCTTCTTGGTATAAACAGCCAGCACACCACCCGGCGCATTGCCCACTGCACCGGCAAAACTACTATAGATCTTCACCATCGCGATCTGGCTGGCCGGAATGGTGGAGATAAAGGATGCATCGGTTTCTATCTCATTCAGGTATAAAGTCATCGGTATAAGTCCCATGGAACTGGCAGAAGCAGTTTGCCGGTAATAGATACTATAATCCAACCCTTCATTGGCAATGGTCAGTCCGGGTACTTTTAATTGCAGGTAATCAAAAATGTTATTATGATAGACCACTTCTTCGGTATTCACCAGGTCGATCGTTCTTTCCGACATTCCCGAGAACAAACCGCTGGCATATTTTTCTTCCAGCTCCTGTACCGGGCTCTTCCTTTTTATCTTCACCACCACAGCATCCAGCATCAAACCACTGGCTTTTGCGATATCATCATAATCCATTTCCCAGGCCTTTGTTTTGGCAGCTATTACTTCACTATTTCGGGGGTGAGAGGAGCCGGCATCAGTCACCGGCAGCACAAAGGCCCTGTTCAGTGAATCGGAAGAAAGCAGAACATCAATATACTGGTTCTTTTTTCCCCGGATATCGCTGATCATGATGCGGGTGTTACCATAAAACACCAGTGAATCCAGTTTAAACTCTCCCTCTTTATTGGTGCGGACCATCTGCATGCTCCGGGAGGAATCGGCTGCAATCATCAGCAACAACAACTCTTTTTCCGCAAACGGCTTTTTGGTATCTCTTATATTTACCCTTCCCTTTAATGTGATATATGCACCATCCTTATAATTGGAAAGTGGTGCTGCGGATTTGGATACCAGGTCTGTCCACCTGAATCTCCTCCAGCCATTCGTCATCATCACCAGGTCCAGCGCTGTTTTTACAGAATCATTATCGGCAGAAAAATAATAGGCGGGGTGATGAATGTAACCCCTGAGATCAGAAGATAACAGGAAATGGGATATCATATGATCCTCTCTTGTTTCCAACAGGCTGTATACAGGATCTGTAACGGAAACAGACAAGCTGCCCTGTATGGTGTCTTTCAGGGAAATACTGAACCTGTTCCGGGCTTTTTTGGAGAAATCGATAGAATCAGCAATGATCTCAGCCGGCTGCCTGTATTCCTTATTATCCACAAAACATAATCTCTCTGCCAGCGGCATGCCTTTCTTATTAAAAAAAGTGATCTGCAGTATCCCTGACATCAGCCCCAGCGTATTGATGACCCCCTGCACTTCCGCTTTACCGGCACTGAAATTCTGCCGAAAGACCACATGATGCTGCATCTGGCCGATCATATATGCAGCAACAAGATCAGGATCCTTATCATTCTGTTTTATTTCAAAGAAATTTCCCTGCGGATGGGGCATCACTGTTACTGCAATTCCCTTATCTGTTGAAGCGGGCAGATAATATTTTGTAGCAGAGAGATCTCCATCCAGTACCACATAATATTTCTCCCCGGCCCCAGGGGTTAATTCAAACATACCCATTCCATCATGATAGGAGTTGAACGTGGCGAGTATTTCGTTCTTCTCATTCTTCAGGCTTCCTTTGATATCCACCGGCATCCCGTTTTCGTTGGTCGCTTTAAAAGCGAACGTATTCAAAAGACCGGTTACCAGGTTTCCCCCTTCCGGGAAAAACTCCATCCGGATCAATTTTTCTTTGGGAGCCGCTGCTACATTCTTTTTTCCAAATACAAAAATGCTGCGCTTAAAAATGAACTGTGCATCCTGGTTCAGCATCGTGGGGGTGTATCCGCGTATCACATAGCTACCGGTTACCAATGAATCAGGTAACTCCAGCTGACCGGTGGTAACACCCAGGAAAACGGGTAATACTTTCCGGTGTATGACCCCGGATACTTCATGGAGTAAATCAACATATAATGAAGTGCTGATGGTATCCGGCTGATAGTCGGAATAAAGATAGGCGGTGAACCAGGCCGTTTCGCCAGCCAGATAATTATCCCGGTCTGTATGCAGGTATACTTTTTCGATGGGCGATCTGGCCGACCAGTTAGTTAAAATATCCTCTGGCTTTGATTCCTGGGCCCGGGCACTTACTGAAAGAATAACCATGCAAATAGTTAATAGCCTCCTGATCATCGCTTTTATTAATTGAAACTAAAATTACAGGCTTCGCCCTAAATAAAATCAAAAAATTCGACGAAAGGGCTATATGATCGGTCTGTAAACCAATACTATAGCCGGGCTATTGGATAAGCTGAACAGATTACCTAATTTGTGTGGTAATATATCCGGATATGAAGAAAACCATACTCTTACTAACTATTCTTACCCTGGCCTTCAGCAGTTGTAAAAAAACGATAGATAAGATCAAACAGGACCTGGTCGTCGATGCGATGACAGATGGTGAATGGAAGATCACCAGCTTTATATTGAACGGGAACGATATTACTGCCGATTTTGCCAATTATAAGTTCAAATATTACCGCGACAAAACAGTAGATGCGATCAATAACGGGTCTGTGGAAAAGACAGGCACCTGGGATGGAAATGCCAGTACCATGACCACCTGGGCCAATTTTACCGCTCCCGCTTATCCGCTTTCACTGATCAACGGAAGCTGGCATATTGATAACAATAGCTGGACTTTTGTGGTGGCTTCACAAACAAATGGTTCAGAGACCAAAGTAATGCGACTGGATAAGATATAGACAGCCTGGCAACTGCTAAAAACAGCCCGGATCCCCTACCCTTATTGTTAAACGAAACGCTTAAGAAACGGTCTTTACAAAAGACCATGAAACCCGGCCAGATCCATTCAGGAATATTTGGCCAAAAGAAACTTTTCCATCCTTCATAACGTTTAAAAGGAATAGTTTTTGCTAATCATTGAGTTCTGAGGGAAACAATTAAACTAATTACTACGTGAGGCCGAGCCTTAACAGTATTTCATCCAAAATAACTGCAATAATTCTGTTTCTTTTGATAACGAACAGGGTCCTTGCCCAGGTACCTGTTGCTCAATTTTCAGGGGCCCCTCTTTCAGGTTGCTCCCCCCTGGTGGTGAATTTCCAGGACCTTTCAACAGGCGGGCCCACTTCCTGGAACTGGAATTTCGGGAATGGTAATACTTCCACACTGCAAACCCCCACCGCTACCTATTTTACACCCGGCACGTATACCGTATCCCTGACCGTAACCAATGTTAATGGTTCTCATACACTGGTCAGGAACCAGTACATTACCGTATACGAACCTCCTGTAGTGAATTTTTCTGCCAATATATTAAGTGGTTGCTTTCCGTTAAGGGTACAATTCACGGATCTTTCCACGGCAGGATCAGGCAATACCAATGTATCATGGGACTGGGATTTTGGCAATGGAGTTATTTCCAACCAACAAAACCCCCAGGTAACTTATAACGCAGCCGGCAATTACAGTGTAACCCTGAAAGTGACAAACGATAAGGGCTGTGTAAAAACAGTCAGCCGCCCCAACTATATTACAGTTACACCGGGTGTGGATGCTTCGTTTTCCAATTCATCTGCCAATGTTTGCGCCCCTCCGGCTTCGATCACTTTTACCAATACCTCCACCGGCCCGCCGGTACTCAGCTATTTCTGGGATTTTGGAGATGGCAATACTTCCACCCTGCAAAATCCTGTTCATCCCTATGCAACCAGCGGAACATTTACAGCCATGCTGGTTACCAGCAGCACCGCCGGCTGTGTGGATACAGCATACAGCAACCCCATTGTTATTGGCGGTATTGTTACAGACTTTACTGCTCCCGCCAGTATTTGCCTGAATGATACAGCCAGCTTTATCAATAATTCCACACCGGCACCCATCAGTTCATCCTGGACTTTTGGTGACGGGGGCACCGCCACCACCATCAATACCTCCCATGCTTATAATGCAACAGGCGTATATACGGTATGGTTATATAATACTTATTCAACCTGTATCGATTCCATCTCACATACCATTACCGTCAATCCTTTGCCGGTGGCAGATTTTACTGCCCCTGTAACTTCCAAATGTGAACCTTCTCTCACTGTTAATTTCCAGGACCTGTCAACCGGTGGAGTAGCTGGCTGGCAATGGGATTTTGGCGATGGCAATACTTCCACTTTGCAAAATCCCACACATACTTATACTGCTTACGGAGCATATACCGTCACCCTGATCATCACCAGCACTTCAGGTTGTGTGGATACGGTAACAAAAGTTGACTTTATTGATATCCGCAGAGCGCAGATACTGATGACCGGCTTACCCGTAAGAGGATGTATTCCCTATACTATTAATCCTGTGCCCATCATTAATGCGGTGGATGCAGTTACTTCTTACCAATGGGATTTTGGCGATGGCGGAACATCTACTCTGCCTTTGCCCACACATACCTATACGGTACTCGGTACTTATAATGTAAGATTGATTATTACCACCAGCTCGGGTTGTACGGACACTTTATTCCTTCCCCAGGCGGTAAGAGTAGGAACTAAACCTGTGGCAAATTTCACAGCAGCGCCGATTCCTGTATGCGGCGGTCAGCCTGTTTATTTTACGGATCTTTCTGTACCGGCAGATGAATGGAACTGGGATTTTGGGGACGGAGGTATTGCATTTGACCAGAATCCCGCCTATGTATATACCGATACGGGTTTCTTTACGGTAACCTTAATCGCTTTCAACAGCGGTTGCCCGGATACCATGATCAGGACCAATTATACACAAACACTGCCACCTATCGCACGGTTTCAGCCCACGGCCGATTGCAGCAACCGTTTACGGTTCAGCTTTACTGATCTCTCCATTGCACCGCAAAGCTGGCAGTGGAATTTCGGGGATGGCAGCCCGTTAGTAACCACGCAGAACCCCTCACATATATTCCCTGCACTGGGGACTTATAATGTGACCTTAATTGTAACCAATGGCGGTTGTGCTGACACCGTTATGAGAACGATTGTGTTGCTATCCGAATCCCCTGATTTCACATCGGATATTGCGGTAGCCTGTAAGGAGGCCGCTATAACTTTCCAGGCCACCAATCTGAATGCCATTAATATCGTTGCTTATAACTGGACTTTCGGCGATGGCGGCACCGGTACGGGCATGAACCCCACCTATAACTATACCGTATCCGGCACTTACAATGTAACCCTGAGCGTGATGGATATCAACGGCTGTGTGGATATGATCACCAAACCAAACTTTATACGCATCAATGGCCCCCTGGCCAATTTCAACGCCACCAACAATACAGGATGTGCGGGACTTACCGTTACCTTCAACGATCTTAGCAGTAATGACGGCCAGAATAATATCGTGAACTGGCAATGGGATTTTGGGGACGGGAATGTTCAGAATTTCAGCGGACCGCCATTTACTCATACCTATACCAGCGTTGGAACATATTCGGTAAACCTCCATATTACCGATGCTGCCGGCTGTGTTGATTCGGTGCGGATCGATAGTGTTGTCAGAACAAGCATTATCAATCCTGAATTTGCCGGGTTTATTACCCAAACCTGTCCTGGTAACAATGTGGTATTTTATAATTATACCACTCCGCCCGGATTTTCCAGTTTCTGGGATTTTGGAGATGGCAATACTTCCACCGCCACCACACCCATACATGCCTATGCTGCCACCGGACTTTATACTGTTCAATTGATCGTTCAGGATGCAAATGGATGCAGGGACACGATCACCAAAACTGATTACATGACGGTGGATCTTCCCCGTGCCGGTTATACTGTTGCCGATTCCATCAGTTCCTGCACTCCTTTTGAAGTGCAGTTTACCAATACTTCCACTTATTTCAGCTCTGTACTTTGGGATTTTGGCCCGGGCGAAGGTGTTTCCACCCTCACCAACCCCGTTCACTATTTCTCCACCCCGGGTGTATATCCAGTTAAACTGGTAATAACAAGCCCGGGAGGCTGCCTTGATTCTATTGTCAAGAATATTTACGTAAATGATACGGCGGGCTCAAGGGTTAATTATTTGCCATTGGGAGGTTGTAAACCATTAGCTGCCTCCTTTAATACTTTCACACCCGGCCAAATGGTCAGTTACTTCTGGGATTTTGGAGATGGCTATACGCAAACAACAACCACACCTAATGTAAACCATGTTTATTCATCGTATGGGAATTTCCTCCCCAAAGTAATTATGGAAGACCCCTCAGGCTGCCAGATACCCCTGCAGGGACTAGATACCGTGTATGTTACCGGCGCCAATGCAAGGTTCGGCGCAGACAGCAGCTTGTTCTGCGATATCGGCACGGTTAATTTCATTGACTCCACTACTTTTAATGATCCGGTCATATCCTATAACTGGTCGTTTGGAGACGGAGGCACTTCCACTTTACAAAATCCGTCACATAACTATACGGCTCCCGGGCTTTATTCTGTGCAACTGATCGTGCAAACACAATTAGGCTGCAGCGACACACTTCTTAAACCTCAGCTGATCAGGATCGTTCAGCGACCCCTGATAGATATAACCGGCGACACTGTTGTTTGCATCAACTCTTCCCTGCTGCATACAGGCATCTTCCTGCAACCCGATACCTCTGTGGTAACCTGGCAATGGAATTTTCCTAACGGTAACACATCCGCACAGCAAAACCCACCTCAGCAGGTATATACGACTGCCGGGTCTTTTGTGGTAACCAGTGTGGCTACCAACAGCACGGGCTGCAAAGACACCACAAGACAAACGATCATTGTACATCCCCTGCCCTCTGTTACTCTTCCCGGACAAATAACGGTACAGGCCGGTTTCCCCGTTACCATACCCGCCACTTATTCTCCGAATACGGTGAGTTGGATATGGTCGCCATCCACTGGCCTGAGCTGCGGCAATTGCGCCACGCCGGATGCAGGCCCCCGGTTTAATACAACCTACCAGGTTTATTTTACAGATAATAATGGTTGCAGCAACCTTGGATCAGTGGAAGTAATTGTTATTTGCAAAGATGCCAATCTTTTTGTGCCCAATACCTTCTCGCCCAATGGAGATGGCAGCAATGATGTGTTCTATCCAAGAGGCAGGGGTCTCGACAGGGTGAAATTCATGCGTGTGTTCAACCGCTGGGGCGAAGTGGTATTTGAAAGAAGGGAATTCCAGGTGAATGATGTGGCCGCGGGTTGGAATGGAATGTATAAAGGTCAAAAACCAAAAGCGGATGTTTATGTATACCAGATAGAGGTCTTCTGTGAAAATGGAGAGATCATCCGTTTGAATGGCAATATTGCATTGGTATTGTAAAATGAAAACAAAGAGAATAAAACGTGTGTTATGGGTGTTGATCACACTGTGCGCTGGGCAAAACTCCTTTGCCCAGGATATTCATTTCTCCCAATTCTTTGAAACTCCCCTCTGGAGAAACCCCTCTTTAGCCGGTATCTATACCGGTGATACCAGGATACAGGGAGTATACCGGGACCAGTGGAACAGTGTAACCAATGCCTACCGTACCGGTTCGCTGAATGCAGAATTTAAAATGCCTGTTGGCAAGGCCAATGATTTTATCACTACCGGCTTCCAGGTGTTATTTGACAGGGCCGGTACCATCGGCTGGACCACCTTCCATGCTTTACCTGTACTGAATTATCATAAATCTCTCAGCAACGATCATAACCGTTATCTCTCCCTGGGCTTCATGGGCGGATTAGTGCAACGGAGTTTTGATCCTTCCAAGATCACCACGAACAGCCAGTATGATAACGGGACTACGGGAGAGAACTTTGCAAATACACGTTACACTTACCTGGATGGCAGTGTGGGTATGAGTTTTAACTCCGATATGAATGACAACCCGGATAATAACTTCTTCCTGGGTGCAGCTTATCATCACTTCAACCGGCCTAAAGGATCTTTTTACCGGAATGCGGGTGTGGAGGTCCATCCCAAGTGGGTTTTTTCAGGAGGTTTAAGGTTTGCGGTGAGCGAAATAGCTTACCTGACGGTACAGGCAGATCATTCACGGCAGGGTGGATTCCAGGAAACGGTGGCGGGAGGTATGTATGGACTCAAGATCGGACCTGAGACCGATAACCCAAATTATACCATTCATGCCGGTGGATTTTTAAGATGGAACGATGCCCTGATCCCGGTGATCAAATTAGATTATACCCCTTTTTCTATTTCACTGAGCTATGACGTAAACATCTCCAGGCTAAAACCCTCCAGCTATGGCCGGGGAGGTTTTGAATTATCTGTTTCTTATACCGGCTTCCGTCAAAATAATTCCTCGCTGGAAAGTCTGCGTTGTCCCAGGTTCTAAAAAATAAAGCTGTATTGATCTGTTCAGATGGTTGTCATGTTGAGCTTGTCGAAACATGATAACCATCTGAACAGATCAATACAGCCCAGAAAACTATTCAAAGGTTTTTCATGATCAGCTCACCACCGCCTCTTTGCTGTGCTGTTTGGGCATAGCATCTTCAATGTTCACATTCAGCCCGGTGGCAATGGCCATACCCAGGTTAATATCGGCGCGGAAGAAATGACAAAGCTGGCGATTGATGATATCTGCTTTTTTAGGACCATCAATACCTTTCATGGCCCCTACGATATTACTCACCAGGTTCTTTTTATCCTGTTCGCTCAATACTTCCCGGTAGAATATCCCCGGTTGTGTGTAATGATCATTTTCTCCCTCCGCATTCCTGTTGTACCAGTCGGCCAGGTTGGTATCTAATTGCCAGGCGGGTTGTTTATAGCTTTCGTCGGGTTTAATATCATCAAAACTGTTGGGGAAGTAATTAGGTGATTTGCCCCCATTACCATCCACTCTCATAGCACCATCACGCTGGTAATTGCTAACCATATAAGGACATTTGTTCACCGGCAATTGCTCATAATTCCCGCCGAGGCGATAACGATGTGCGTCGGGGTAAGAAAGGATACGGCCCTGCAGCATTTTGTCGGGAGAATAACTGATGCCATCCACCACATGGGCGGGTGCAAAAGCAGATTGCTCAACATCGGCAAAATAATTCTGCGGGTTCTCGTTCAATTCCAGTACACCCACTTCGATAAGCGGAAAATCTTTATGGCTCCACACTTTGGTCAGGTCAAACGGATTCCATTTATACGATTTAGCCTGTTCTTCCGTCATCACCTGTATCTTCAGGTGCCATTTGGGAAAATCACCCTTATCAATGGCCTGCACCAGGTCACGCTGTGCCCAATCTGCATCTTCCCCTTTCATTTTTACGGCTTCGTCGTTCAAAAAGTTTTTGATACCCTGTGCTGTTTTGAAATGGAATTTCACCCACACTCTTTCGTTCTTATCATTGATCATACTGTAAGTATGGCTGCCAAACCCGTGCATGTGCCGGTAGCTGTAGGGAGTACCCCGGTCGCTCATCAGGAACATGACCTGGTGCAGGCTCTCCGGGTTGAGGCTCCAGAAATCCCACATCATGGTTGGGCTTTTGCAATTGGTATAAGGGTCTCTTTTTTGAGTATGGATAAAATCACCAAATTTCTTGGGGTCTTTGATAAAGAAGATCGGTGTATTGTTTCCCACCAGGTCCCAGTTACCATCTTCCGTATAAAATTTCAATGCAAATCCTCTCGGGTCTCTTTCTGTATCGGCAGAACCCTTTTCGCCACCCACCGTGGAGAAGCGGAGAAAGACCTTTGTTTCCTTTCCTATTTTGTTAAAGACCTTTGCCCGGGTGTATTTCGAAATGTCATGCGTAACCGTAAACTTGCCATAAGCACCGGAGCCTTTGGCATGCACCACCCGTTCCGGTATCCTTTCCCGGTTGAAATGGGCCATCTTCTCATGCAATATAAAATCCTGCAGCAGTAAAGGGCCCCTGGCACCCACGCTCATCGTATCCTCATTATAATAATAAGGGATACCCGATGCAGTGGTCAATTTTTTATTCTCGCTCATACAATTGTTTTTAAAAAGTGATTAATGTGTATTTACAAAGTTGTGACAAACTCTTTAATAAATCTTATTGATTAATTTTATACTTTAATAGATAAAATCGATCAAATGACCTTTACCCAATTAGAATATGTGATGGCGGTGGATACCCATCGCCATTTTGCCAAAGCGGCAGCGGCCTGCTTTGTGAGCCAACCCACCCTGAGTATGCAATTGCACAAACTGGAGCAGGAAATGGGCGTGAAAATATTTGACCGCAGCAAGCAGCCTGTTGTACCCACCCTTGCCGGTAAGGAACTGATCGAACATGCCAGAAAGATAATTGAGGAAAAAAATAATCTTACTGACTTAGTTCAGTTGCGGAAAGGAGTTTTATCAGGCGAGCTGAAGCTGGGCATTATCCCCACACTGGCCCCTTACCTGCTGCCATTATTTATTCCCTCCTTTACCACCAAATACCCGGGCATCAAACTTGTGATCAATGAACTGACCACGGAGAATATCATCGAAAGGCTGAAAGAAGGAAGGATCGATGCGGGAATACTGGTTACACCCCTGAATGAGCCGGGGATACGGGAGCAGGTGCTGTTCTATGAGGAAATGATGGCTTATATCTCACCCAAGAATGCTGCTTACAAAAAAACGTATGTGCTGCCGCAGGATATTGACCCCAATAAACTGTGGCTGCTGGAAGAGGGACATTGTTTTCGTACACAAATCGCAAACCTGTGCCAGTTAAGAAAAGCCAGTGCAGAGGGCAGTCATTTTGAATATGAAGCAGGGAGCCTGGAAACACTTCGCAAATTTGTGGAGCTGAATGATGGTATCACTATTCTTCCTGAGCTGGCTGTTCTTGATTTTACGGCACGCCAAAAAAAACTGGTGCGGAGGTTCAGAAATCCCATCCCCATGCGGGAAGTAAGCCTTATTACGCACCGTGATTATTTGAAAAAGAGAATGATCGATGTGCTGAAAAATGAAATTGGGAATGCCATTCCCGAAAAGATTGGCCGCAACAGGGGCAATAATGTTATTCCGGTGGAATAATAAAGGGCGACCCGTGATCGCCCTTTACAAAGAGTATTAATCTTTCTTTTCAAATATATTTTTCCAAACCAGGGCTGCTAACACGGCTCCGGCAAGTGGCGCGGCAAAAAACAGCCAGAGCTGAGTGAGTGCTTTGCCCTGGGCAAAAATAGCCGGGCCAAAACTGCGTGCCGGGTTAACAGAGGTGCCGGTAACAGGTATCGCCACCAGGTGGATCAGCACCAGGGTAAGGCCGATAGCCAAACCAGCCATTGTACTGTTGCCCCATTTGGAAGTGGTGGCAAAAATTACAAACAGGAATAAAAATGTAAGTACGGCTTCGGTAATAAAAGCAGAAAGCGTATTATAACCGCCCAGGTAGCCTTCACCCCAGCCGTTTGATCCCAGCGCCCACTCTCCCATGGCAAATCCCGGTGCACCTTGTAGTATCCCGTATAATACCCCTGCGGCAAGTGTGGCCCCGATAAACTGGCCTGCTATGTAATTCAGCGCTTCGCCGGTTTTTATTTTACCTGCCACCAGCATGGCCACTGTTATAGCGGGATTAATATGGCATCCGGTGATACCACCGATAGCGTAAGCCATCACCACTACCGATAAACCAAAAGCAAAAGAGATGCCCAGTAATCCAATACCGGAAGGGCCTGTGGTGGATACACCGGCAATAACAGCCGCACCACACCCAAAAAGAACTAATGAAAACGTGCCAACAAGTTCTGCTAAAAACTTTTTCATAGATAAAAATTTTTGGTGAAAAAAGTGTTTGACTAAACCTTTTGCAAGGTCCTTTGTTGCTTTGAGGGTGCAACGAATGTACAGAATATTTTTTCGTAATATGTGTTCAAATTTTTGCTATGGCTTTACAACCCGGGGATACTGCTCCTGATTTTACACTATATGATAGCGAGAAGAAACAAGTAACACTTTCCTCCCTGAGGGGAGAGAAGGTAGTGCTCTTATTCTTTCCTTTAGCTTTTACCAGCACCTGTACAAAGGAACTTTGTTCAGTAAGGGATAATATTGCCTGGTATAATAATGCGCATGCAAAAGTGATGGGTATTTCTGTAGACTCATTACATACACTGGCCAAATTCAAAGCCGAGCAACTGCTCAATTTTACCCTGCTCAGTGATTTTAACAAGGATGTTTCCCGGCAGTATGATACGATCTATGAAATGTTTGGCTATAATATGAAAGGCGTATCCAAACGTTCCGCTTTTGTTATTGATAAAAACGGGGTTATTCAATATGCTGAAGTACTGGAGAATGCCGGTGAAGTGCCTGATTTTGACAGGATAAAAGAAACCCTTTCCCGCCTGCATTAATGTTTCGTTAAAATGCTTTAAATAACCCATTGTAAATGACTGATTTACAAAATATTTACGCCACTCGTAGATTTACGTTGCACACATAAAATTTTCGGCCTACTTTTAGAATAATAAAAGTAAATTTGTTTCGTTGAAGCGAATTCTACCCATACTATCCTTTATCTGTTTGATTGCCATCCACTCGCAAGGCCAGTCTTCGAGGACAACGCCTGTTATGGATGTACAGAACAGAATCGTTAAGTTGTATCCCAACCCGGCTACAACCTATATCACTTTTGACCTGCAGGGCAATTACAAAAAAGGATATTCCATTTATATCTTCAATGGCGTATTAGGTAAGAAAATGTATGAGGCCACTAACGTGCAGGAAAAAACAACGGTAACGTTGAATGATTTCAGCCGTGGTCTTTATATCTACCACCTCATGGATGAAACCGGCAAGATCATTGAGTCCGGTAAATTCCAGGTTTCCCGTTAATAAATATTGCTGATCTGTTATTGCACCTGTACCACCAGGAACTTCAGGTATTGTGTATTCTCCATACCCCAGATAATGGGATGGTCGGCCGATTGTGACTGGAATAGCACCTGCCTGATCTTCCTCCTGGCGTCTTTAGCTGCCATATCAATGATCTGTAAGAAAAGCTCAGGCTGTACCAGGTTGGTGCAGGAAGAAGTGACCAGGAAGCCCCCGGGCTTTACCAGCTTCATACCTCTCAGATTGATCTCCTTGTAGCCCGTGATCGCTTTCTGGATCGTTTCCCTGCTCTTGGTAAAAGCCGGCGGATCGAGCATGACCACATCGTATTGCCGGCCGTCTTTCGCCCATTGCTTCAATACATCAAAAGCATTGGCGGTTTCAAAACGACAAATGTCCTGTACATTATTTAACTCAGCATTCCTGTTGGCCTGTTGTACGGCATTGGCAGAAATATCGAGCCCCAATACCGATTTGGCCCCATAATGTGCCGCATGTATTTCAAATGTGCCCGTATACGTGAAAGCGCCCAATACATCTGCTCCCTTCACGATATGCTGTATGGCCCTTCTGTTATCCTGCTGGTCCAGGAAGTACCCGGTCTTCTGACCGTTTTCTATATCCACATGAAACTTCAAACCATTTTCCTGTATGATGATCTGCGTATCGAAGGGGGCTGATAAAAAGCCCTTTTGCTGGGGCAGTCCTTCCAGTTCCCTTACCGGCACATCATTCCTTTCATAAATTCCTTTGGGAGAAAAGATCGTCTGCAGGGCTTTGACAATAGCGGGCTTCCATACATCTATTCCCAATGCCAGGGTTTGAATAACAAAATAATCATTGAACTTATCGATGATCAGTTGCGGTAATGAATCCGCTTCGCCAAAAACAAGCCGGCAGTTTTCGGTGTAACCTATTTTTTTCCGGTATTCCCAGCAACGGGTGAGCTGGTCCAGGAAATACTGCTCATTTATTGCTGCCTGCTTATCCCTGGTCAGCAACCGCACCACGATCTGTGACTTAGGGTTCGCATATCCCTTACCGATAAATTTCTTATCGTGGGTATACACTTCCACCACTTCCCCACCCTGCAGCTCTGCCTCTGTTTTGTCCACCTCGTTATTAAAGATCCAGGGATGCCCGTTCGGTACACGGGCAGATATCTTTCGCTTCAAAAAAACCTTTTGCATAAGGCGGCGAAGATACAAATGGAACGGAAGAACAGGGGAACAGATGAACAAGAGAACAGAGGAACAGAGGAACAAGAGAACAGAGGAACAGGGGAACAGAGGAAGGGAGGAGGAAAAAGCGCTGTAACTTACTTAAACTGAAGTTTTCTGACTTTTTTAGTGGTTCATTTTCAGCCTACAGCCATTTTGTCCAAAATATGGGCATTGGCAACATTCTTGACAATCGTACCTTTGCAAATAATTTGATTAAAATGGCAGAAAAAGACATGAAGGAGCAGGAGAATAATACCCCTGGAAATGGTGGGATTGATATTAATACCGATGAAAATCAAAGCGGTACCACGCATCTCAACGAGCCCCTGACAGAAGAGTCTGAAATGGAGAAGGTAAAGGCGGAGCTCGAAGAATTGAAAGACAAATTCCTGCGCAAAGTGGCAGAATTTGACAACTTCAAAAGAAGAAACGCTAAAGAAAGACTGGAACTGATGCAAACGGCCGGTAAAGATGTGATCCTGGATATGCTGGAAGTTCTGGATGATTGTGACCGTGCCCAGAAACAACTGGAAACAAGTAATGATGTAACGGCCATAAAGGAAGGTGTATTGCTGGTGTTCAATAAGCTGCGGAACACTATGCTTAACCGGGGGGTGAAAGCGATGGAAACATCGGCCCAGGAATTCAATCCCGATCTGCATGATGCAGTAACAGAAATTCCTGCCCCCGCAGAAGATCTGAAAGGAAAAGTGGTGGACGAGATACTGAAAGGATATTACCTGAATGATAAGATCATCCGCCATGCAAAAGTGGTTGTAGGAAAATAATTTTAATACCCCGGCCCCGATTATCAGGTTCGGGATGTGGTAAGGACACCACGGCGTTGTAAACATTTCACTACGGCCACATTTAATTAACTATGAGTAAAAGAGATTATTACGAAATACTGGGAGTTGGCAAATCTGCATCCACCGATGAGATCAAAAAAGCATACCGGAAAGTAGCGATGCAATATCACCCCGACCGCAACCCGGGTGATAAGGCCGCTGAAGAAAAATTCAAGGAAGCGGCAGAAGCGTATGAAGTCCTCAGTGATGCGGATAAAAAATCACAGTACGACCGGTACGGCCATGCGGGCGTTAGTGGTAATGGACGCGGCGGGTATAGTGGCGGCGGCATGAATATGGAAGATATCTTCAGCCAGTTTGGAGATATTTTCGGCGATGATCTTTTCGGGAGTTTCTTTGGTGGCGGGCAAAGAAGCCGCAGCGGGCAGCGAAGCCGTGGTATCAGGGGAAGTAATCTCCGCGTCAAACTCAAACTCACTTACGAAGAGATAGCCAAGGGTGTTACCAAGAACATCAAGGTAAAAAAATATATCCCCTGCACCACCTGTGGTGGCAGTGGTGCAAAAGATAAGGGTAGTGTGCAAACCTGCGGCACCTGTGGCGGCAGCGGACAGGTAAGAAAAGTACAGAATACTTTCCTGGGGCAAATGCAAACCGTTACCACCTGCCCCGCCTGCGGAGGTGAAGGAACCACCGTAACGGCAAAATGTACTTCCTGTAAAGGAGAAGGCCGTGTGTATGGGGAAGAGACCGTGAGCATCGATATACCTGCCGGTGTGCAGGAAGGAATGCAATTAAGCATCAGCGGAAAAGGAAATGCCGGTGAAAGAGGTGGTATGCCGGGCGACCTGATCATTTTAATTGAAGAAGAACAGCATAAAGAATTGCATCGTGAAGGGCTGAATGTGGCTTTTGAATTGTATCTCTCCTTTACCGATGCTGTATTTGGCACACAGGTGGAAGTGCCCACCATTGATGGAAGGGCCAAAATAAAAATACCGGCGGGCACACAAAGCGGTAAAATATTCCGGCTGAAAGGAAAAGGCTTCCCTGCCGTTAATTCTTATGAGAAAGGCGATCAGCTGATCCATGTAAATGTATGGACACCCCAGCACGTTAGCCCGGAAGAAAAAACCATGCTTGATAAACTGAGCCACTCACCCAATTTCAAACCGCACCCGGATAAGAATGACAAGAATTTCTTTGACAGGATAAAGGAGATGTTTTCCTGATCAAAACTATTCTTCCCCGCCTTTTTTCTTTTTGAATTTGGTATATAACAGTTTGGCCTGCTGCACCAGGGAAATGAATTCCTTCTGAAGAAGATCATCACTGCCCACAGCACTTTCAGCCAATGCAATGATCTCATTCCAGCCCACATTGCGCAGGAAGGAAGAGCCACGAAGTAATGAGCCGAACATGGCTATGGCCGCAGAAAAGTGATAACATTTATCCAGCTCTGCAAAAGGAATAAAGTCAAACCGGCAGGTGCTGGTATAATACATTTGCTTCTGGTCGCCCGGCTGTTTGTATTTTAAATTAATATCGGCCAGCTTGCCGGTCATAAAATTATCCTTGATCGCTCCCTTATTGATCTCGGTGGGAAGTATCTCAAACAATGCGATCATGGAGTGACCGGAACCGATTTCCCCACCTTCCACTGCCGCTGTGGAATCTCTCAGGGCCCCCACTTTATTATCAAAACCCACCAGCCGGTACTCTCTTACATATTCGGGGTTGAACTCTACATTCATATATACGTCATCCGCCACGGCATACAGGGTTTGTGTAAATTCTTTCAGCAAAACCTTCTCAGCTTCTTTGTAGTTGTCGAGATAGGCAAAGTTTCCGTTTCCCTTTTTGGCCAGGGTTTGTATCTTGGAATCTTTATAGTTGCCCATCCCCACACCCAGGCAGGTAAGGTAAATACCAGACTCTCTTTGTTGTGATATCAGTTCATTCAACTCTTCTTCTGTTTTCAATCCCACATTAAAATCGCCATCAGTAGCCAGGATCACCCGGTTATTTCCTTCTTTTATAAAATGATTCCTGGCCACACTATAGGCTATTCTTATACCCGATTCACCGGGTGTGGTTCCGCCGGGAGTGAGTTCGTCTATTGTTTTTAATATTTTTTCCTTTTCTCCGCCACTGGTGGTATTGAGCATTACACCTGTAACACCTCCATAAACCACAATGGCCACAGAGTCTTTATCCCGCAGATTACTGACCAGTAAGCGAAAAGCCGATTTCAGCAGGGGCAGCCGGTTCGGCATATCCATGGAACCGGAAACATCGATCAAAAACACCAGGTTGTTCTGTGGCAGTGTATCCAGGTTCAGCTTGCGGGAAGAAAGATTTACATAGAACAATTGGTTATCGGGGTTCCAGGGACAAACACTCAGTTTGGTATTGATCTTAAAAAGTTCATTTTCTGCCGGCTCATCATAGCTCAGGTTGAAATAGTTCAGCATCTCTTCAATGCGCACAGCATCGGGGGGCACGAGTGATTTGAGCGTTATGAATCGCCGAATATTGCTATAAGATGCCCGGTCCACATTCAGCGACATACCGGTGTTGGGAAACTTTTTGGTATTGACAAAGTGATTTTCCAGGATACTCGCATAGGTTTCCTCCCCGGTGAACCAGGTCCTTTGATCGTCTTTCAATAATCCTTTGGTAAAGGAAGCCAGCTTATCTCTCCGGGCGCTGCTGACGGAAGCGGGCAGTACTTTCATCTTTACACTGATATAAGTCTCTGCATCCACCAGCATTCGTTCTGTCCGGTATCCTTCCAGTGAAAATGTAAAAGTATCAACACGCTGGTTAGTAATGATACCAAAAGTACCCGAGCTTCCGCTCCGGAAAACATACCCTGTTTTGTGCTGAAGTATGGTAACATTTTGCAACACGTTACCCGATTCATCCTTGATCTCGCCGCGGGCATAGTATTGCTGGGCGCATAGGGACAAACTGGAAAAAAGCAGTAACACTATATGACAAGCGGTCTTCAGATGGGTAGTTTAGCCCGATAAGTTACAAAAAAAGCCCGAAGGGTCAATGACTTATACCAATTGATAGATTTCGGGGAGATTACGTCCCAGTCCGTCATAATCAAGGCCGTATCCCACTACAAATTTGTTGGGAATGTTAAATCCAACATAATCCAGCGTCAGGGGATACTCTGTTGCTTCGGGTTTGTGTAATAAGGTGGCAATTTTCAGAACCTTTGGCTGCTGGTGTTCCAGCTTGGGCAGGAAATTGTGTAATGTTTTTCCGGTGTCCACGATATCTTCCAGTATGATCACATCTTTTCCAAAAAGGTCTTCCTCCAGCCCGATAGAGGTGACCACTTTGCCTGAGGATTTCATCCCCTTATAGGAGGCCAGCTTAATAAAACAAATTTCTGCCTCGATGCTGATGTATTTAAAAAGATCGGAAGCAAACATGAACGAACCGTTGAGTATGGCAATGAACAGGGGCTTTCTTCCCGCAAAGTCCCGGCTGATATCTGCGGCGATCTCTTTGATCCTTCCCTGGATCATTTCATCAGTAAGATAGGTCTCGAATGATTTATCATGTACTTTAATTACAGCCATAGCGCTTAATTATATCAGTTAGTGGGTTTGGTTTTACCCTCAGGTATCAGCGAATAATTTTCTTTTATCATCAGCCTCGGCACCGTGGGCGATTTCTTTTTTAAAAATAATCGTTCGCCCGGCGCCGGTCTCTCCCCCTCTTTCAACCAGTTCATCTCCATCAGGCTTTCCAAACGTATAGCTTCCTGCTGGGCAATATCATGCAGCGATTCTCCCACCTGCACAATGTGATACTCATTATCCCCTGTTTTCCTCTTGCGTTGCAGGTAGATCAGCTGGTTGGCTGTTGACTCCTCCGTTTCCGGCAGCTCATTGAACTCAAATAACCTGGCCAGCGGAACTTCGTATTGCTGCGCCAATGCCAGGAAGGAAATCCCTTTTTTCACGAATACCACTTTGGTATCATTGATCTTAAAGAGACCTTCCGGGTATTTGCCCTGGATCATCTCCTCTTCTTTGTCTGCCTCTTTTTCTTTATCCTTATTTTTTTTCTTGTCAGCTTTATCTTCGTCATCCTTTTTCATCTCCACAGCTGCCATCGTATTATCTTTCATTTTACCGAGGGCGATCAGCGTATACTCCTGCAGGTTATAATCTTCGATTAATTTGATCAGCACTACAGGATATCTCGGGTTGGTGGCATAACCGGCATTCTTCAGTCCGTAAGCCCATCCCTGGTAATCTGTCGCGTCCAATGAGAAAAGTGAAGTATAGCGCTGGCTGTTCTTCAGAAAATTGGAATGGTCTTTATAGGAATCCTCCGCTGTGGAGTATTTTCTAAAACATTCACCCCGTGCATCATCATCATGTCTCACTGATTCGCCCGTCCAGTTGGACTTGCATTTGATACCAAAATGATTATTGGACCTCACCACCAGGTTACTCGTGCCGGCCTGTGTTTCATGTATTCCCTGTGCCAGTTTGATAGCCGCCGGAACACCGGTACGCTGCATTTCGGCAATAGCAAGGTCTTTGTACGTATTGATATAGTTCTTTACCACTTCCGCATTCTGTGCCAGGGCATGAAAGGAGCAGGTTAGAAGAAACCATATAAGAGATATGCGGGATCGTTTCATGAGCATCTTACTGTTAGAGTTTTCGCAGCAGGTAAAGGCCATCTCTTACGGTCAATACTACTTTTTCAATATCTTTTCTTTCATGGATAAAATCATTAAAAGCCTGTATGCCCATGGCGCTTTTACCTTTCACTTCGTTTTCCAGTACCTGGCCATGGAAAAAAATATTATCTGCTAAAATAAAACCGTTTTTCCGCAGATGTGGCAAAACAAGGTTAAAATAGTTGATATAGCCGGGCTTGTCGGCGTCGATGAAGACGAGGTCCCAGGTTTCCTGCAGACCGGCGATGATGGCTGTGGCCTGTCCCTGGTGCAAAATGATCTGGTCTTTAAAGGGTGACCGGTCAAAATAGGCCCGGGCCCTGCTGGCATCTTCTTCCCGGAGTTCAATGGTATGCAGCTGCCCGTCCGGGGTTAATCCTTTTGCCAGGCAAAGGGCGCTATAACCGGTAAATGTCCCTATTTCCAGTATTCGCCGTGGCCTGATCATACAACTGATCATCTCCAGTAGTTTACCCTGGAGGTGCCCGCTCAGCATCTGTGCTTCTGCATGATGCTGTACTGTAAAGTCGTTGATCTCTTTCAGCAGGCCATCTTCAGCCGAAGTATATCGCTCTGCATATTCCTGTACTTTGGGATGGATGAGTTCCAAGCCTGTAAATTTTGGCAAAGATAACTCTATTAAGCTTCTTGTACTGTTGCCTTTTCAGTGGATGCTGGTGAAGAAATGAACCATAAGCCGATGAACGTAAATACCCCGTTGATCAGGATAAGTTCGTTACCGATTTTATATCCGCCAAAAATACTGGCGGAAATATCATTCAATCCAAGGCCCAGGTGCAACTTGGCTTCATACCAGGCCGGGTTGCTCAGCACATCCACCGATAAAGCCAGTAATGGCGCTATGATACAAACCGCCCAGATCAGTTTATCATTCAGCTTACGCTTAGTGAGGATTCCAAAACCAAACAAGCCCAGTAACGGTCCATAGGTTACTCCCGCAAACTTCAATATGAAATCAATGATCAGTTTGTCATTGATCCATTTGAACAGCAATACCATTAAAAAGAAAATAGCTGCAAAAGTGAAATGCACTTTCAAACGGGTGCGCTTCTTTTCCTTTTCAGAACCTTCTTTTTTATTAATGCCTAAAATATCAATACAGAAGCAGGAAGTAAGCGAGGTAATGGCCCCGTCCACACTGGGAAAAAGTGCTGATATCAGGGCGATAATAAAAATAATCCCGATGCTTCCGCTAAAAGCATCGCTGAGGGCAATGGTGGGAAACAGGTCATCGGGGGGAACACTGATCCCCTTAGTGCCGGCATAGAGATAGAGCACTCCTCCTAATACCAGGAAGAGAAAATTGACCACCATCAGCACGGTGGAAAAAGTCATGATGTTCTTTTGTGAGTCTTTCAGTGTTTTTACACTGATATTCTTTTGCATCATTTCCTGGTCGAGCCCTGTCATGGCAATGGCAATGAACATGCCGCCCACAATATGCTTCCATATATAAGACCCCGCATTCACATCCCAGTTAAAGATCTTTGTATATCCCTTGTCCGCCATCAGGCTCATGGCACCACCAAAATCGGTGCCCAATGCTTTAACGATCACGATGATGCACACTACCAGCCCTACCAGCATACCTGTGGTTTGCAGGGTATCGGTATAGATAATCGTTTTTACGCCCCCTTCAAATGTGTATAATAAGATCAATAGCAGGATGACCAATGAAGTGGCAAAAAAAGGAATGCCCAGTTTATTGAAAACAAAAATTTGCAGCACACTTACCACCAGGTACAGCCGCGCCGTGGCGCCTACTGTACGGGAAAGAATAAAGAAGAATGCACCTGCTTTATGCGCATTGATGCCAAATCTTTTTTCGAGGTAGGTGTAAATGCTGGTGAGGTTCATGCGGTAATACAAAGGAAGCAGCACAAAGGCAATGACCAAATAGCCTAATAAATAACCCAGTACCACCTGGAAATAATAGAAATTACCTGTGCCCACACCACCGGGTACACTGACAAAAGTGACGCCGGATAAGGAAGTACCGATCATACCGAATGCCACCAGCATCCAGTTGCTGTTACGGTTTCCAATAAAGAATGATTCGTTATCTGAATTGCGTGAGGTATACCAGGCCACAGCCAGTAACAGCACAAAATACCCGATCACAAAAGAGAACAATACAACTGGCGACATATTTCAGGATTTCCGTTAAATAATAGTTAGCGGTGCAAAAATGCAATAATGAATTTTGAAGATAAAGAAAAAAGTTATCCCTTTGTCCCCATTTACATAACTATGGCTATTCAATCACTTGCGGTCTTTTGCGGTTCAAAAAAAGGGACCAACCCCCTCTTTGCCGAACATGCAGCGCAGCTGGGCCAGCTGATGGCTGTCAACAACATTACACTGATCTATGGTGGCGGCAGCGCCGGCATCATGGGTACTATTGCAGACAGCGTGATGCATCATGGCGGAAAAGTAACCGGGATCATTCCCAAAATACTATTGGAGTGGGAGGTGCAGCATCGTGGCATCACAGAACTGATCATCTCCGACGATATGCATGAACGTAAAAGAACATTGTACAGCCTCTGCGATGCCGCCATCATATTACCCGGTGGATTTGGCACGATGGATGAATTATTTGAGATCGTGACCTGGAACCAGCTGACCATCCACGATAAACATATTTTCATTCTCAACTCCGGTGGCTTTTACGATCACCTGATCGCTCATATAGAGCACATGAAAAAGGAAGAGTTCCTGTATGAAGAAGCCCTGAAAAGGATCAGCGTGATCAATGAACCTGCTGAATTATTACAGTATATCAGCTGATCATCTTCTGCCCCTTCCTTCGAATAAACCGATATTGAAGCCTGCCCGGATAATAGGCACTGCCCTTACACTGTAATTACCTGTATTGGGATTATAAGCGAGGTCCACATAAGGGGAGTTCTGGTCTTTGATCACATCAAATAAAATGGAAACATAGTAAAAGGTATTGCTGCCGGGGCCACGGCCCTGGGTGTAACCGGCACCCACCAGGAAGGAAGTGGCATCAAAGGTTTCTTTGTACGATGTGTATTGAAAAGAACCCGGTGCAGGTATATATTTCAGCCTGGTGAAATTATGTTCCAGTTGTCCCTGCACAAATAAAAAGTTAACGGGAAATATGCGGGTAAAAACTCCGCCGCCATAAACATACTGCCTCACTTTATCATCAAACTCAAACACATCCCGCTGCCCGGAATAAATATAGTTAAAGACGAGGCCGGCATCCACCCATTCAGCAATTTTATAACCAAAAATGGGGCTGGCGCCGAGGATGGTGGTACCATTGAAAAATGAAAGCGTGACATTGCCACCTGTGAAAAGGTTCTCTTTCTTAAACCCTTTTTTTTCTTCGTCGTCCTGCGCCATCGCAGAGAATGTTAATGCAAAAAGTGAAATGGCTAATACTGCTTTTTTCATACTACGGTTATTTTGATTTTTATTTATCCAGCTCTTCCTGCTCGCTCCAGTCCAGCGCCAGTTCATGGATCAGCCTGTTTTTCGTGGGTATTTTTGAAACCATGGCTGCCAGCATTATAACGGTTATGATGAGCAACATATTTTCACCCGTCAGGAATAAGGCGATGATCGAAAAAATAGCGGCCCCTTCGCAAAGAGCCATGTATTTGATCAATACTGCCCTGTACTGGTTTAATTTATTTAACAGGGGTACGGCATTTTTAACAATTGCTGTTTGCCGGTAAGCTTTCCATGCAAAGAACAAACAGGCAAATGCCAATCCAGCCGCCATATAGATAAATACTTTTTTGGTGGTATCTGCTTCATCCTTCAGGGGCGAACCGCTGATAAGCCCCACCACAACTATAATCACAGCAAAAACGGTAACGCCCGCACACAACACAACAGACAGTACCTGCATAGCCCGGAGTGCCTGTTTGGGTGTATCCACTCCCTGACCAGCTGGTTTCACAGGTCAAAAATTTTTCCGGCATTCAAAATATTATTGGGGTCAAAGGCTTTTTTGATCTCCCGCATCAGCCGCAGGTTGGCCTTATCAAATACGATATCGGTATAACTTTTCTGAATCAGGCCCACACCATGTTCACCACTAATGGTGCCACCCAGGTCTTTTACCACCTGGAATAATTCCCGCAGCACTTTATTCATTTCTGTATTTTCATAACTGTTAGGGATACCCTCTTTCCGGATACGGATATGCAGGTTCCCGTCGCCGGCATGGCCATAACATACCACTTCAAAATCATGTTTTCGGCCCAATGCCTTCACCCCTTTGATCAGCGCAGGTAAAGCCGCCCTGGGCACCACGGTATCTTCTTCAATGGTGTAACCAATGAGTTTTACGGCTTCGGCTACTCTTCTCCGTAATTTCCAGAGTTCTGCCTTTTGCTGTGCATCATCTGCAAAGTAAATTTCCCCGATATCATACTGTGTTAACAGGTTGCTGATAGCTTCCATCTCCCCCATCAGTACATCCATGTTGTTACCATCCACTTCAATGATCAGGTGGGCGGCTGTATCATCGGTTACCGGCACTGTATTACTATCCACAAATTTACTCACGATCTTCAATGCATCTATTTCCATGAGTTCCATAGCACTGGGTACAAAGCCTGCCCGGAAGATGGCGCTGACAGCTTCACCGGCCTGTTCCAGGTTACGGAAAGGCACCAGCATCAGCACATCATATTCGGGAAAGGGGATCAGCTTCAATACGATCTTTGTAACAATTCCTAATGTTCCCTCGCTGCCCACCACCAGTTGCGTTAAGTTATACCCGGTTGAATTCTTCAATACATTCGAACCCGTCCAGATGATTTCTCCCGTTGGCAGCACCACTTCAAGATTCAGCACATAGTCTTTCACCACACCATATTTCACTGCTTTGGGGCCACCGCTGTTCTCGGCAATATTTCCCCCGATAAAACAGGAACCGCGGCTGCTGGGATCAGGTGGGTAAAATAATTTCTTTTCCTTCACGGCCATTTGCAGCACTTCGGTAATCACACCCGGTTCAGTGGTCACCTGCAGGTTCTTTTCATCTATTTCCAGTATGGCATTCATTCTTTCGGTGGAAAGAAGCACTCCGCCTAAATGAGGCAATGCACCACCACTGAGACCCGTACCGGCCCCCCGGGGTGTAACCGGTATCCTGTCCTTATTACAGATCTTCAATATAGCACTGATCTCTTCAGCTGTACGGGGCTTCAGCACCACTTCAGGAAGATAATGCAGGTTCTCTGTTTCATCATGCGCATAAGTATTCAACGACTCCTCGTCAACAAACACATGATTTTCACCAATGATGCTCCGGAACGTCTCAAGGTGCTGCGTGGTAAGCGTATTCTTCGTCAGTGTTTCCATTATTTAATTTTACAGTTCGGGCTGTAAAAATCGGAATTAAAAAGGAAACAGGGCCACTGAAGTTTCGGGATGGAATGGGGAATTTAGGAATTTCCCGGTTAATTACTTTCCAGGTAATAACCAGGGGGGCAGCTTCTCTTTTAATAGATCTTAAATGAAGGACAAAAAGATTCTCTCTTATTTCCCCTGTATTTATCCACCACACCTTGCTTGATCAGGGAGAATTCATAAGCGCCACGAGAACCATTGAAATTTTTGAGGTCCGACATGGTCACATCATATGTAAACGTGAAGGTAAGGTCTTTGTATCCCAGCCCCACCATGGGAATAATCGCATCTTTATAACGGTAATAAGCACCTGCCATCAGCACTTTTTCTCCGTCGCCGGACAGGTTATAATGCGCATTCAGGCCGCCTACGATCTCGTATGATTTTGCCTGGAAGGAGGCATAAACGTTGGGATTAATGATCACCATATCATTCAGCTTAAAGCTTCCATTCAAAAAACCTGTGTACCGAACAGGGATACGGTTATCCACGCCGGAAGATGAATTGAAGAAAGACTCCCGCGGTGTGTTAATATGCATGGCAGAAAATCCTGCATTGACATACATTCTGTCGGTGGGAAAATAAGCATAGTTCATACCCACCTGCATATCGAGATAGTTGATATTATTGTTATCCAGTTTAGGCGCTGCAGCGGTTTGGTGCGAGTCAAAAAACTGACCATTCCACTGGCCCGGAAAACTAAGATTGGCGGTATTGATACTTTTATTGGCCCAGCCCACATTGAATCCCAGGCTCACAAGACTCCCTGCATTGATCATCTGGTGATAGGCAACCGACCCATATACTTTTGTGGATGTAAGCACTCCTGTACCGGCCACATCCCTCAGGATCACGCCTCCGATACCCATCCATCCTGTATTGAATCTTTCCTGGAACAATTGTGCATCCCCGAAAGCGCTCATGGTTTTATAAGGAAATGCCGTAACAGATGCCCACTGGTTGCGATAGTTGATGCCCAGCCGGTAATCACCATCCGGAATAAACCCGGTATTGGCAGGGTTCGTCATCAAAGGTGAGTTCATGAATTGTGAAAAATGCAGGTCCTGTGCAGGAAGTGAAAATGCAAAGAATACATAACATAACACTATCCCTGCCCGTAAGGCAATCTTCTTTTTTATATGGCTACATTTCCACCTTTTCATATTTCACATTTATCTTATTAACGTAATATCGCCTTTTTTAGTTGTTTTCGTACCGTCAGAAAATTCGATGCTCAGCGTATACACATATACATCCATCGGCTGCAGCGTTCCTCTGAATTTTCCATCCCATCCCTGGAATCTGTTATTTGTTTCAAAAACTTTTTGCCCCCACCGGTTATAAATCACAAACTGCATTTTTGCAATGCCAAATCCCTGCACCAGCACCACGCTGTTGATATCGCCGCTGGCTGGTGTAAAGGCATTGGGCACATCCACCAGTGGAATAATAGTGGCCTCCACAGGCCTGCAAATGGTGCTATCACAATCTGCCGCATTGTAGGCAGTGAGGCAGGCATTGAATGTACCAGTGGAATTATATTGATGGCTGACAGGCGCTCTTGAAGTGGTAAGCAGTGAATCCCCATCGCCAAATACCCATTTGAAACGGATGGCATCCGGTGATGAAAGATTGGTAAACACCACAGGCGTATTTGGCACGGGTGTTACCGGTGCATAACTGAAGTCAGGAGTGGGCGCATCAAATACCTGGATGGTAAACCGGGCCGTATCAGAACCATTACAGGTATTGGGATTGTAAGCGATCAATACGATATTATACGTTCCCACAGCTGAGTAGGTATGTACCGGCTCAAAGGCGGTGGACGTGTTACCATCACCGAAATCCCAAAGCCAGGTTTGCCCTGCCAGCGAGGTATTATCAAACACTGCGTTATACGTAAGGCAACCGGTTGCCGGTGTGGTAAATTGTGCTTTCACGTTTTCAGCCACATCCAGCTGCCGCACAATTGAATCTGGTGCATTACAGTACCCGGTATCCTGCAGAATGAGTTTTACAAAATAAGTGCCCGGTGTTGCATAAGTATGGAACTGGGGCCCCGGTCCTGACACCACACGTGGCGAGCCATCACCAAAGTCCCATATAAAAGATTGTGCGGCAAATGGCCTCGGCGGAGGAGGTACAGAAGTATTATCAAACCGGTAATTGAACTGTGTACAGGGCGGCAGTTTCACCGGGCTAAAATCTACAGTGGCTTCCAGGTTACCTACGCGGATATGTGTATAGGAAGTATCTCTTACGTTACAAGTAGTTGGGTCGATGGCCACCAGCATTACGGTGTATGTGCCAACAGCTGTGTAAGTATGCTGATTGGCAGGCACTGTGGTAACCTCCATCGGTGAGCCGTCACCAAAATACCATTCATAACTCTGTGCATTACCGATCGTATCGATGAAATCAACAGTAAGCGGAACGCAACCGGCAGTATCTCTCGGTGTGCCATCGATAGAGGATTGCACACCACCTGCCACACCCGCCAGGTTCATAGCTATTTTAAGCATTGTGAGATTGCAGCCTCCATTATTACTGGCATTGTTCACGGTGGACCATGCACCGGCAGTAACAGGAAAATTAGGTGGTGTGCCTCCCAGTTTACAATTACCACAAATAGCCTGGTAAATGACCCCATTTCTATCAAAACGGCTGGTACCTCCGTCCACATGGTCCGTACCTGCATTAAGAGGGTTATTTTCTCCAAAGAAACTGCCGAATAACTGGCCTACCGCATCTTTTTGCAAAACGAAGAAATAAAAATCCTTACCGTCTGTAACAGACTTGAATGCATCGGGTGTAACAGGTAATCCTGATGTGCCGGCAATATTATAGTTATTGTCGGTGCCAATGTACCCGCCCCATCCGGATATATATACATTTTCACAACGGTCTACCAGGAAGGCCACTGGTGAAATATTGGGAGTGGCTGAACCTGTACCAAACATGGTGGAATAAACAAATGCGGAGAGGTTGGGTTGTAGTTTTGCAATGAACTGTTTACCACCTGCATTGCTATAGGTCGCATTTACAACAGGCCAGGAACCCGTGGTTTGTCCCATTACATAGGGGAAACCATTATTATCAAACTGTATCCCAAATACCTGGTCCACTCCTGATGTGCCGATATAAGTATTTCGGATAAGGGCCGCTCCGTTATTACTGATCACCGAAATAAATCCATCAATATTGCCATGATTCGCTGGCCCTACAGTGCCTCCCGAAGCTCCGGGCATATTGGTACTTTCGGTACCTCCTGCAACATAAATATCTCCATTGGGAGCCAGTGATAATACATAGGCCGCATCACTACCGGAACCACCCAGGTAGCTTGCAAAAAGAAGGGTGGAGAGGTCTTGAGTATATTTCAGCACCACCCCATCTTGTGGCGGATTACCAGCAGAACCACCTCCAAAAATAGATTGAAAACAACCAGGAGTAACCGGGAAGTCGTTAGGGGATTGAGTGGCCGAGGCCACATAAATATTCCCCGCACCGTCAAGGATCACTTCACTACGTCCATCGTCGCCATAGTTTCGTTGCAACACCTGGGTACCGGATCTCGAAGGCGCCATATTTACACCGTCATTTCCACTGCCCCCAATTTTGACGGAGCCAATAATATCATTACCTGCTGCATTTAACTTGGTTACTGCGATATCAAACTGCCTGTTGGTGCTTGGAACAAAAGGCCTTGTCGGGTATTCGGGAGAGTTAGTACGTCCTGCAATAACAAGATTTCCCTGCGGATCAACGATCAGACTGTGAGGCTGATCGTCGCCGCTGCCGCCTAAATAAGTGGCATATACCCGGCCGGAGCCATCGGGGGTGAGTTTAATGATACCGATATCAATACCAAAATTACCTATGCCCCCCTGGAATGTGGTTTGATAAGCGCCCGGGGAAACAGGAAAGCCTGTACCAAACACGATCCCCCCTCCAAACATGCTCCCGTCCGGGCCATAGGTGGCTGTAAAACCCCAGTTATCCGTGGTGCTGCCGGAAAAAGAACAGAAAATGATAGAGGGATCAATAATCAGCACTGTATTGCGGTCATATTCTTTTACATCGAAACGTAATACATTATCTTTTACAACATACTTACAGTTCACCTCCTGCCTTCCTTTGGCAGATGGCTGAAAGGTGAAGGGACTGGATTCCTTCAGCTCTCCAACAGAGGTGGATAAAACCAGTTCTTTATTCTTCACCTGCATTTTTTCCACCCCATCATACTTCAGGGCGATCTTTGACACATCCCCGCCTGGTTTCACAATGATATCATATTTCAAAAAACCATTGTCTGTATAGTACCGCACATCCACGTTGGGATACACATCCTTTATCGTAAGCGCCTGGTATAATTTACATCCCTTACCCCATTTGGAAGGGTCATTCCCTATCAAATAATTATTATAGGTGGAAATTGCTTTATCCGGTAATGCCATGGCATTTTTAGACGCTCCGAGAAAATCCACATTCCAGGCGTGTGATCTTAAGGTGATCTTATCGGCGGAAGTTACAGGACTGTTATCCGGCTTTTGCCCATGTATAAATTTGGCAACATTGGTGAAATCAACCGGGTTATGCTGCACAATGGTAAACCCACCGTTTCGGAGAAAGAATGCCCCATTGCTTACATCTCCCTTGAATAACACCCGGTCATCCCACTGGCCTTTATTTTCAATGAATTCAATATTATTATAATTCTGCGCATAGGATACAAGTGCAGACAGGGTGAGGCTTACGTAAAGGAGAAGTCGTTTCAGGGTAAAATTCTTTGTATTAAAATAACCAAAAAAAGTCAGATTTGGATTCAAAAACTGTGTTAACAATTGTCCTTTCATAGCAATATTTTTCCGCCGATATAAAACTGTCGTTTTTTCCCTCGTAAATATGTCATTCAGGAGATCTTACTCCACAAAATTTGTCCCTTTTGAAGCTGCAGGAACCCTTTAAGCCGCAAATTTTCTGCCGAAAGGAGGTCAGGGTCGGTTTTAAGTATATCTGCAGCGATATTTCTTGCCAACTCCAGTACCGGCCGGTCTTGGACTATACTGGCCAGCTTAAAGTTTAATACCCCGCTCTGGCGGGTCCCTTCAATATCCCCCGGACCCCTCAATTCCAGGTCTTTTTCCGCTATTTCAAAGCCATTCTGGGTGCTGGTCATGGTCCGGATGCGCTCACGGGCATCATTACCCAAATTTTGCCCGGTTAATAATACACAATAACTCTTTTCAGCCCCCCTGCCCACCCGGCCCCTAAGCTGGTGCAGCTGTGACAACCCAAATTTCTCCGCACTTTCTATCACCATCACAGAGGCGTTGGGAACATCCACACCCACCTCAATAACGGTGGTGGATACCATGATCTGTGTATCATGCTCAACAAATCTTCTCATATTTAGTTCTTTCTGCTCTGCGGGCTGACGGCCATGCACCATGCTGATCCAGTATTTGGGTTCAGGAAAATATGCCTTTACATTTTCGTACCCTTTCATCAGGTTCTCGTAATCCAGCTTTGGGCTTTCCTCAATCAGCGGAAAAATGATATAGGCCTGCCTGCCTTTTGCAATTTCTTCTTTCAAAAAACTCATCACCTTACTCCGGTGAGATTCATAACGATGTACCGTTGTTATCGGTTGCCGTCCTGGTGGCAGTTCATCTATGACACTATAGTCGAGGTCTCCATAGGCCGTCATGGCCAGTGTTCTGGGAATGGGTGTGGCCGTCATCACCAGCACATGCGGCGGAATGCCTGCTTTTTGCCATAACCTGGCCCTCTGTGCCACACCAAACCGGTGTTGTTCATCAATGATCACAATGCCCAGGTTGTGGAATTGCACCACATCTTCAATTACGGCATGGGTGCCAATCAGGATTTTTAAAGTGCCTTCTGAAAGTTCTTTTAATATTTTTTTCCGCTCTGCTGCTTTGGTGGCGCCTGTCAATAATTGCACATTCACCCCCATTTTTTCCAGCAGTCGGCTTACCGTTTTAAAATGCTGCCGGGCCAGTATCTCAGTGGGCGCCATCAGGCAGGCCTGGAAACCGTTATCAGCAGCCAACAGCATGATGAGCACGGCCACGATCGTTTTCCCGCTGCCCACATCCCCCTGCAATAACCGGTTCATCTGTTTCCCGCTGCCTGTATCGGTCCTTATTTCTTTTATGACTCTTTTTTGTGCGCCGGTGAGTTCAAAGGGAAGATATTTTTTATAGAATGCGTTGAAAAGATCCCCCACTTTTTCAAAACGCACCCCTTTTGAGAACCGGTGCCGGTTGCTCATCAGCATATTCATACGCAACTGTGCGATGAACAGTTCTTCGAACTTCAGGCGCTTTACCGCTTCTTCATATTCCTTTTCTGACTGCGGAAAATGAATTTGCCGGAATGCTTTATACCGGCTGATCAATTTTAGTTGCTGCAGTAAACCTTGCGGGAGATTTTCAGGAATATCTTTCTCCTGCACCATACCCATCAGTGCCAGGGTTAGCTTGCCCAGTTGCTTCCCCCCCAGACCTTTGGTTTTTAATTTTTCAGTGGTGGAATAAACAGGCTCGAGAAAATTCTTTCCCTCCTTTTTTTCCTCCGTCAGAGGTTCCATATCCGGGTGAATGATCTGGGGATGGCCCTGGTACAACCCGGCCCTCCCATATACCAGGTAAGCATGACCGGTATGCAGTGTCTTTTGTATCCAGTTAATACCCTGGAACCAGGTGAGCTCCAAAACACCGGTATTGTCTTTCAATTCAGCTACCAGTCTGCGCCCGGCTTTTTGTCCCACCACTTCAAAATGTGTGATCACGCCGGCCACTTGCACAAAGCCCGCTTCACCTCCAGGCATAGAAGCAACCATGCCTACCTCACTGATGGGTGTAACTTTCGTACGGTCCACATGCCGGAATGGAAAATGATTCAACAGGTCGCCGAAAGTAAATATGCTTAATTCCTTTTTAAGCAGGTCGGCCCTTTGCGGCCCCACGCCTTTCAGGTATTCAATGGGATTTGATAATATGTGGGATGAAGAAGAAATGTGGTCCTGTTTCAAACAAAAATAACTGAGTTTTAGTAGTGTATCATCCCGGCTTTCAGCAAATATAAAAGCAACGTAATACCGGGCCCTGTACATTACTCTGTTACCTGCCGCAATGATTTTTCCCAAAGCACGGTTTGTCCGCCACGAACAAAACGGATAAAACCTTTTACCAGGCAAATATTCATGAATACAAAATAAAAGGGAACCGTCAGTAGTCCTGTTCTTTTACCACTCCGGGCCATCAGCCACCCTGCAAATGCTAAAAAGTAAAATAATAATTGACCGGCCATTGTCCAGTCAAAAAAAGCAGGGTGTTGATCAAAAGAGAGGATACTGCTATTGGACATGAATAACAGCAGCAGCATGACCGGGCAAAATATCCAGCGAAATAATCTCCTGGAAATATATTGAAAACTCAATAACGGGCGTCTGAAGAAATTCAAGCAACCGGTAAGGTATCCAATCGACTGGTAGGCCCCCGCAGATATGCGGATCTTTCGTTTGGCTTCCTCCTTCAGTGAAGCAGAGGGCAGTTCTGTGGCAAAGGCCCCCGGTTCATATTCTATCTTGTATCCCTGTAAACATACCTGCATCGACATTACAAAATCATCCAGCACCAATTGATCATCCAGTGGTTTGAACAAAGCCGTCCGGATGGAAAATAACTCACCCGAGGCACCAACGACTGTATAAAGCCCTGCATCCTGTTTTTTTAAAAAAGATTCATAGCGCCAGTACAACCCTTCCCCTTCACCCACGGCAGACCTGATCGGCTGATACAGGATTTTCTTTTCACCTGCCACACCGCCTACTTTTTCATTTATATAATGGGGTATGATCTTCCTCAAACAATCTTTATTCAACAGGGTATTGACATCACTAAATACCACCACCGGCGTTTGGGTTTCCCGGATAGCTCTTTTAATGGCCGCATATTTTCCTTTTCTTTCTGTTTCGTGCAACAGCCGAACTGCCGGGTTTGCCCGGAGGAAACCGGCTGCCTGGTCCATTTTCCCTTCTGTTACAAAAATGATCTTGAGCAGTTCTGACGGATAATCAATAGCTAATGTATTGTCCAGCTTCTGTTGGATGAGATCCTCTTCATTATAGGCAGATATGATTATGGTGACGGGCAGCAGCGATGCGTCTCCTGTTATTTGACCGGTATTACGGAGCAACGACCGGAACATATTTACTGTAAAAACGATAGCTCCGTATCCGATATAGCAGTAGAACAACAGGGCAAGGCTGATCCAGAAAAGGTATTCGAAAAATATCATTAGTAAGCCGGATGTGAAAAATACGATTTGCTTTACGCAAATATCCTAAGAAGAGCATGAATTACTGCAAACAGTTTGGCATCAAATCTTTTTTTAAGGGCCATACAATAAAATAGAGCTTGCCATTTTTAAAAAAGTGGTCTATTTTGTTGTTGAAATCCACCATGTTGACCGAAAAACCGGGTATCAATGAACAACCACCTGCCCCTGCTGCAAATTGAGTTATATTTCCGTGACTATAAGTTTGCACTCCTTTGCCTGATCAGCGCATTTGTTGTAACGCTTATCTGCATTCCGCCTATCATTAACCTGATCAATAAATACAGGCTGTATGACATGCCCAATGCCAGGAAAGAACATTCCTCGCCAATTCCCACTATGGGTGGTATTGCAATAGTGGCCGGTATGATGACAGCGCTGTTCCTTTGGTTCCCCTTTACCAATAGTGTTGCGCAGGTCAGCTTTTTCTTTTCCATCACTGTTTTATTGGGCCTGGGAATTATGGATGACCTGAGAGACCTGTCAGCCAAATACAAATTCATTATACAGCTAGCCCTGGCCAGCATCATTGCTTTATCGGGCATACGCATTACTTCGCTCAATGGTTTATTGGGTGTGGAAGATCTGCCGGTAGTGGCACAATACACGCTGACGGTGTTGGCGATCGTAGGCATCACCAATGCTTTTAACCTGATTGATGGTATTGATGGGTTGGCCGGGGGGATCGGGTTCATGAGCCTGATCACGGTAGGCATGTTCCTGATCATGAATGGCGATGTAAATACCTCGCTGGTGGCATTTGCGCTGGCAGGCGGTATCCTGGCCTTTCTTTATTTCAATTTCAATCCTGCCAAAATATTTATGGGTGATACCGGTTCGCTGGTGCTGGGATTTGTAGTGGCCGTGCTTTGTATCCGGCTGATGCAGGTAAATGATGCTTCCCTGAATCCTGTATTACCACATGCTCCTGTATTTGTGGCCGGGATGGTGCTGATCCCTGTATTTGATACACTGCGGGTGTTTGCGGTGAGGATCTATAATGGTAAATCACCTTTTGAAGCAGATAAAACACATATTCATCACCTGCTGACCAACCAGGGTTTCAGCCATGCATTTGCAGCAAAAGTTATTTGCTTCATACATGCTTTTATTCTCATAGAAGTGTACTGGCTGCGATACCTCGGCCAGGAGCTGGTACTTGCCATACTGGTTGGTTTCATGTTGCTTACCATGGTCTTTTTAAGGAATATCCGGTTCTTATTCAGGGAGTCTGATGTGGTACATCCCGGATCTTTGAATAAAGGCTGATGCATTGGGCTTATGAATAAACAATGGTATCCACCCATGGCGCAATCTTATGTGCCATATTCCTGAATAAATTCACTACTTCATTTTTGACCTGGAAGTGGGCAGCCGCCCCGGTCAGGGCTGCCACCAGCATCGCTGTCATTGTAACATCAAGGAACTTTTTCATAACTGCTGGTTTTAAGGTTTAACAGTGACCCAAAGATGCGATCCGGATCTTTCGCTATCAAGTGATACGTGCATGAAATGACAGGTTCCCTGTATCAATTGGTTTAATGCTAATCCGCTAACGTTCATTAACTTATCTCTAAAGAAATGTTAACGGGGGCGCTGATCCCTGCCGCTTGACATGCGAATATTTATAACCATTACCAACACTTTACAATTCATTACCTGTATTGCTCAATTCAGAAGGGCCGGTCACAATTCATCCGGCCATGCCTGTCAACTTAAAGGTGCAATAGCTAAATTTGAAGACTTTAAATTCCTGTGGTGCGGAAACTTTTCTTACTGATTATTGGCGCTGTTTTTTCCACTCCCCCGCTGTATGCACAGCAGGCCAAACAATATTCCTTCTCTCATTATACGGCCACGATGGGGCTGGTATCGAACCAGGTCAATTCTGTTGTACAGGACCAGGCCGGGTATATATGGGTGGGCACCACCGACGGGCTGCAGCGCTTTGACGGTCAGCGTTACAAAACATTCCGTCATATCCGGAACGATTCCACTTCCATACCCACCAACCCCATTATGCAATTGCTCATCGATAAAAAGCAACAGATGTGGATCGTTTTTGCAAATGCGGAGATCGGCATATTTAATACAAATACATTCCAGTTCACCAAAAGCAGGGTAACTCTCGACGACCCGAAAACTGCCTGGTCCTATAAAAGACTTAATTGTGATGAGGATGGCAACCTCTTTCTCGTACTGATGGGCTGGGGGATCATCACCTATAATGAAAAGCAGAATGAGTTTGCATCCCGGTACAATTTCATTCCCCGCCCCCAGGACATTTATTTCTGCGATGTGGTACAGCAGCCCGGCACCAAAAAGTACTGGATCGGCTTACAAAATGGCGGTATTGCCGTGTACAACCAGCAAACCCAACACCTGAATTATGCAGGTCATAACCCGGATAAGGAACCCGCCGTAGATAAGATAACCGGGCCGGGCATACCCAATCATTTGTTCATAGATAACAAGCAACGATTATGGTACGATACCTGGGGACCCGGCTTTCCGTACATATTTTGTTACGATACCCGGAGCCATCAGATGGTCGTTGAAAATATCGAGTTCATCACTTCGCTGAAGACCTACTATGAAATAAACGGGCTTTATCAGCAGCGGGATGGCACCATTTGGCTAACGGGCATAAAAATTCTTGCAAAATTCAACGAAAAGGAAAAAAAATTCCAGCAGGTTTATAACGGATATCTCAATGAAAGAAGCATCTATTATGACCGGGTGAACGCCCTGGTGGAAGACCGGGAAAAGAACGTGTGGGTGGCCACTAAAAATAACGGGTTATACCGGTTCAACCCTTCTGAAGAATTTTTCACCAATGTCAATCACCTGAACCGTATTTCCGGTTTTATCGGTGATGGCGATGTCATGTCCTTTACGGCCACCAAATGGGGTACTGTACTGGTGGGTTGCTGGGGGGATGGCTTATACCAGTACGATAAAGACTTCAATTTGATTCCGACCAATATAAAAGGTATAGACAATAACCAGGGGCCAACGGTTTGGTATATGCATCCATCCAGGGATAGCAATACCATCTGGATCGCCGCACAACCCGGGTTGTACCGGTTGGATCAAAATACCCGTTCTGTGAAATTCTATAACCCGCCTGTTCTGGAAAACAGGACGATGAGACAGGTGATTGAAGATAAAGCAGGGAACCTGTGGATGTCGATGCAGCATATTGGCCTTTACAAATGGACGGCAGAAAAAGGGAGAAAAAGATTTGAGGATGGTTTCGAAAAATCCAGGTCAGTACCCCGGACCATGGTCAATAAGTTACTGGTTGATCATAAAGGGTATTTATGGGCCGCCACTTCGTCGGAAGGATTATATGTGATCGATCCGACCAGGGATAGTTTGCTATTCCACTTCGGCAAGAACAGGACCGGTGGCACCCGGCTTCCGGAAGATGGTGTGTCATCTATATTGGAGTATAACGATAGCTTAATGATCATCACCACGGCCACCACCATCCATGTATATGACCGGGTACATCATACCATCAGCTCCATTGGTTCCCCGGAAATTTTATCCGGGTTTATTGCATCCATGGAAAAAGATCGTTTCGGCTACGTATGGATTACCACCACCAATGGTTTATACCGGGTCAATATCCGCAGCCGGGTATTTATCCGATTCAACAGAACAGATGGCATCGACAATGAGAGTTTTATATTGAATGCTTCCGGCAAATTACCGGATGGCCGCTTATTATTTGGCGCCAGCAATCAATTCATTGCATTTGACCCGGCCCAAATGCAATTCAATAAGATCATTCAACCGGCAACGATCACTGATTTCAAGGTGATGAACAAATCGCTGCGCATTGACTCACTGATGCAGCTAAAGAAGATCGTGCTGGGACCAAATAATAATTCGCTTGAAATTGAATTTTCCTCCCTGACTTATACCACCGCCAGCCTGATACGCTATAAACTGGATAAGCTGGACAAGGAATGGCGGGTAGCCGACTACAATAACAGCCAGGCTGTTTATTCTTATATTCCTCCCGGCACTTATACTTTTATGCTCAGCACCACGGACCCAGATGGTGTTTCCGGACAAAAGATCACACAGCTCACCATAACTATAAAGCCCCCTTTCTGGAAATCCTGGTGGTTCTTTTGCCTGACAGCACTGTTACTGGCCATCTTCCTGTACTGGTTCGACAGGGAAAGGATGCGCAGAAAAGAAGCCCTTCAGAAAATGCGGACCGATATCGCCGATAACCTGCATGAAAAAGTAAGCACAGCGCTGAATAATATCAATATCTTAAGTGAAATGGCCCGGTTGAAAGCCGACAAGGATACACAAAAATCAAAAGAGTATATTGAACAGATCCATACCAAGAGCCACAATATGATCATTGCCATGGACGATATGCTCTGGAGTATCGATCATGAGAATGACAGCATGAAAAAAACAGTGGAGCGGATGAAAGAATATGTGGATGCACTGGAAAACCGCCTGGGGGTGAACATAGACATCCTCGTGGATAAAAAAGTGGAGTCCCTGCCGCTTAATATGAAACTGCGCTACGAGTCTTTTCTTGTGTTCAAAGAAGGTATAAAGAACCTGATCAGCACAGGTGCCCGAAATATTGAAGTGTATATCGGGTCTGATAAATCAAAACTCCTGTTTACCACACAATTTGATAATGAGACCTTGCAAATGCAGGAGCTGCACAACCTGCTGAACCGGCAGGACCTTGAAAAAAGGCTGGAATCTATGAACGCGAAAATCAGTATCCAGGTACACAAGACCAATTCAGTCATCACACTGCAAATACCTGTTACCTGAGTCCTGTTTACTTTATATACTTATTACCTATTAACCCCTACTTCCCCATCCATTTTTTAAAATCCGTTACTTTTTCCCTGCTCACCAGGGCTTCCTTGTCCACTGCGGGTTTTAATTGAAGCATCAGGCGGTTGCCAAAATAGTCATCGATCTTGTCTATACTGTTCACGGAAACATAAAAGGAACGGCTGATACGGAAATACCGGTCAGGGTCCAGCATCTCTTCCAGTTCATCCATTGTATAATCCACCACAAATTTCCGGTTATCCTCCGTTTTGAAAAAATTCAGGCGGCCATCACTGTAGAAATAAGCAATATCATCCACTTCAATACTCACCAGTTTTTGAGCATGCTTCACGAGGAAACGTTTCCGGTATTCTTTTACCTGCAATTTTTGCTGCAGTTCCTTTACCAGTACATCGATATCCAGCCCTCCTTTGGATGATGGTTTCTCTGCAATCAGGGGCCTTGTTTGTTTGAATTTATTCAGTGCCGCCTCCAGTTCTTCTTTTTGTACAGGTTTCAGCAGGTAGTCCACGCTATTTACTTTAAACGCTTTCAGCGCAAATGCATCGTAGGAAGTGGTGAAGATCACGGGGCTGGATACTTTGGTATGATTAAAAATCTCAAAGCTCTGCCCGTCTGCCAGCTCAATGTCCATGAGTATCAGATCGGGACCTGGATTTTCCTGTAACCAGGCCACTGTACTTTTGATACTGTCAGTTACTCCCACCACTTCTGCAGCAGGTTCGATATCCCCCAATGTTTTCTGGAGTTTTTTTACGGCCAGGTCTTCGTCTTCCACTATCAGGATCTTCATGCTATATATTTTTGATGTGTTTACCCTTGTATGGCTTCTTTAATGATCGAATTATTACTTTCTGTACCCCCATTCCAGATCAGCGGCAGTACCACCGTGAAGTTACTTTTATCTTCCATTACCTGGAATCCGTTTTGCCGCAATAATTCATACTTGGTGCGGATATTTTTTAACCCCACCTTACTGCTCGAAGCCTTGGCGGTCCTTCGCTGCAGGTTGTTGTTCACCACCAGTTTGTTTCCTGCGGTGGTAAATATATCAATCACCAGGGGCTTGTTTTTGGAAAGCACGTTATGCTTGACCACATTCTCCACCACCAGTTGCAGGGTTAAAGAAGGCAGGAGATAAGCATCATACCGTTTGTCTGTTTCAATATTGAGTTCTATGGCATCTCCGTGTCTTGTTTTCAATAACTGGTAATAGGATGCGATAAATTTTATTTCGTTTTGCAGGGTGCTTACACCATCTTCGTTATTACGCAGCAAATAACGGTACACTTTGCTCAGTTCATTTAGAAACACATCCGCTTTTTGCTTGTCTTCGGCGATCAGAGAAGACAGTGTATTGAAACAATTAAAAAGAAAATGCGGGTTGACCTGGCCTTTTAGGGTTTCAAATTCCTGCTGCATGGCAAATTCCCGTAAGGATTTCTTCTCGATCACATTTTCTTTGTACTTGCTGAGCATATAATCGCTCTCGTACAGAGTTTCAAACACCAGGTTTACACAAAAGCCCAGGATCAGGCCCTGGAGGAGGTCCCATTTCTGGATCTGATAGCCAAAGATGCCGAAATAACTATAGATAAAGAAGATAAGCAATACACTGGGCGGCATGATGAACAGGACCACCAATGCTTTGTAGGCAATTCTTTTAGCGCTTTGGTTGAGTTCCGGGAATTTTTTTTCGACAAAATTATCATAGATAATATGGGTATACCACGACATAATGCCTATTGCGAAAATGAGCGGAAATGACACCAGCCAGATACGTGGCTCATGCCATAACCTGTCTTTATACAATATCTGGTTAATGGCCACATCGATCAGCGGCATGCTGAAGATGAAAGAATACAGTTCCAGTTTGGGTGGCTTGAACCATTTCATACCAGTACCTCCTCTTTGTTTTCAATCAGGGGGATCCTGGTTACCTGTTCAGACAAAGTATGTTCTGTGATCACAGCGGACTGGTTCAGCAATGCATATTTTTTAACGAGGTTCTCCATCCCAGAGTTGTCCTCCGGTGTATCATCCGATGTTACCCGGGCCAGCATATTGTTCCGTACCACCAGGTTGTTTCCGGTATCAGTGCCAATGCTTATCTCCAGCGGGCAATCTTTGCAGATAGTGTTTTGCGACACGACGCTTTCAATCACCGTTTGTAAAGCCATGGGGGGTATCCATTTGTTTTTCATATCCTCCCGGATATCCATGTTTACTTTCAAAGCCTCTGTATGCCTTGTTTGCAATAAATAGAGATAAGAATCAATGAACTTCAGTTCGGTTTCCAGGGATACCAGGTGCTCGTCATCATTGTACAACATGTAACGGTACACTTTACTCATTTCGTCCAGGAACTTCTCTCCCTTCTTTTCATCTTCATGGATCAGGCTGGAAAGAGAGTTGAGGCTATTGAATAAAAAGTGGGGATTGATCTGGCTTTTCAGGCAAAGCAATCGTCCCTGGCGGTATACCTTCTTCAGGGCTTCTGTTTCTTTTAAACTGGATTTCCAGTTTTCGTAGCGGGCAATACCTTCATGCAGGAAAGTAAGGAAGATATTTGCGATACCCATTCCGATATAAGCCCAGATAAATCCTGTTTCATTGTATTTATACCCGTAAAAATCAATTAATTCATACCCGCGGAACAATAACATAAGAAAGAGGCCTGTCATGAGCAGGAATACCAGGATCATGTATCCCATCCGCTCTCCTGTTTGCTCATCCTTCGGAAATCTTTTTTTGAGTAAAACAGCAACGGCCCCGCAACAAATAAAATCGATACAGAAAGCAACACCGGTGATCAGGGTGGCTTTCAGCAGGAAGATGGGGTCGGAAAATATTCTCATCCCGAATATTACGCTGTTCATCACCAGTGTAAATGGGATAAGAAAAACGGTAAGAACGAGATAATCTTTACCCGAATATTGTGGAAGCCTCCATTTCATAACCTATAACCTATTATACAAATTAGTGTCTTTTCTTCATTTCCCAGGATCCGGGCAGATGGGTTGGGCAGGGGTATGTATGAACTGCTGCAAACCCTGTATGGATTGTGCGGAAACTGTAATAATGCCTGTGAACCCCGCTACTAACCGATGGGTTCACAGGCATTTATGTATTTATATAACCATGGCCTGGAACTGTGAATTGAAGTGGTTGATAAACTTGTATTTGTTCTTCGCCACCCAGTCCTCAAAGCGCTGCATACCGGGATACAATTCCCTGCTCTCCTTCAGCCATTCATTTCTTTCGGGAATGAATAAGCGCTGTACCTCGAACATATTGGCCAGTTCTTCAGCTCCCGGAAATCCATAAGCTGCATATACATCTCTTGGAATATGATTGTAATAAACATGCTTCTTCAGCACATTCGACATAATCAGCGCATACTCATCACAGTTAATATCCTCCCCTGCCACACCCACGGTACGCCCGATATATTCGGATGGCTTGTTGAAAATAGCGGCCACCACTCCCCCGGTATCTTCCACGCTGGTGGCTGCCAGGCGGGTATTGCCCTGCGGAAAACCAAAGTAGAAATTACCGTCTTCTCCTTTTTGCAAGGGGAAGAAGGAAAGGAAATTCTCATAATAGAACCCCATGTGTAAAAAGGTGGCGGGTAATCCCAGTCCGCGGCTGTACTCTTCAAAAGATGCTTTGATATCATAATGCGGCACAGAATACCTGCCACGGCTCAGGCGATAGTAATCCGGCAGGGTGTGCATCACGAGATGTTGAATGCCGGATTCTTTTACCGCATCCATGAGGTTGATGCCCAGTTGCACTTCTTTGGCAAAATGCTCCCAGAAATTGGTGACACCGAAAACACCGTATACATCTTTCATGGCTCTCTTCAGGCTTTCCATATCTTCCAGGTCGCCTACGACGATCTCTGCACCGGCCCTTCTCAGAACTTTGGCCCTTTGTGCCCCGGCATTCCTGGTGAGTATCCGTACGCGGAATTTATTTTCTTTCAGCAATGCCCTTGCCACGCTTCCTCCCTGGGCACCGGTCCCTCCAATCACGAGGATGGTTTGTTGGTTGTTAGTTTGAATTTTCATACATCAGGTTTTAATTGGCTATACTTTGATAAGGCTTATTTCAGGGTGTTGAATGACTTAGGTGCAGGCACCACATTCTCCACAGGTTGGGTTGATTTTAAGTAGGCGAAGATCGATGTAAGATCCTCGTCTGTCATGTTCTTGTATACGAACCAGGGCATCGGAGGTAAAAGGTCACGCCCCTCTTTCTGGCCTTTATATTTACCATGGCGAAGTGCAGTCAGGAATTGTTCTTCTGACCAGTTACCAATACCGGTGGCATCACTGGTAAGGTTAGCCGCAAACGACATGCCCCAGGGTCCAACGGAGGAAGTAAGGTCACTTCCAAACAACATCCAGCCGTTTTTGACCACGTTTGTATCCACTTTCTGGAAAGGACGATCAGATGGATAACCGGAGAACCTCTTTTCAGGGATGATCTCAGGTCCGTGAGCTCCCATTTTCTTGGGTGAATGACAGTCATCGCATCCGATAGCGTTGACGAGGTACTCACCACGTTTTATTTTTTCAGCCTGTGCAAGAGGTGCCGGTTCTTTTTTTTCATTGGCCGATGAATTCTGGCAGGCATAGAGGGTAAGGGCGATGGCTGCTGTGGCAGCGGATAACAAGACGATTGACTTTCTCATGGTTGATAAGGTTTATATAATGATAAATGATTGAACGTATTGCACGTTTGCATTTTCTTTTGACTGGTTTTTGCCGGCGGCATTTTCTTTCAATTCCCCAGGTGCTGCTTTGGAAGAAGCGGTGGAGAATACGACCAGGCCCAGGATAGCTATCACAAATGCAACGATGCAGATGCGGAGCCAGAGGATGTTGAGTTGCAGATCAGCCTGTTTCATAAAATAATTTTAAGGTTAAGGTTAATGGTCAATGTTTTTCGATTGTTTCTGACCCAAAGATGAAACAGGATCGAAGCGAATACAAGCTCTATTGAAATGAATTGAGGAATTGGGCGGATGAAATGAAGGAATGATATTTCTTTGTTACAGGCTTTGGTTCTGAAGCTGTTATAAGCTGAAAATGTTAAAGAAGGTTAACGTGGGGAAGGAAATTTGGAATAAGAAATGGGGATAGCAATTAGGTTAATGCCTATCCCTCAAAACGGGTGGTAGGGTTAAATATTCCAGAGTCAGCATAAAGGACCTGAAATCATTTCAGTCCCATACTTCAAAAAAAACCTGCCCATTATTTCATCCGCAGCGCAGGAATGGAACCTTCTCTATTGGATGAATATTTTGTCATTCTGAAATGTACCTGTAAGCAACAACTTCGTTAAGATAAGTTGCTGATATTGTAATTATTTTTTGCTGCTTAATAATCTAAATTAGTATTGATTGTCTACATTTTATACCTGGATTTATAGCAGTATTTTGCGGCTATTTTGTGAAACATATTGCTGAAAAAATTATCTTTTCAAATCACTCCATATTCGTACGAAAGGATTTACATTTACCTGAATCATTTTAACCCTCATCCGGGAAATTTCCATTTTTCAATATCCATGTACAAACCACGCAGCTATTGCGTTAATCCTCATCTATAACTATTAAAACTGCTTGTATGAGACCAGGAATTTTACTTCTTTGTGTATTGACCATTCTGTTTTCCTCAACGCTTTTTTCTCAAACCATTGTAACGATCGGCACTGTGGCCAGCACGTCCAGCATCTCCGGTCCTGCCAGCTCCACCACAGCCGGAGCAAGGAATGATCGTCATATGTGTATCTATTCGGTAGCTGAGCTAACCGCTGCAGGTATCACAGCCGGCACACCGTTGATGAATATTGCCTGGGAAAAAACCGGGGCTGCATTCTACAATGAACAAAACCTGGTGTTCAGGGTTTGGCTGAAACATAATGCCAGCACTACTTTCCCGGCCAGTCCTGATTTTGCCACAGAGACAGGTACGGCCACCCTGGTATTTGAAACAAATACCGGCTCCATTCCTGCAGCAGCCGGTTGGATAACCTTCCCATTTAACCAGGTCCCTTCTTTTGCCTGGAACGGAACACAAAATCTGCAGGTGATCACAGAACTGATCCGCTCAACAGATCTGAATGCTACCGGTTTTTTGTGGAGAACGATCACTAGTGTTACCAACGCTGCTGCCAATGCCAATGCAGCTGCTGCCACACCTCCAGCCACATTAACCCGTACCGGCACGAGACCACAAATAAGACTCGGCATACCCACAACAGGACTGGATGCTGCTATTACTGGCATGCCCAACCCTGTTTCGGGACCGGCCGGCTTGCAAAATATCAGTGTGCAACTGAAAAATACCGGAACAGTAACACTTACTTCCGCAGATATTAACTGGACAATTAACGGAGGCGCACCCACTTTATTTGCCTGGACGGGCTCATTGGCCCCGGGTACACAAGCAACAGTAGTGGCGGGTACTAATAATTTTGCCAATGGAACATATACTATCGAAGCTATTGTAAGTAATCCAAACGGTTCACCCGATGTGGGTGCGGGCAATAACAATTTTTCCAAACAGATCAGTGTGTGCAGTCCGCTTGCAGGCGCTTATACTATCAACTCAGGTGCAGCCACCGGCGGCACCAACTTTAACAGCTTTACTGATTTTTCCAATGCTTTATCTGGCTGTGGTGTTAGCGGCGCCGTTACAGCAACGGTTGCGCCGGGCACCGGTCCTTATATTGAACAAGTCGTTTTTCAAAATATACCCGGCAGTGGCATTGCTGCTCCAATTTCCATACAGGGCAGCGACGCCATCATCACTTCTGCCGCACCTATCATTCAAACCGGGGATAATCCCGACCGCCATATAGTACGCCTTATTAACCTGAGTTATTTTACCATTGATAATCTTAATGTACAAATGGTGGCAGGATCAACCGGGTTCATCGGCATACATATTCTTTATTCAGGCGATCATATTACTATCAGCAACTGCTCGGTAGATATGGGTACCGGCACCAGTACCCTGCTGGGCGGTATCGCCGCCACAGGCAGCCGCTCCAGTTTACTGGCCATGGGAACATTCAGTAACCTGCTGTATAACAATAATACCACCACTGCAGGTGGTTATGGCGCGGTGATCTATGGTGCATCTAATACCACCACCATTGCTAACGTGATCAGCAATAATACTTTTACAGGCACCAATTCCAACGGCGTTTATGTATTCGGGACCGGCGGTACACAGATCACCGGCAACACTGTCAATTTCGCTGCTTCCAACGGTATACAACTGGCGCAGCAGGACAATATCAATAATATTATACAAGGCAACTGGATCAGTTGTACGAACGCCACCACTACCGGAACTCTTCGCGGTATTTATGTTTTTGGCAGCAACCCCGGATCACCCAATAAGGTCATCAACAATGTGATCCGGAATATGAATGCCCCGCTGGCAACGATCATTGGTATTACCAACAGGACCACAGGTGCCGAATTTTATTTCAATACGGTTGTTCTCGACAATGCGGCAGCAACCGGGCAGCGTTGCTTTGGTTTTGAAGAAGATCTTTCTAATCTTGGTTCTATCCTGCGTAACAATATTTTTTATATTACACAGGGAGCAAGTAATTACGCCGCTGCTATTGCCCTCGCCAGCACCAGTACTGTAACAACAACGATCAGTTCCAATTACAATACATTCTTTACCGCTAATGGTGCACATGTGGCCGTGCGTAAAGGCACACTTACAACCAACCCTCCCACCAATACTTACAGTTTGCTAACCGACTGGCAAACTGCCAGCGGAGGGGATGCAAATAGTTTTCAAACTGATCCGCAATTCCAGGCGGGCACAGCCATTCCTCAAAGCGGTGTTATTAATGGGCAGGGTATTGCTATTGCCGGTATTACCATCGATATCCTGGGTGTGACCCGTTCCACTCCTCCGGATCCAGGCGCTTATGAATTTGCGCCACCGGCCGGCGATGCTGCTATTACGGCTTATGTATTACCCACACTGCCTCATTGCGGCAGTACATTGGATGTGCAATTCCGGCTGACCAATGCAGGTGCTGATCCGTTAAATACAGTAACGATCAACTGGAGCGTAAATGGAGTTCCGCAACCCGTGGTAAACTGGGCCGGACCTACCCTTGCTTCCGGTGCATCCACCACGGTTACACTGGGCAATATTCCGGTTGCATCCAATACACTTTACAATTTCAGTGCTACGTCTTCCAACCCGAACGGATTTCCAGATGTAAACACGGCCAATGATAACTTCGTTTATACAGGATTCCGGAAAGGCTTCGATAGTCCCGTTACGATCAATGCGGTAGCTGCCACAACCCCCACCAATTTTCAAAGCTTCCAGGCGGCCGCAGACCAACTGGCCCTTTACGGCGTATGTGCACCGGTGGTCATTACCGTGTCAGGCGGGCCTTATACGGAAAAGGTAACCTTCAACAGCATTCCGGGTACCAACGGAACAAATACGGTGACATTAAATGGAAACAGCCAGGTTTTGCAGTTTAACGTGGCTGATATGGAAGATGCCGTGCTTCAGCTGAGTGGCGTAAATTATATGATTGTGGAAAACCTGACCGTGAACAGTACTCACCCAACAGATGGCAGAGGTATCCATATCACAAACAATGCCTCCAGGATCACGATCCGGAACAACATAGTGAATGTTTCAACAACCAACAGTGTTTCTTCCAGTTTCGGTATTATTATTTCCGGCGACAACTGGCTGCTGGATGGGTCCTTATCGGATAGTGTGGTGATCATTGGAAATACTGTAACAGGAGGTTACTCTTCGATCCAGTTATCCGGCGAACATTGGACACAACCGCTTACACGTATGAGGGTAGCCAACAATACTGTGCTGGACTGGTATGGCTTCGGTGTTTATTTATCGTATACCAATGGCGCACTGGTAGAAAACAATATCATACGCAGGCCCACCCGTACCAATTCAGGCAGCGATGCGGTTACACCGGCAGGCATTACTATTCCGGCAGGTTCATTGAATTTCAAACTTGATAAGAACAGGATGTATGATTTTCATATGGCCATGCCCGGTACAACTACCATCAGCCGCGGTGTGCACCTGAGTGGTACCAGCATTGCACCTACTTCAGGAACGATACAAAATAACCTGATCTATGGGATGACGAATAGCGGGGCACAGTATGGTATTCAGAATAACTCTGTAAATGGCCCTGTGAATATCTGGCATAACACTATCGTATTGGATGGCACGGTTGGTGCCAGCACTTCCAATACCAACGCGATCAATATGTCCAATTTCTCCACACAATTCGATACCCATATCGAAAACAACGTGTTTGTGGTTACCCGGGGCGGAACGGGCATTAAACGCATCATTGATGTGTCTGCATCTAATGCACCTCTTACATCAAACTATAATGTGGTTTGGCTGAATACCACCGGCGGCACACAGTCGTATGGACAGATAGGCAGCACCACCTACAATACCTTTGCCGACTGGCAGGCAGGTACCAGTAAGGATGCCAATTCCGTTTTTGCCGATCCTGTATTTGCAAATCCTGCCAGTGGCAACTATGCACCCACGAATTTCCTGGGTGATGGATCCGTAATGAACACAGTATCCGTAGGTGTGCCTGATGACATCCTGGGTACTCCCCGCAGTACGAACCCCGATCCCGGTGCTTATGAATTTGCTCCACCACCCTGTAACAGTGCAGTGGGTGGAACTGCTGTGGCAACGGCAACCACATTCTGTGCAACCGGGTCCACCACTGTAACTGCAACCGGTTACTCCACAGGTATCGGACTCAGTTACCAATGGGAATACTCCAATGATAATTTTGTTGCAAATATCAATAGCCTCGCCGGCCAGACCAACCCCGCAACTGCCTCCACTGGTGTGATCACCACCACCACCTACTACCGCTTACGTGTTACCTGTGTAAACGGACCCGTGGTGGCCTATTCAAATATTGTTGTTGTTACCATCAATCAGCCTGCTGTGATAACCGTTCAACCCGTAAACCGGACTGTTTGTTCTGGCAGCAATGCAACATTTACAGTAACGGCAACCGGTGCACTCTCCTACCAATGGCAGTTGTTCGATGGTACAAACTGGAATAATATCGCGGGCCAAACCACAGCTTCCCTGGTAATCAGCAATGCAACACTTAATATGAACACGAATTCATACCGAGTGATCGTTACAGGCCAATGCGGGCCGGTTACCTCCAACCATGCAACACTGTATGTAAATGCGCTGCCTGTTATTGTGCTGAATGCTTCCCGCACTCCCGTGTTATTACCCGGGCAAACCGTGGATATTACATCGGTGGTATCACCGGCAGGTGGTTCTTATGTTTGGTATAAAGACGGGGCGATCATAGCAGGTGCAACGGGCTCTTCATTAACCGGGCTTACCGTAGATGATGCTGGCAGTTATCACCTGGTGTACACAGATCCGAATGGCTGTGTCAGCACTTCTGCTGTTTTGGTGGTATCCTCGATGGCTACGGGTGGGTTCCTGGTTTACCCCACACCAAATAATGGTCATTTCCATATCCGGTTCTTTAATACAGTGGGCGAAGCCGCTTTTGTGAGTATCTATGATACAAAGGGTGCATTAGTTTATCGCAGACAGTACAACACCACTTTAGCTTACACCCAACTGGATATTTCGGTACCGCACTTACCAGCCGAATCTTACCTGGTTACTGTGCATGGTGCGGGAGGAAGGAAGATAGGTGCGAAATGGGTGTCTATTACACATTGATGATCTTACACTATCATAAAAAAACCCGGAAAAGTAATCCGGGTTTTTTTATAGGGGTCTGTAAAATAAAGAAAAGATGGAAGGGCGTTAACTGCCGATTCAGAATATAGTAAATATAACTTTATCAGTGCGTTCAGAAGCTTGCGCAACAAATAGCCAACTAAGTCGTCTGAAGCAGATGCTGACCAGATATCAGAAATTAAATTACCCGGTGCAGCGTGTGTAAATTAATATAACAGTCTTTGCGATTATAAGCATTCAGTACAATGGCAGGTGTCAGGCAAAATAATTTATTAAATTATTCTTGCAGAGTCACTATTGACATTTTTTAAAATCCCTGAAAACTATGTGCTAACAAGAATGGGTATGATTGCAGGTAGCCGCCCCTGGTTTTCATTTCATACGTTTGGTTAATTTAAACCTGGCTGGACTCTACTCTTCTTTATAGATTACCAGTACTTCCACTTCTCTTTCTTTTTTTTCTCCCTTTAATCCCAGCTTTATCAGTTCATTCTTAAAACTATTGGGGTCTTCAGCATCAAATTGAAAAGTGAGGTCGAATTTTCCCGTTATGCCTGTTTCATTAATAACGGGCTGTTTGATGATACCGAAATTTTCAAAATGAAGGAACAGATCATCAAGTGGTACATTTTTTCTTTCATAACTGGTGGCCCTGATTATCGTGGGCTGCTGAGATAATGAATGATTAACCCCGGAAGTCCTGAAAGTTTCAATTTTAGAAGAATCTAAACTGGTTATTACCACACACTCCATCTTTCTTTTTTCAAGCCTGCCTTTGTATTGTAACCCTAAAGTCTGTAACTGCTTTTGCATATAAGTATACAACTCAGATTCTTTCCCCTTTGGCACAATTACATCCATGCAATACAGTTCTTTGGTGGTACGATGATCAAAATCGCCGGCTTTAACACCTTCATAGATCGTAGTTGCATTGGTTTTATTAAATGCAATACGGTAGATAAGGTTTATAGGGTTATTCAACAGGGTGATCCTTCTCGCAAACCATTCACTATTAGGTGTAGTACGCCGGTTAACGGGAAAACCACCCGCAATAGGGGGCTGCACTTCAAAGGAATAGCCATTAAATCCTGAAGGCTTTGGGAAGTAATCTTTTGTCATATCAAAACTCCCAGATTCCTCATTTTTTTCCTTTACTGATATCTTTTGTCCTTTTAAAATTGACTGGATCACATTTTCTGTAATCGCATCAGGACTGGTATTGATAACAAGTCTTCCATTTGGATCAATGATCACAGCATGTGGTATAGCATGAAAAGGAAAGTATTGCTGCATCAGCTGTTTGGTATCAGCAGCAAATCAGACTGATGAAGGTTTATTTTTTATAAATCGCTGTACCCTTTCTTCCACTTCATCACTAATGGCGATAATTTCCACCTGCCCGGGAAATTTCTTTTTCAGCTGATCCAGATGATCCATGGCCGGAATACAGGGCCCGCACCAGGTTGCCCAGAATTCCAGAATAACAATTTTACCCTTTAGTTCATACAAAGAAATTTCTCCCTTACCTGCATTTAATAAATTGGCAAATTTAATATCCGGTACAGCCACGCCTTTGGGAATACCGGAAGTTTTTGAGCTGACAGTTTGAGAACCTGTACCTCCAATAGTAATTACTTGTTGTGCGGAAGCAAAATTGAATATTAGTACCAGGATGAATGCTATAACAGATTTCATTGCAGAATATTTGCATAATAGTATTCTTACAACAGGTTAATTAACGTTAAAATTCAACCAACGACATTTTGGAACACATAAATGCACTGTTTCAATGAATGACTACACACTAAACCCCAGCTTAATTTTATACCTCCACCTGTTTTGTCCGATTTCCTGCTCCAGCTTCAGCACCTCTTTTGTTCTTTTGCTGATCCAGAAAATTTCTTTTAAGCCTCTGGCTTCATGGGTTAATAACCAGCACTCAATTTTTTGATTGTTATATCCCTCCAGTATGGCGGACCCGGATACGGTATAGGCTTCATTCTTTGGCGCCGGAAATCCTGGATCGTAAAAAGGAATTAAAAATGTTTTACCTTCCTTATAGGGCAATACAGGAAACACTTCCAGGTCAAGATGCCAGTTCATTGTAAACTGATTCAATGCGATCTTAAATGCATTCCACGGGCCCTTCCTGTTCCTAGCAGTATCTGCGTCAGTTAATGGGATTCCGTTTATTGATGCCGATTTATTAATGAAGTCAAATTCACTACTGCCAGTCTGTTTCCACCAGCTGTGATGATACAGGGGTGCAAAGCTCTGCCTATCACAAACAGATTTTACTTTGTGAAAAATGGTGTCCCTGTCTTCCCACTCCTGGGTAACAACAATGGCCTGCTTCCCGCCATACTCTGCATACGCAATATTTCTTGTCCAGAATTGTGCCCTTGATCTGGAAGAGTCTTTTCCCATTTTAAAATATACCAGGTAGCGGTTGGTCGAAGGCTTCAACACTTTTGTGTTTACCTTACTGGCATTGATAACGATAGTATCGGTGCCTGATTGTGCAAATACAGTACATTCTAAAACAAATAATAATAAGGCCGGGAATAGAATTTTTTTCATTTTCATTATAATATTTACACAAAATAAAAAGAGTATTTTATTTACTTCATTGTTAATTATATGACACAAAACTGCCGGCATCCAGCATTCATACAATATAAACTGTAATTGAGGGGTCGTTTTGCGAAGCTGAGAGTATTTCACCTGCTCATGCTTCTTAGATAAATAAAGGATGAATGGTGTTCAGGCAAACACTTTCAAAAGGCAGATTAATGAAAGACAGTTCCCTACTTCAACTCCCAGATCATGATTTTTCCATCCCCCGTACCACCTGCCAATCTTTTTCCATCCTGGGAAAAAGTAATGGTTGTGACCGGTGAATGAAAGCCTTTCAATACGTATTGCACCAAATGGCTTTCAGGGTTAAAGATCAGAATTTTATTGCCATAGCAACTCAATGCAAGCTGTTTACCATCACCTGAAAAAGCACAGGCAATTATTGGCAATTTTACCATATACTCATCTGAGCCGGTAGATGCTGGGACATTGCTTTTTCTTCTTTCAGTGTACGTAAAAATCGTATCCCCGGTATGCAGATCATTAATATAAGCCATGCCTCTTGAATGTACTGACACAAAATAGCTGGTCGCCGCGGCTATTGCTATACCATTAACACCACCCGGTAACCTGAATTCTTTAATTTTTTTCCCAGTTGCCGCCTCCCAGGCAGTTACCGGCCCCCCTGTAATGATAGTTTGCCCGGCATCAGCAAATGAAAGGGAGTTAACGCCGAATCCTGTATCAAACGTCCGGATGGAAATTCCGGTAGCTACTTCTATTATTTTCACTATGCCATTTTGCAGTCCAACTGCTAATTGGCCTTTATGATTAAATGAAAGCGCAGTAGACCATGAATCCAATTCTATTACCCTTAATTTTTTCCATGTGTTTGTTTCCCAAATAATAATCCGCTTATCATACTCAGCAGATACCAGGTATTTGCCATCAGGCGATATGGCAATTGTAGTAACTTCACCGGAATGACCTTTTAGTATCTTTATTACCCGGTTGGTCTGCACATCCCATATCTTCACAGTTTCATCCAACCCACAACTTCCCATCCATTTTCCTGATGGGGAATATAAAACAGCAAAAGTTCCTCCACTATGAGCTGTCTGGTTTGAAGACGGCATGAGTGTATCCCCAAAATTAACCGGTTCTTTTCTGGCAAATAGCTGACTGTTCAGGGAAAGAAAGATGAACACGAACCAAACTATAACTTTATATTTCATAACCGGAATTATTAATTTATTTGACCAGATTCATTCCCCGGGTGCTGTCCGCCTTTATTAGCAATAATTTATTAGTACCGCCAGCCCCATCACCTCTTTGCAACATCTTTAAATAGGGCCCCTTGTGGCTGGTACCCAGCCCGATCTGGTTATCATACTCATCAAGAATTGTCAGTTTAACCCCACCTGCATCCTGGGCGATAAAATTAGCTACCATGCGACCGGACTCATCCAAAGTAATACCAACTGAATTACTGTTATCAAAAGTGCCATAGCCACTTCTTTCAGTTCCTGTCTTATCAAACAGGAGTATCCCATTAAAACCTTCCCCGCGATTTAACCGCCTTCCAAAAACCAGCGGATCAGTAGCCGGAGCTCCCATCCAAACCCTTTCTACCCCATTACTGTCAACTACAATAATACCTCTTACTTTCAGAATATTATTCTCATAAGTACTTATTACTTTTGGTTTCAGTGAATCAAACGATAATAATAAAATAGCGAGAGATGCCACAAAACAACTAACTAAAAAAAACATCCCCCTTTTAAGATGATCATGTCTTTTATTCAATGCCAAAAGCTCTTTTAACATATCATCAGAATGAGTAAGGAGTATATCTTTTCCGGCCTGTAACTCTATTTTCATAATTTTAATTTTAGTATGTTTTACATCTTTAGTTTCATCTCTCGATTTCCCTGTTTTTTGATCGTATAAAAATATTTTCACTTTACATCACCCTATATCGTTTGCAGTATCTTTTTAACTGTTTAATCTCGCTAACCTGCATCAGATTACCGGTTTTTCAACTGTAATACCCTGAAATATTCCGGGTCGGTAACAACAAAACTACTGCCGTTGCATAACCCTTCTCCATTTTCCATACCTACTTTGGTTATTTCAAAATTTCAGATGCCATAACAAGATTCATTTCTTCATTATACTTCAACATCTCATTCAGCATTGCCACATGTGTGGCACCATACAATACCAGTATCTTTTTTTCCTTACCGTCAAGGTTCTTCAAAATATTTCCGTAGATGTACATGTTACGCCGCCACTGCTCACTGGCCAGGAAAGAACCTGCATGATTATTTTTATCCCCTGCTTTTAAAAAAAAGTAATACATGCCAGCCAGTTTTTTATAAACGGATTCGGTGTTACCATCCATTAAAATCTGGCGAATTGTTTTTGTTTTCAGTTGCTCATTAAAGTCGTTCTGTTCTTTTTGCATGGTTCCCTGCAAATACTGCAGCATATCCATCTGCTGATTTGCCATCATAATTTTCATTACACTATCCATCGGGAAGCTTACACTGGTAAAATCAGCGCAAATGAGGGTGGATAGTCCGCATTCTTTTGCCAGCCTGAAACCCACTTGCTGGCTTTCGCTGGCACTTAATTTATGTGCTCCATTTTTATAAGCATTAAATAATGAGTCATACCTTTTTTGAGAAGAAACCGGAACTTCTATAAAAATTTTGTCGGGTTTAAATTGCTTTAGTTTAGCAACTAACTCTTCTACTTCCTTTTGTCTTTTTGCAGATAAAATATTGGCATCCTCAAATTTTGCCACATCCAGTCCGGGGTTAGCAAAATGAAATGTGCCCAATAATAAAACCTCTGTCTTTTTTGAAACTGTTGTCTGCCCCTTTACATAAAAAACACCGGCTAAGGCAAGCAGGAAAAGAATAAAATGTTTCATCTAATATTTATTTTTCTTGTGACCTTATGTTTGAATTTACTGGTTCTTATATGCTACTGGATTTTTAAAATCAGGAGTATTAAACTATATCTTTTTATACTTAAACAAATAGTGTTTCTCTCTCCGCTTAATAACTGCATGTACACGCAATAAAAAATACTGCTGCTGTTGCTTGTTATTGTCTTGTACAGCGATTTGACGTATGACTCATACTGTTCTATTACCGGCAAACTCTCATACGGAAAGGGCGAATGAACAGATGCAAATAAAAATCGCCAGGGAAGTAAGTTTAACTTTCATTTTCTATACTTTATTTAAGTCTTATATCCACAATACTTCCCGATACGCTTACTTCCATATTAGCCCCAAACAAGCTAAACTCACTGTTGTCAATTTTATTACCTCCCTCAACTTTTATTTCGGATGCTGAAATATGTACAGCAAACAATACCTGCTTCTTCTGCTTATCCATCATGACAGGATAAGGCTGCTTCATATCCAGTTCCACACCGTCTTTGAACCCGATCAAAATAGGTACCAGGTCATAGATACTTTGATACTGGTTTACTTTAGTAATACCAAACGGAGTGAACCTGTATAAAAAAGCCTTTTCAGCAAACCCATCATAGGTAATCCGCACCAGTGTTTTCTCAGTCTTCAGAATTTTATCGGCTTTGCCTTGTGCATAAGCCTGTCCTTCTTTTTCAAATTGAAGTTTATCGGTATAAGCCTTTTCGTAATGGTAATCTCTTTTTGCAGCCTGCAAATATTGTTGCAATTGTGCAGGAGTTAAATGCACAGCCTCCTTTAGCAAGTCAGACAGATATTCTTTATCCTTAAATATCCTTCCTTTCCACGAAGGCATCAGTTCATCTAACAGCAATCCTTCGCAAGCACCCAAACCGTACAACTTAAATCTCAGCGGCCCCGTTCCAAATTTATTCTCAAAGGCATCGTTGTTTACCGATACAAAATCCACCATCCTATTTATTTTTTCTTCCAGCACTTTGGAAAGGGTATTTCCATAACCATTAAATTCAGGATAGTAATTCATTTCCGTGCCGGGAATTAATGCCGTGCCCTTTTTTGCAAAGGCAAACTCAATATATTTGGCAAGCCCTTCTGCATATTCATTAAGGTTCTCATACTCCACCAATGCACTGTCCAGCAGTGACTGCCTGTAACTGCGAACAGCAACAAACTGTTTTGCCTTCTCCATCCTTACATCAACATCTTTAGCAATCAATGCATCTCGTAATGCATTTCCTTCCAGCACATATAATGCATTGTTTACAGGGTCAAGCACCGGGTATTTTATAACTGCTGCTTCGTTGGCAAATTTTTCAGGCGCTTTTGCATGCTGGTATACATGGAATGACTCGTGAAGGATAGTAAAAATATCATCGTAGGCAGAGGGAAGAAAGCCCCAGGTGTCAAAATATTTTTGCACAAATTCCTTTGGCCTGTTAAGCGAAACATCCATTAATTGGTTTCTCAGGTTACTGCTTCTGTCAGCAACTACCAGCACCCGTATGCTGTCTATATCAAAGGCGGTGTTTTGCCCGTCAACGTCAAAAAAGGTAGTATCGTTACGGTAATATATTTTCTCTTTGCCTAATAAATTAAATCCCTTTAATTCCCGGAATCCTTTAGGTTTGTGCGGATAATTAATTAAAACCTCCTGCACTTTGGGGCGGTAGAATAATATAGGTGTTTTCTCAAACTGCCAGCCTGGGAACAGTTCTCTTCCGATCTGCTTCGAAATATTCCGGCATTCCTTTAGTGAAACAAACATTAAGGGGTCAATTTTTAACCCAGTTGGCTCTTGTGCAATTGATGAAGTGACCTTAAAAGTTGAAAGAATAACGCTTACGTAAATAAGCAACCTTGTTTGTTTTTTCATATTAGCTGACTTTAGTTATTTGGTTGTGGCGTATTATTTCCTCCATCCAGTGCTACCTTCCAGTTTCCACCTGGTTGCTTTCTCCAGACAGTAAAATAATTCCCAAACAAAATAGTATCTCCTGCAATGAATTTCCAGTTACCCCATGTATAACCCAGCTCTCCGGACTTTGCCACTTCAGCATAAACGGGAACCCAGGAAATTGTTTTAACATCTTTGCTTTTATCATAAAAGGCTGCAAATGCATCCTTACCAATAACGGGCTGATTCCCTTCGCTGAGTTTTACCATATTGGTATCAGCATAAAAAAGAATACTGTTATTAAACCCGGTTTTAGCCGCCATTTCACTCATGCTTTTATCTGCATTCAATATTTCCTGTTTCCATTGTTCAGTATTATTTCCCTTTTTCAGATTGCAGCCTAAAAGAAACAGCATGCCTGATGCGATTATTGTTTTCATTGTCTCTTATTAAACTGTTCCGTATATTCTTTTCTCAATAATTCATACACCATTTTCAAGTGCTTAATATTTTCAGTGTATTGATGGAGGTTCTCCTTTCCTTCAAAAGCATTCCGGCCTTTTTCCTGCATAAAATTTATTGACTCCTTCCATTGTTTCCATGCCTGTAGTTTATCTAATTTATTTTTATAAACCTGGTTGAAAGATTGAATTAAATAATATCCGGAGCGGTTTTCAGCTATTGTTCCATCGGTATTTAATGCAAACACTGCTATCGGGACCAGCATATCTGCAGAAGGCAGAATGGCATGGTTTACCCTTGGATCAAATCCTATCCTTGATGTAAGCCAGTTTTCCAAACCAATCAATCCGAGCGTGGGGTCGGCCGGCACCCATTCCCCTTTTTCTTCATCGAAGAATTCAGTCCATACATGGTCATTGTGGCGATATCCGAATACGGAAGCCCGGTTACCAAGTTCAGCAATAAGCTTCTCGGCATCTTTTTGCCGCTGCTCTTTTTCAGGTTGAATATTGATTTCTGAAATACGCCGTGTCTTAACTCCTAATTCCTTCAGCAATTGTCTTACTACCATGGCCTGCTCGGCACAGTTACCACCCTGTCTGCAAATTATTTCTTTTACCGTGCGGCTTTTATAATCGGTATAAGTCCATTCAAAATTTTGGTTCGTCCATGTAATCACATTCCTCACTTTATCAACAGTAGTTCTTTCAGCTCCGGCAATATCATTCGCCAGCTTTTTCAATTCCACCGTATTGGTATCGGTATAATTATATGACTTCAATGGCACACCCATTGCTTTATTAAAATATCCCTGAGATCTAACAGCATCGAGGCTTACCCAGTAAATATCCCCTCCTCCATTTTGCGGCGAGGTAAATAATTTCGCCAATTCATTCATTCTTACCGGTTTGCCTGCAAATGTTTTTTGCAGGTTGTGTCGTTCACTGGTAAAGAATAATATTTTCTTATCAGGGCTGACAAACGGAGAATAATCAAGTTTTTCTGAGTTAAGAAAAGTCAGGTTCTTTGCAGGCTGCCATTTCCCTGTGTTATCTTTTATACTCATATACAAATCACCGCGCCCCTTTTCATCTTTTCTTCCATAAGATGTAAAAATGATTATATCATCGCCCGGTGAAACAAAAGCATTGAATTCATACAATTTTGAATTAATTGCGGTATCCAAAGAAACCGGTTCCATATATTTTCCATTAACCCACTCTGCCACAAATATGTCTTCTTTGCCTTTACCGCTTTTATAAGCTGCAGTAAAATACAGGCTGCCGGAACTGGTAATGGACGGGTAAAATTCATCATCAGCTGTATTCACTGGTCTTCCTATATTTTGAGGCTTTCCCCATTTGCCATTCTCTTTTTCTATCATCCATATATCAAAGTCCTTAATGTTCGTGCCAGTAACGGGCCGGTTAGAAGAGAAAAATAGTTTTTTCCCATCAGGTGAATAGGCGGGTTCCAGGTCGCTCCAGTTTCCTGCAAAAGGAGCTATTTCAGGTTTACCCCAGTTACCATTTGAAAGTTTCTTTAGTTGTACAATCGTTTGAAACACGCCCTGCGGCGACTGAAGTGTATAAAATATTTCATTTCCATCAGGTGATATAGCAAAATCCCTTTCACTTAACCCTGTGCTGATATATCCCACCCCAACAATTTCAGGCGAACCGGGTGGGTTTTTAAAACTTAAACTTTGTTGAGCAACACATTCCAGTGAAAGAAAAAATGATAAGGAAAAAATCCATTTTACCATAAAACAAGAATTGTTCACTAAATGTATCCGCGTTAGATACCGGAGCAGAAAAAAATCAACAAACAGCAGGCTGCAACACATAGAAACCTGATTGCGTATTCTTCTCCCATTTATATATTCATAACAGCATTTCGCAGAGTGAACCGTGTCGTTCTTATTCTAAAATCATTTAAGTCTGTGAAATTGGAGTTATACATTCTATTAGATAATGTCATTAAACAAGATTATCTGCTGAAGTAATTTTCAACCCATGCAATGGAGAATTTTGTTACAGATAGCTTTTGGGGTTGATTATGCCCTGCTGAAGGTCTATCTGAACTTTGAAGGCGGTTCATTTGCTAAAGAAGACCAATCGGATACCCTTTTTTCCTGCTGTCAGTAACAGCACAACTACCCTTGCTGATAGTTAAGATTCCTCCTGTTTACAGCCTGTTTTATTTTTCTGATCAATTTTTATCCGGGCTATGGAAGCTTTGTAAAACTACTTCGTCTTCTCTTTTCTTGTTTATTGCCGGGAATATTGAAGATCGTGATATGCTGATAGATAAAGCCGTAAAGATCGATGCGAAGCTGGAGCCCCCGTTGTAATGAGTTTGTAACTCAGGTCTATAATTATCACTTATTTTCCGATACAAAACTTACTAAAAATATAATCCAACTGATCCTCGTTCGTAATCTCACCCGTGATCTCCCCTAAATAATGCAGGCAGCGGCGGATATCCAGGGCCAGCAGGTCGCCGGGGAGTTTATTATCCAATCCATTGCGGATATCTGTCAGCGATTTTTCCACTTCCTTTAAAGCATGGTAATGACGGGCATTGGTTACGATGGTGCTTTCTGTTTGAACAGTACCCTGCAGCACAGCATCCACCATTCTTTCTTTCAGCACCCCGGTATGTAAATGCTGCCTGGCCGCAATAAAAATGATCTTTTCCATATCAGCCCATTTTTCCCGGGCAGCCGCTTCACCCATCAAATCCACTTTATTCGCCACCAGCAGGTAATGGATGCCTGATCTTTCCAGTTCTGCCTTCGTGCGGATGATTTCCGCCTTGGTTTCTGCAGCATCAAATAAATACAGCACGAGGTCCGCCTCTTTCATTTTCGCCAGGCTCCTCTCCATCCCCGCAGATTCAATTACATCGGTTGTGTGTTCACGGATACCGGCCGTGTCGATCAAACGGAACAATACCCCATCGATATTCAGCACTTCCTCAATAGTGTCTCTTGTGGTACCGGGAATATCACTCACAATAGCACGGTTCTCATTCAATAAACTGTTCAGCAATGTGGATTTCCCTGCATTCGGTTTTCCTACAATCGCCACACTCACCCCATTTTTGATCACATTGCCCAACTGGAAAGAAGAAGTGAGTTTTGCTGTTTCGTCCTGCATCTCCCCGATCAATGCATAGAACTGTTTCCGGTCGGCAAATTCTACATCCTCCTGTGAAAAATCCAGTTCCAGTTCTATCAATGCAGAAAAACGGATCATCCGCTCCCGCAGCTCTCTCAGCTTTTCTGAAAATCCCCCGCGGATGGTATGCAGAGCCGCTTTTTGCGAAGAAGCTGTATTGGCCGCTATCAGGTCGGCCACCGCCTCCGCCTGGGCCAGGTCCATCTTTCCATGCAAAAAAGCCCGCTGGGTAAACTCCCCGGGTTTGGCCAGCCTGGCCCCTTTTTGGATACAGGCATCGATCACCTGCTGCTGCACATAGGGTGAGCCGTGACAACTGATCTCCACCACATCCTCTCCGGTATATGATTTTGGGCCTTTAAATATCGAAATCACCACTTCATCCAATACCTTACCCTCCTGCCGAATAAAACCAACATGCAAACTATGGGTAGGTTGTTTTTCCAGGTCTTTGGAAGGAAACAACTGGTTGATGATGGACAGGGCTTTGGTACCACTCAATCGTATCACGCCAATAGCGCCGATGCCGGGTGGCGTGGCCAGCGCCACAATGGTGTCATCCCATCCTGTCAGCTTGTTCATAGCGTCAAAATTAAGGCCTCACCTCCACCTCACCAGTCTCACCCCACAATCATTTTGCTTCGTAGTTGAACCCTGTTTCGAATTCCCTCTCCTTTAGGAGAGGGAATTCGTCAAGAAAGACTGTTGTGAAACAAAATGTCTGTTGGGTGAGGTGGGGAGGCTGGTGAGGCAAAAAAAATCCCCTCCTTTACGGGAGGGGATCCAAGTCATTTTCAAGTCTCTTATTCGCCTAACACCTGGAAGGTGATCGGCTGTTTGCGGTAAGCTTTTACCTGGCGTCCGTTCTGAACGGCTGGCTTCCACTGCGGACCTTTTTTAATAACCCGCATGGCTTCCTCTTCCATTCCGTAACCATGGTTGGTGAGGGACCTTACATCACTGATATTACCTTCCTTGTCCACCACAAACTGCACTACTACGGTATAAGTTCCTTCAGGGGCGCCATTGTCGGTAGCCACTTGTCCATTGGCATTTCTCTCCAGGTATTTTCTCCAGGCGCCATCTCCACCGGGGAAGCTGGCTTCAATTTCCACTTTATCGAAGATCTTATTTTCGTCATCTTCTTTTTTCACTTCCACGATCTGTTTTCCCTCATCCACTACCACCGGGGCCTGGATACCAATATCTTCTATACCCTTTTGGTCCACCACGTCAATTTTGGCTTTTTCCAGCTCTTCCTGGGGTGGTGGTGGTTTTTCCACTTCCTCATCCTTCTTGATCACAGGAGGGGTGAACTGCTTCATTTCCACCTTTGGGGGCTCCTGCTTGGGTGGCGGGGGCGGAGGTGGAGGAGGCGGTTCTTTTTTGTCCTCCTGTTTGATATCCTGAAGGGTGATCTCATCCATCTTTATCTTGCCTTTGTTGGATTTTTTCAAGTTACTGGCGGCTAAGGAGCCAATAAGGGCCAGCAAGGCAATGGAGGCGGTGATGATCAGGGCACGGGTAATGCGGCGATTATAGGTCTTCCGCAGTTCGTAAGCCCCATAGTCTTTATTCTTGCCCTCAAAGATCAGGTCAAGAATATCGGCTGTCAGTATTTTGTTGGCTTCCATTATTTTGTGTTTTTTATTAGATGCAGGTACGTGTATTTTTCCATACTAAAAAGACCAATTATTTAATACCATTTGACGCTTCAGTGGCCTGGATCAGCTCATATTCCTGGTCGCTGATCTTCACCATGGCGAATGTCCTTACCCGGTTGATGGTCATTTCATCAAGGATATCTACGGTATTCTTATAAGTGGCGTCTTTATCAGGCTTGATAATAACAACAAAGTCCTTATCGGCACAATCTGCCACCGGTTTACCCTTTGCCTTTGCTTCTGATTCGCAATTGGGATCGGGGTAGGAAGCATATTTGTCGATTACCTGTTTTTTCTTGTCCAGTATCACTTGCCTGATATCCTTGAAATTGGATGTCTTAAAATTGTTACCTGCGGCATCCACTTTCAACTGGCCTTCATAGTAATACACCTGGTTACCCTTGCCTAACAATATAGTCAGTGTACCAGACTCTTTGGTCTCTGTTTGATCTTTGGGGTCCTTAATGTCTTTCGGCATATTAAGGTCCAGTGTCGTTGGAGAACTCATGGTGGCAGTAAATACGAAAAAAGTAATGAGCAGGAAACCCAGGTCCACCATGGGTGTCATATCCACCCGGGTAGAAAGTTTCTTGGCTTTCTTTACGCCTGGCCCTTTTTTATGACCTCCGCCTTCTCCACCGGTATCAATACTTGCCATATCGCAAAAGTTTTTTGATTAATGAATAATAATTACTTGTTACCTGCCGCTTCCTTGGCATTGATGTACTTCTGGTACTCAGAACCCTTTGGTACATCGTCCAGCGCCGTTACCAGGTTATACTTGAACTCCTCATTCCTTTTCAGGGCAGCCATTACCGCTTCAAAAGTGGGATATTTTGCGTTCTGGTCACCTTTGATCAGGAAATTGAGCTTTTCTCCGGTAAATGCTTTTTTCGAAGCATTGATCCACCAGAATAACTGGTTATTCGCAGAATCTTCTACCGGAATTCCCGTTACAGGTGCTTTGCCCTGGTCTTCAACGGGGAGGTCCAGGAATTGCTTTAACTGTGTAAAGGGAACCCCTACTGCGAATGTTTTCCTGAAGGTTTTAATATTGGCCGGTGTCAGGTTCAGTCCCTGGCTGCTGCTGATCTCACTGATCACATCATCAAATTTAGTTGGATCCTTTTCTGAAAGAACAGAAAAGAAAACCCTGTTGGCTGAATCAAAGGTGATCATTACAGCATTGTTTTCTGGTAATTTTTGCGACAACACCGATCCGGGTGTCTTGATCTCAACCGGTTCCGGTGGTTTAAATTTTGTCGCCATGATAAAGAAAGAGAGGATCAGGAAGGCTATGTCCACGAAGGGGGTCATATCCGTATCCGTGCTCTTCTTTGCTATTTTAACACTAGGCATTACTACAATGATTTTTAGTTAGATGAATAGGTTGGAAAATTCCATACATATTTTTGCTAAATAACTGTATTTCGTTTATTTATACAGGGAAGCAAAGCTTTGTGTAAGGGTGAAGCCTGATTCATCGATACCATACGTGATCGAATCTATCTTGGTTGTGAAAATGTTATACATGATCAAAGCCAGGGCAGATGTACCGATACCCAGGGCTGTGTTATACAGGGCCTCAGAGATACCAACCGCCAGGTCACCGGCTGCACCGGCACCACCTTCTTCTCCAAGTGCCGCAAATGAACGGATCATACCCAATACCGTACCCAACAGGGCGATAAGGGTACCTACGGATGTAATAGTGGAAAGGAATACCAGGTTCTTGCTCAGCATAGGCAATTCAAGTGCCGTGGCTTCTTCCACTTCCTTTTGAATAGCCAGTACTTTCTGCTCTGTATCTAAACCGCCTTCGCTGATCATTTCTTTGTAACGGCGGAGACCTGCTTTCATTACATTACCTACAGAACCACGTTGCTTATCGCACTCAGCTAAAGCGGCATCCACATTACGGTTAGCCAGGTGATACTGTACTTTACGGATAAAATCAGAGATTGAACCTGCGCCCAGTGCTTTACGGATAGTCAGGTACCTTTCAATAGAGAAAGTAATAACCATCAGCAGCATTCCGATCAGTAACGGAACGATGATACCTCCTTCATAAATTCCATGCAGAGAATCTTTTGGTTTGTGGTGCTTGGGCCAGAAGCCTCCTGATTTGGAAGGCTCATTAAAACCATCGGGGCTCCCAAGAATAAAACGCCAGATACAATAACCGGCGATAATGCAAAAAATTGGCGCAATCCATGAAATGGCATTACTACTTTTTTTGGCTTGAACTGAAGTAGCCTTAACTGTTGCAGTTGGTTTAATCTCTGCCATGATCTTAGTTTTTTAGTTTTTTGTTATTGAATACTAATCCGTGAATTAAAAGAGATACAATGCTAAGGAAAAAGTTTATACAAAAATCCCCTTACCCTCCTTTCTTTCGAGAAGGGGCTTCAAGTTAAGGATTTTTTCATACGTTGCAATTCCCTGCTAAATTATTTGATAAGAATTTCATGACCGTTTTTCACAGGATTTTCCACATCATTTCAAGAACGGTCATTCGTATCTCAAAGCCTCTATGGGATTGAGTTTCCCGGCTTTGAGGGCTGGGTACAACCCCGCCAGCAAACCAACGATTGTGCAGATAACGATACCATAGAGCACCCAGTTCCAGGGAACAACAAAGCCTGTATTCAAGACAATGGAAAAAAGGTTCCCTACCAGCACTCCTAATATGATCCCGAATAAAGCCCCCATTACACTGATCAGGATCGCTTCCATTAAAAACTGCCTGCTTACCATCCTGCTTTTGCCACCGATCGCTTTGATCAACCCCACTTCCCTTGTTCGCTCTGATACCGAAACCAGCATGATATTCATTAAACCTATGGCGGCGCCTATGAGGGTGATCAACCCGATGACTGTGGCAGATACCGTTAAAAAGCCCAGGCTGTTCATGGCTTTTTCCGCAATACTATCGCTCCGGTCCAGTGTGAAGTTATTCTCCTCGATCGTATTCAATTTGCGGATCGGCCTGAACACACCCTCTGCTTCCCCCATCGCTTCATTTACTTTTATCAGGTCCTGAACCATTACAGCCACCACAAATGAATAACCGCCCGGAAAATTCCTGTCGATATTATTATAAGTGGAAAGAATGACATTATCCCTGTTAAACCCAAAAGTAGATCCACGGGACTCCAGCACACCCAGCACCCGGTAAGGTACATTGTTGATCCTTACCACAGCATTCACGGCCGTTTCCACCCCCACGGGAAATAATTTCTGCGCCACATCATAACCCAGTATACACACATTCCTGCCAGTCTGCACATCCATACGATTGAAGTTCCTGCCCGACCGGAGCGTAAATCCATTTAACAACAGGTAATTTTCATCGCCCCCGAATATCATCACATTCGGACTGGTCTTCCGGTTTTCATGCGAGGCAATATTATTTCTGCCGCCAAAAAGTGAAACGCTCTTAACGGAGGGAAAATCATATCGCTGTACAAACATCTCTGCCTCATCCTTGGAAATGATCTTGCCCAGGTTTGATTTTTTTTCTTTTCGCTTCCCTTTTTTAGAAAGCTTGATCTCATCATTATCCCCTCCCCCAAAGCGAATATTCCTTTCTTTATAGCGCACTGTAAAAGCATTGGCGCCCATCGTGGAGAAGCTCTCCGTGAACTTCTGGTTCATCGCTTTGATAGCCGTGATAATACCCACCAGCGCCATGATACCAAACGCAATGATGGCAACGGTGAGACCTGTTCGAAGTTTATTACTTCGTACCGTGCGAAAGGCCAGTGAAAGAATGTCGAGGAAATTCATAACACATCCCGAAATTACACAATCAGGTCAACAACCGGAATGATCTGTTACAAACGGCAAGCTTAAAAATAATACCAGCCCAGGAGGAGGCCCGGGAATATACCAATGAGTATGATCAGCAGGGCCATCACCGCTAATGTCCATTTGAAGGAAGCCGGAATTTCCAGGGTGCCGGCACCATTACCTTCCCTGAAATACATGGCCTGAATGATACGGAAATAATAATAGACGCTGATCGCTGCCATTAACACTGCAAACAGTACCAGCCAAAACCCGCCTGCTGTGGCCAGTGCGGCTTTCAGCATATAGAATTTTGCCAAAAAGCCTGCTGTCAACGGTATGCCGGCCAGCGACAACAGGAAGATCGTCAGGGTGGCCGCAACCATGGGTTGCTTTTTTGAAAAACCGTTGAAGCCGTCAAATGTATAATCATTCATTTTCGCCAGCACGGCAAAAATACCGATGGTGGCCAGGCAATAAGCCGCTGCATACACGAGAATGCCTTCTTTGGCATCCGTATTCATAGCAAACAGCGCCATCATCATAAAACCGGCCTGTGCAATGCTTGAATAAGCGAGCATTCTTTTCACACTCTGCTGAAATACCGCTGTGATATTGCCGATAAAAAGGGTGGCGGCGGTAATGATCGTTACCAGTAAACGCCACTGCGGCTGAAGCGTTTCAAATGATTCATCAAACAAACGAATAAAGCCTATGAAGACCGCAGCCTTTACGATCGTGGCCATGAAAGAAGTGAATACCGTAGGCGCCCCGTCGTACACATCCGGCGTCCAGAAATGAAAAGGCGCCGCAGATACTTTAAAGGCCATGGAAAACAGCAATAATACCATCCCTGCTACCAGCAAGGCCGATGGCTTGGTATCAAATATATCTGTGAAATACGTATCAAATGTTCCCCTGGCGCCATACAGCAGGGCAATGCCCATCAGCATGAGCCCGGTGGAGAATGTACCCAATAAAAAATATTTCAGCGCCGCTTCATTGCTCTTCAGGTTCCTTTTATCGCTTCCGGTAAGGATATATAAAGGAATGGATATGATCTCTATACCCAGGAATAAGATCAGTAAGGACTTAAATGACGACACCAGTGTGATCCCGCACAGGATAAAAAATATCAGTGCGAAATATTCTGCATAATTCACACCGGTCTTTTCCATATCCTTTGCGGAGAGCAGCAGGTAAAGAAAAGCAGAAGCGAAAGCGATCATATTAAACGCAAGGGCAAACCCATCAAAGTGTATCATGCCCCTGGTGTTGACATGAAAAAGTACCGTACCGTTCAACTCCAGGAAATTGACAAGCAGTAAAACGGCCATCCCCACCACAGCCAGCATACGGATATGGCCCTTTTGCTTCAGCAGGATACTGCTGAACATCATGATAACTCCCAATACTGCCGATATAATTAATGCATTCATACTTCTATTTGCTTATTGCTTCAAGCATATATCTTTTGTTCACGATCGTCTGCGACAGTTCATTCGTCAGGTCCAGTAAGGTTTGCGGATAGATACCTGCCCAGAAAATCAATATAACGATCACACCCAGGGCGATCTTTTCATTGATCTGCAGATCACCCGCTCCTTCTTTCATCACCGCTGCCTGGCCATAAAATACTTTCCGGATCAAATTCAGCGTATATACAGCTCCCAGGATAATTCCCAGGCCGGCAAAAATGACGAAGAGTAAATAATACGAAGAGCGGGAGTTGATGATACCATTGAACATCAGGAACTCTCCCACAAAAGCATTGGTCAGCGGCAATGCAATATTGGCCAGCGCCACGATCACAAAAAAGACAGCCATCACAGGTGCTTTTTCTGCCAGTCCTCCCAGTTCCGATATTTTCCGGGTACCATATTTTCTTTCGATCACTTCCACCAGTATCCACAAACCGATAATATTGATACCATGATTGAACATCTGTATCATCACCCCCTGTACAGCGCTTATATTTTCTGAAAATATAGCGGCACACATCAAACCCACGTGTGCTATAGATGAATAGGCCACCAGCCTCTTGATGTCATCCTGGCGTATAGCGATCAGGGATGCATAAACAATACCTGCAACAGATAAAGTCATCACCACATTACCCCAGGCATAACTTGCAGCGGGCAATATGGGGAACAACCAGCGGAGTATTCCCAGTAACCCCATTTTCACCATAATACCGCTCAGTACCATGGTTGTGGTGGTGGGGGATTCTTCGTATGTGTCCGGTTGCCAGGTATGCAGCGGGAAAATGGGCATTTTAATAGCAAAGGCAGTAAAGAGGAGCCAAAATACCCATGTTTGCGTGCTGGCCGGGAGGTTCAGGTTGCGGAATGCGATGATCGAAAATGAATGGTCCGGCGTTTTTGACTGAAGGTATAAGATACCGATCAGCATCATCAGGGAACCCACAAATGTGTAAATAAAGAACTTAAATGTTACCCGTATCCGCTTTTCACCGCCCCATTGAGAACACAAAAAGTACATAGGGATCAGCGCCAGTTCCCAGAAAAAGTAAAACACCAAAGCATCCATCGCTACAAAAACACCCATCAATCCGGCCTGGCCAAGCAACATCAATGCAAAGAAGTTATTTGCTTTTTTATAGGATGTATTCCAGGTGCTGATGAATATCAACGGGTAGGCAATAGCCGTGAGAAGACAAAGCAATTGCCCCATCCCATCCAGCTTTACAAAAAAACTGCTGCCCATGGTCTGCATCCATTCACCCTTATGTTCCAGGTCGGCCGCCGTTTTCATTACCGTAAGACCAAGCAGGGAAACAGCCAGTGTACCCATTGATGTCAGCAATGCCCAGGTACGGGCGGTTTTTTCATTTTTAATGAAAAAACCAGCCAGTCCGGCTACCAATGGGATTAATATTAATAAAACCGGGATCATATTATTTTCTCAAAAAGAATTGTAATACAAAAATCAGCAACATGCTCAGCACCATCAGCAACACGTAGTTCCCCACCTGGCCACTTTGCAGCAATCTCAACTGGCGGCTGCCATAGTTCACCGCTTTTCCTACCCCATTCACCAGTCCATCCACCACATATGTTTCAAAAATATCTTTCAAAAACCCTCCAAAGCGGTGCATCGGGTTTACCAGTATCTTTTCATAGAGTTCATCCACATACCATTTATTTTCCAGCACTTTCCCAAACCCTGTGGCTTCCCTGCGCTGGTAATTACGGAATTTCATCCAGGCAAAAATGATCATGCATAGCACCAAACCGGTTGACAGCAGCATCAGGGTGTATTCTGTAGAATGGGCAACAGCCGGACCATTATATTTTGCAATGACGGGGGAAAGGAATTCGGTGATCCTGTCGCCGCCATGGAGTATCGCTTCCGGAATGCCTACAAAGCCTCCAATGATCGAAAGTACCGCTAGGACCACCAATGGAATGGTCATGGCAGCAGGGCTTTCATGCAAATGGTGTTCCTGCTCATGTGTGCCCCTGAATTTGCCGGTAAAAGTGATGAACAATAAACGGAACATATAGAAGGCCGTTAAAAGAGCAGTGAACAAAGCCACTCCATATAATATCCTGTTGTGCTCAAAAGCGCTTAATAAAATAGCATCTTTGGAAAAGAAACCGCTGAAAGGAGGTATACCTGCAATGGCAATACATCCCACCACAAATGTGATATAAGTTATCTTCAGTTTTTTACCCAGTCCGCCCATATTGCGGATATCCTGTTCACCACCCATAGCATGGATCACACTTCCGCTTCCGAGGAACAACAAGGCTTTGAAGAAAGCGTGCGTCATCACATGGAATACAGCCGCTGTATAAGCCCCCGTTCCCAATGCCAGGAACATAAATCCCAGCTGGCTTACCGTAGAATACGCCAGCACCTTCTTGATATCGTTTTGTTTAAGTGCAATGGTCGCAGCCAGCAAAGCTGTTGCCAAACCCACGATCGCCACTATATTCATGGTTAACTCAGAAAGGGAGTATAAAATATTACTCCTGGCGATCATATAAATGCCCGCTGTCACCATCGTGGCAGCATGGATGAGTGCGGATACCGGGGTGGGGCCTGCCATGGCGTCCGGTAGCCAGGTGTACAAAGGTATTTGCGCACTTTTACCTGTGGCGCCTATAAAGAGCAATAAAGTAATGATGGTAATATCATTCCCGGCAAAATTCCTGCCTTCCACTTCTCCTTTTGCTACGGCAAACACCTCTGCAAAGTTCACCCCGCCCACTCTTGAAATGATCCAGAAAATAGCGATCAGAAAAGCCAGGTCGCCAATACGGTTCATGATAAAGGCCTTATTGGCCGCCTTATTGTACTCCGGATTTTTGAACCAATACCCGATGAGTAAATAAGAACAAAGTCCCACCCCTTCCCAACCGATGAACATAATAACATAGTTGGCACCCATTACCAGCACCAGCATGGAGAATACGAAGAGATTGAGATAGGCAAAATATCTTGCAAAGTGTTCAGATTTCTCTTCCTGCATGTAAGAAGTGGAATACACATGAATTAAAAAACCCACACCGGTAATGATCAGTAAGAAAATGGCTGACAACTGGTCTACCTGGAAAGCAAAGGGAATGGTCAGATCACCGACCTGGATGAAATTAAAGTAGTTGACCACACCGCCATTACCTCCCTTTACCTGCATAAAAGCCCAGATACTGAGCGCAAAGGAGGCCAGGATGGTGCCACACCCGATAAGGCTGACCATTGATTTGGAGAGCTGCTTACGTGCCAGTCCATTGATCAAAAAACCAATGAGCGGAAGCAGTGGTATGAGATAGACTATCTGTAAAGCGTTCTTCATAAAATCCTATCAATGTTTCAACCTGTTCAAAAAATTAATATCCACGGAGTGAATATTCCGGTACATCATCACGATGATCGCCAGGCCCACACTTACCTCTGCTGCCGCCACTACCATGATGAAGAATACAAATAACTGTCCGTCTGTTCCCACTGTTGTGGCAACATTATCCGCCACTGCCATTTTATAATGCATTTTAGAAAATGCCACGAGCAATAAATTCACGGCATTCAGCATCAGTTCCACACACATAAAGATGATGATCGCATTACGGCGGGTGAGCACCCCTACAATGCCGATGGCAAACAAGGCGATGGACAGGAATATGTAATAATTTATAGGCATAATACAGCCTCCCCAAACCCCTCCAAAGGAGGGGCTTTGCAAGAGTCATTTAGTTAATATTTCAATTTCTTTTTCATTATTCAAATAGTCCGAGGCTCCGAAAGTCCCCCTTCCGGGGATATAGGGGGCTTTTATTCTTTCTTCCCGATCACCACCGCACCCACCATCGCACTCAGGAATAAAATACTGCTTATTTCAAAAGGCACCACATAGGTGCTGAACAACTCTTTACCCAGGCTCTGTATCAACCCGATACTTCCTTCACTCACCAGGGCCTGTTGATTCCTGATATCAATGTCTTTTAGTGCCGCCACCAACACCAGTAATAAACATCCACCAGCAATTGCACCCACCATTTTCAGCCACCTGTTTTTTTGGGGTTCCGTTTCTTTATTCAGGTTCATGAGCATGATTACAAACAGGAACAGCACCATGATAGCACCGGCATACACGATGATGTTCACAATAGCGAGGAATTGTGCATTCAATAAGATATAATGCCCTGAAATAGCAAAGAAAGTAGCGATCAGCCACAACACACTGTACACCGGGTTTTTGCTGGTGATCACCATCAATGCACTGAATAATGCCACTACCGAAAGAATCCAGAATAATATTTGCGTGATACTCATTTCTCTTAAGCCGTTGGTGTTCTTAGTTCTTAACTGCCTTTTCTCCCAAAGCCTTTTGATACCCTTCCGGGTCATTAACCGGGTGAGGGATCAGCAGGTCTTCCTTTTTATATATAAATCCTTTTCTTGCATAGTTGGCCGGCGCAAAGGTCTGCGACAGGTAGATCGCATCTTTGGGACAGGCTTCTTCGCACAAACCACAGAAAATGCAGCGCAGCATATTAATTTCATATTTGGCTGCATATTTCTCCTCCCGGTACAAATTCTCCTCACCGGGCAATCTTTCAGCGGCTTCCATCGTAATAGCTTCCGCAGGACAGGCCACCGCACATAATCCGCAGGCTGTACAATTTTCCCTTCCTTCTGCATCCCGGTTCAGTACATGCAAACCGCGAAACACTTTGGAAAAAGAACGTTTTTGTTCCGGGTAGTTGATAGTGGGCCTTTTCTTGAAGATATGGCTAAAGGTGATCATCATCCCTTTCAGGATATTCCATACATACAACTTTTCCAGCCATGTCATGGGCTTCCTGTCCACCAGTACCGATCTGTTTGTTAATTGCATGCTCCACCTGGAGTTTAAAAAGTTCGCAAATATATTATGATGAGGTCAGATTTCCGGGTTCAGACTTCTGACTTCTTATTTCTTCAACCACAACACCACGGCTGCCGTGATCACCATATTTACCAGGGCCAGCGGTATCAATTTCTTCCATCCCAAATTCATCAGCTGATCATACCTGAAACGCGGGATCGTCCAGCGGATCCAGATAAAAATAAACAGGAAAAGGAATGTTTTTCCCATCAGTGATACAAAGCCCAGGATGGTCAGCAGGTTGTCGGACAATCCCCATTTTGTTTCATCCACAAAAGGCAGTATGTCATATCCGCCAAAGAACAAAGTGGCCATCACCGCACTGCTGATAAACATATTGATGTATTCAGCAAACAAATAGAATCCCAGTTTCATGGATGAATACTCCTGGTGGTAACCGAAGTTCAGTTCATTTTCCGCCTCCGGCAGATCGAATGGTGTACGGTTACATTCTGCCAGGGCACAAACAAAAAAGATAAAGAACCCTACCGGCTGCAGGAACACATGCCAAAGGTTATTACCTGTCATTTGATTGGCCACAATTCCACTCATCTGCAAGGTGCCGGTGAGCATCAGTACAGCGATCAGTGATAAACCCATCGCCAGTTCGTAAGAGATCATCTGCGAAGCGCCCCGTATGGCAGCCAGCAGGGAGAACTTATTATTAGAAGCCCATCCGCCGATCATGATTCCATATACTCCCAAACTCACTACGCCAAAAATGTAAAGGATACCAATATTAATGTCAGCGATCTGCAGGGAAACATCTCTTCCGAAAATATGAAGATTACCACCCCAGGGGATGACAGCACTGGTGAGCAGCGCCGTGACCATGGCCAGTGACGGTCCTAGTATGAAAAGAAATTTAGAAGAAGCCAGCGGAATGATCTCTTCTTTAAAGAATAATTTACCCCCATCCGCCAACGGTTGCAGGATACCAAACGGACCTGCCCGGTTAGGGCCCCTCCTGTCCTGCAGCCATGCCGCCACTTTTCGTTCTGCATAAGTAGTGTACATGGCGATGATGAGGGAAAGTGTAATGATGAATCCCACCAACAAGGCTTTTTCCAAAACCAACAACCAATCTATTACTAATAAGGTCATAACTGATATTCAAATTAGGCGTTGCCCGTCATCACTTTTTCTGAAATGTTTTACTTGTTGCCGGTCCGTTGATCTCACTCAGGTCGACCGAAGGATCATTCACCCCGCTGATATCATGAATATCCATCAGCAGTTTGGGGTCCCTTCCACCCATCACTTCGGCCACCGTTTCTCTTGGTTTCACCAGCCCGGGATATTTTCCCTGTGCAATCACAGAATGACGATTGATATTGGTCAATCCTTCAATAACCCAGTCACTTGTTTTCTTTTTATCAAAACGGCAGGTATTACAGATCCAGCCGGGCTTGCCCTCATAGCTTTGCACTTCACCCCATTCATCTTTTCTAACGGTTACCCGAAGCACTTCATCGCCCCGTTGCCAGAGTGTTACTTTACCACAGCATTTATCACAATCGCGATGAGCATCCATGGGCTTGGTGAACCAGACACGGTTCTTGAACCGGAATGTTTTGTCTGTTAATGCTCCCACGGGGCACACATCGATCATATTCCCGCTGAAATCGTTATCAATTGCTTTGGAGATATAAGTAGATATTTCCGCATGATCGCCGCGGTCCAGTATGCCATGAACCCGGTTGTCTGTTAATTGATCGGCCACATAGGTACAACGGTAACAAAGTATGCACCTTGTCATGTGCAATTGTATGTAAGGGCCGATATCTTCTTTCTCAAATGTTCTTCTTTTAAATTCGTAGCGGGTACCTTCTTTACCATGGTCATAGCCCAGGTCCTGTAAATGACATTCGCCGGCCTGGTCGCAGATCGGGCAGTCGAGCGGATGATTCAGCAATAAAAATTCCACTACTCCATTTCGTGCATCCTGTACTCTGTCGCTTGTAATATTTTTCACCACCATACCATCCATCACTGTTGTACGGCAGGAAGCCACCAGTTTGGGCATCGGGCGGGGATCAGCTGTTGATCCTGCAGCCACTTCCACCAAACAGGTACGGCATTTACCGCCACTGCCCTGCAATTTGCTATAGTAGCACATAGCAGGGGGTGTTACATCACCACCTATCTTGCGTGCCGCATTTAAGATAGTCGTACCCGGCGGCACTTCGATAGTAATATTATCGATAGTGACTTTGAAATTAGCCGGGGGTTCTTTTTTTATTTCGTCAGCCATATTTTGTTTCTCGCAAAGGCGCCAAGGACTCGCCAAGACGCTAAATTTTTATTTTATTTCTCGCAGCGAACGCGGCGGAGCAGCGGCGCAACGATTTATAGTTTATTAGCGATTCTTTTTATACCATCTTTAAATAATACCACATTGAAATTTATCAACAATCCAAGTTTGTGATTTGCCAACTTCAAATAGGTAAGAACTTGTTTATAGTGAACATCCGACAAGGCCTCCACACTTTTGAACTCAATGATCACTTTGCTATCCAGTATTACATCCGCCCGGAATCCAATGTCCAACCTTATTTCTTCATGGACCAGTGGTATTCCCTGCTGTCTGCTGAACGGGATATCCGTTTTAGCCCATTCGTGGCAAAATATCTCTTCGTAAACACTTTCAAATAACCCTGGTCCATATTGCCTGTGTATCTTAAAACAAATATCAAGTGCTACTGTGGCTAACTCATTTTCATTCATCGGTTCATTTTTTCACAGGGTCCACAGTAACTTTCGATGCTTTAATCTATTTTAATCCCCGCGAACGCCGCACCGTTGCGCCCGCCGCGTGAAACCTCTTTGCGCCTTTGCGTGAAATCCTTTACGCCGGTGTCGTTACTTTCAACGGCTCCGCATATCCCGCCAACCCATAATTCCTTCTCAAACAATCTTCCGGGTTCTGCACATGCCATTCAAATTCATCACGGAAATGCCTGATCGCCGCGGCCACAGGCCATGCAGCTGCATCACCCAGCGGACAGATCGTATTCCCTTCTATCTTTCTTTGAATATCCCACAGCAGGTCAATATCACTCATCTTTCCTTTTCCATTCTCGATATTCAATAATATTTTCTCCATCCAGCCCGTGCCTTCCCGGCAGGGTGAGCATTGTCCGCAACTTTCATGACGATAGAACCTCGCCAGCGTGTACGTATGGCGCACCACGCATTGATTATCATCCAGCACAATAAACCCACCGGAACCCATCATGGAACCAGTTGCAAAACCACCATCAGCCAAACTTTCGTAGGTCATCATCCTCGCTTCGCCTTTGGCCGTCTTCAATAATAGATTAGCCGGTAAAATAGGAACGGATGAACCACCCGGTATACAGGCTTTCAGTTTTCTACCATTGGCAATACCGCCACAATATTCATCACTGTAAATAAATTCTTCCACACTGATCGTCATATCGATCTCGTACACTCCCTGCTTCTTAATATTACCGCAGGCGCTGATAAGCTTGGTGCCTGTTGATTTACCAATACCGATCTTCGCATATTCCTCTCCGCCTTCATTGATGATCGGAACCACCGCAGCAATCGTTTCCACGTTGTTCACCACCGTAGGACAATCCCACAAACCTTTGACAGCCGGGAAAGGCGGTTTTATTCTGGGGTTACCCCGTTTCCCTTCCAGTGATTCCAGCAAAGCGGTTTCCTCACCGCAGATATACGCACCAGCGCCACGCTGCACATAAATTTCACAATCAAAACCGCTGCCTAAAATGTTTTTACCCAGCCAGCCATTATTCTTTGCTTCAGCGATAGCCTGTTCCAGTATATCCACGATCCACGCATATTCACCACGGATATAGATATAGGAACGGTTGGACCCCAGTGCATACGACGAAGTGATCATTCCTTCGATCAGTAAATGCGGAATAAATTCCATCAGGTAACGGTCTTTGAAAGTACCGGGCTCCGATTCATCTGCATTCACCACCAGGTAACGGGGCACGCCTTCGGGTTTGGCCAAAAAACTCCATTTCATCCCGGTAGGGAAACCTGCACCGCCACGACCACGGAGACCGCTTTTCTTCACCTCTTCTGTCACAGCCTCAGGACTCATTGATTTCAATGCCTTCTCCACGCTGCGATAACCGCCTTCACGGCGATACACATCATACAACCTGATGTTCTCAATGTGTGCTTTGTCTAATAATAATTTTCGTCCCATATTATAGTACGCTATCAGCTATGCGCTAATAGCTATAAGCTTTTATTTTACTGCCTGCCTTGCAAATAATATCCATCTCTTCCCCTTCCCCTTCCTTACCCACACTTCCAGCACTTTCAAATGATAGTCGCCGGTCTTTCCGTTCAATGTCACATTTATATCTGCAATAAATCTTGCATGCGCCACATTACCGTTGATCGTTACCTGCAAACTATCTTCTTTATAACTGTTATAATCAATATATCCTGTCTCCAGGTTCTTGATCAGGTCATTCTTTGTTTCCACCCAGCCGTTGCTGTGCCCATAGCTCAGGGCTTTATCGGTTTGCTGGTTGATAGAAGCGATCGTGCCACTGACCAGCGACTGGTGAAATTCTTTCAACCTGGTCGTCAGCTTTTCCTCATCCGTTTGAGCAGTTACTGTAACGGCCATGAGGGAAAATAGTATGGTAAAGATCTTTTTCAATCGAAATACTATCCTTGCGGTTTGTCTACATTCACCATCCACATAAATCCATATTTATCCGTCAGCATACCGAAACGCTGCGCCCAGAATGTTTCCTGTAATGGCATCATCACCGATCCGCCTTCAGCCAGTTGGCCAAAGAACTTCTCTGCTTCTGCCACCGTATCGTAATGCAAAGAAAGAGTAATCGTGTTTCCTGCTTTTGCTTCAAAGCCGGGAGGTGAGTCTGATGCCATGAAAGAACCTGCCGGGCATTCAAACGATGCGTGCATCAAACGATTCTTATACTCATCAGGAGTTTGTCCAGCCATCGGCGATTCGCCAAATGTTTGCTGAAACAGCACTTTACCATCCAAAGCTTTAACATAAAACTTCAGTGCTTCAGCGCCATTGCCACTAAAATTCAAGTATGGAATGATTCCTTTCATCATCAAAATTTTTATTAATTGTTTGCTCCAGCCCTGTTACGACATTCTTCAATAATAGCATCCACCTTTTCTTTGCTGAGGTGTTCCCTGTAATTTTTTCCCATCTGCATCATCGGCGCATAACCACAGGCGCCTAAACACTCCACTGTTTTCAGTGTGAACATACCATTACTGCTCGTTTCTCCCGGTTTGATGCCTAATTTATCGTAGATATATTTTATTATATCATCACTGCCGTTCAGCATACAGGGCCCTGTCTGGCATACCTCAAACATATACTTGCCTACCGGTTTCAGGTTATACATGCTGTAAAAGGTGGCTACTTCGTATACTTCAATAGGCTTCAGATCAAGCAAGGAGGCCACATAGTCCATGGTTTCGGTGCTCAGCCAGCCGCCAAATTCCTGCTGTGCCAAATGCAACACAGGTATCACAGCGCTTTTTTGTTTGCCCTGCGGGTAGAAGTTGATGATCCGCTGAACTTCCTGTAATGATTTCTCTGAAAACTGAACACTCATTTTATTTCTGTCCTATTGTTTTTTTAAAAATAATCATCACGCATCGAGCTCACCTGCTATCAGGTTCAGGCTGCTCATCGTAATGATCGCATCACTGAGCATTGCACCTCTTGTCAGCTCTTCATAGGCCTGGTAATAAATAAAACAGGGCCGGCGAAAATGTAAGCGATAAGGTGTTCTTCCCCCATCGCTGATCAGGTAAAACCCTAATTCGCCATTGGCCCCTTCCACGGCATTATACACTTCACCCACCGGGATCCTGGTTTCACCCATAATGATCTTGAAATGATAGATCAGCGCTTCCATTTTCGTGTACACATCCTTTTTTTCCGGCAAATAATATTCTGGTGCGTCCGCATGGTACACTTCTGCTTCTGCGCCTTTAAATCCCTGCACTTTTCGATAAGCCTGTTCGATAATACTCAGGCTCTCCCACATTTCTTTACTGCGAACCAGCCAGCGGTCATAGTTATCACCGGTGGTCCCTACGGGTATGTTGAATTGAAAATCTTCGTAGCTGCTATAAGGCGTATGTACTCTCACATCATAGTCCACGCCGGCTGCACGGAGGTTGGGGCCTGTGAATCCATAATTCAATGCCCTGTCGGCGCTAATGGCCCCGGTTCCCTGCGTACGGTCCATAAAAATCCTGTTGCGCTGGAACAGGTTCTCGAATTCCTTCAGCACCCTGGGATATTCTTCAAGGAACTTCTCGAGTTTTTGAAAGGCGATATCGTTAAAGTTTCTTTCAAACCCGCCGATACGGCCGATATTGGTCGTGAGCCTTGAACCGCATACTTCTTCATATATCTCGTAGATCAGTTCCCGGTATTGCATCACGTATAAAAAGCCGGTATAAGCCCCTGCATCCACCCCCACGATGGAATTACAAATCAGATGGTCAGAAATCCGGGCCAGTTCCATGATAATGACCCGGAGATAATCCACCCGCTTAGGCGTTTTTACGCCAAACAATTTTTCGCAGGTAATATGCCAGCCCATATTATTGATGGGCGAAGAGCAATAATTCAGGCGGTCTGTGATCGGCGTAATCTGGTACATGGGCCTTCTTTCCGCCAGCTTTTCAAATGCCCGGTGGATATACCCTACCGTTTGCTCTGTTGAAACGATCCTTTCTCCATCCAGCTCCAGGATATTTTGAAACACGCCATGCGTGGCCGGGTGCGTGGGCCCCAGGTTGAGCGTTGTGGTCGTTTTTTCAATACTTCCTTCTGGTAATTTGATATGGTGCTCTGACATATTTAATTCGACAATTAGAAAATGTAACAATGTGAAAATGGCCTTTTAACTAACATACATTTTCAGATTTTCAAATGGCGTCATTTATTTTATCCTCTGCCAAACATTTCGTCATCCTTATCCACCCGGCTCTGGTCTTCCAGCGGAAATTCTTTCCGCATCGGGAAATAATCCATCTCATCCACATTCAGTATCCGTTTCAGGTTGGGGTGGCCAACAAAGTTTACCCCAAAAAAATCATAGGTCTCTCTTTCCATCCAGTTGGCCGCAGAAAACAACCCTGATGCCGTATACACATCCGGTTTTTGGATATCCGCAAATACTTTGAACCGTATCCTCACATTATCTTCCAGGTTGTGCAGATGATATACCACGGCCAGTTCCCTGCCCTTATTATCCGGGTAATGTACGGCACAGAGATCGTTCATGAACCGGAATTTCAATTCGGGGTCATCAAATAAAAAATTCAGCACTTTCAGGTTCAGGTCCTTCGGCGCTTCAAAAGTGAGCATGCCATAGGGCTCTTCAAAACCTGTGACCTGGTCAGGGAATTTTTCTACCAGTCTTTGCTTGATATACTCGTTAGTCAAACTCATTTAAAACATTCCGGTCGAGTGGCATCAGGCCTGCCAGCTACCGGGTTTGTATTTTATTATTTCTTTACTGTATTCCGTAGCTTTCCAATAAGGCCTTGTATTTATCACCATTCCTTCTTCTCAAACTTTCTTTACCTACCAGGTCCTGTATCCTGATCACACCATCGATGATAGCTTCCGGCCTGGGCGGGCAACCCGGCACATATACATCCACCGGCACCACCTGGTCAATGCCCTGTAACACGCTGTACGTATCAAAAATTCCACCACTGCTGGCACAGGCACCCACCGCCATGACCCAGCGGGGTTCTGCCATTTGCAGGTACACCTGCTTTACGACAGGCCCCATTTTTTTGGCGATCGTACCCATCACCATCAGCAAGTCACACTGGCGGGGCGAAAAGCCCACTCTTTCCGAACCAAATCGGGCCAGGTCGTAATGAGAACCCATGGTGGCCATGAATTCAATACCGCAACAGGATGTGGCGAAAGGAAGCGGCCAGATGGAGTTTTTACGGGCCAGGCCAATGACCTTGTTTAAGGATGTGGCGAAGAAACCTTCTCCCTGGTGACCATCCGGCATATCCACTATGCTGATATCGGATTCCAGGGGTTTCTGGATGAGATTATATGATACAGGACGTGACATAAATACATTTTGAAGTTTTTAAATTTGGAACCGGGAAACTGCCTGATAAAATAACAACCCTCACATCTATTAGTTCCTATATTCCAAATTTCCCGACCCAACAATTTACCAACATCTCAATCTTCCCATTTCAAAGCGCCTTTTTTGATAATATATATAAACCCGCAAAGGAAGAATCCAATAAACATCAGAACGGCCCAAAAGCCTTCCCAGCCCAACCCTTTAAAATTCACAGCATAAGGATAGAAAAAGATCACTTCCACATCAAAAAGGACGAATAAAATAGCCGTGAGAAAGTATTTGATAGCCATGGGCTGGCGGGCATCGCCATGTGATTCGATACCGCTGGCAAAATTTTGGAGCTTGTCACTGGTCCTTCTTTTTGGTCCCAGGAGATGCGTGACCACCATCAGGAACCCTACGAGACCTACGGCAAAAATGATCTGGATCGCCACCGGCAGGTAAGAGCCGGAATCCATGCTATTTAACCCTGTTTGAAGCAGATGAATCATAGGTTTTTACTCTCCCGGCAAAAATAAGGTGGTCATCCCAATAAACCTTAACAAAATAGCACCTAAGCAATTATGCCTAACGCCTGTTCTAAAAACAAAGATCCCCCGCCATAATAGCAGGGGACCTTATTTGTAAAAGAAGAAAACCGACTTTGAATATCTTCTGTATTATTTTTTTGTTGCCGCCGTTGTTTTTGCTTTCACGGGTTTAGGCGCCGGCCCTCCGGTTCCTTTAGTTCCCGTTCCGCCTGTTTTAGGGGCCGGCTTGTTGGGGGTTTTCTTGATCTGGTCTATATAACCCTGTATCGCTGCTGCATTAGCAGGATCAGCATTCAGCCATTTTTCGAAGAATTCAAGTGACTTGTCCTTGTCATTGGCATCATTGATATAATAAGCAGCCAGGAACCTTACAGAGCTGATGTAGTATTTTTTGTGCTTCACCGTGTCTTTCAGGCTGGCTTCATACAGTTTCAATGCATCCGGGGCAGCAATACTATCCGGTCTTACTTTTTTAGTGGTATCGCTACCGATAGCCAGGCTGCTGTTAAACGCCCATTCATAACCATATATCTCATTGGGGAATTTCTCTTCCATGAGCAATGCCACTTCTCTTGACCTGGCATAATTAGGCGTGAAATAATAGGCAATGGTCAGGTCGAAATAATCATTGATCGTGGGATTGGGTTTTTGTGCTATTACCATTTCCTGCAATACGGCTTCTTTTTCCCTTTTCTTCCCATCACGGAAGAATTTAGCGCCCTGTTTCAAAAAGTCGATTCTTGAAGTAAGTACTGTATCCACGGCTGCACCTTTTACATAACAATCCAGTATTTCCTCGTCTGTTGCACCGGCTTTCGCCAGGATGTCAGCTTTCAATTTGTAGTCAAAAGAGATATAATCCTCGGGTTTTTCTCTTTTGAAATACCAGTCAATATATTTCTTAGCTGCTGCATAATCTCCTTTTTGCAGGTACGCATCGGCCAGCAGTTTGAATACCCTGGGTTTTGTTTTTTCTCCTAATTGCGCCACCACTTTCTCGTCTTTCTGAATGGCACAATCAAAATCACCACGGGCCCAGCACAATTGTGCGTAGTAAGAGTCGTCGTTGATCTCTGTTTCCGGCAATTTGCTGTCAATATATTTTTTGAGCTGAACTTCAGCATCATCATATTTTTTGGTAAAGAAATAATAGTAGAACAGTTCATAATAAGCGGGGGTGAATTTGGCATCCCTTCTCACCGCATCATTCAGGTTTTCCAGCACCAGTTCATAGTTCTTTTGAGATTCGAATAATTTGGCCAGGCGAAGACTGGCAACTGAGAATTGAGGGTTTATTTCAAGCGCCCTTTTATACGTTTCAAATGCCCGGCCACCGCCACTGCCTTCACCGGCTTTGCGGTAGGCATTACCTAACTGTATCAGCGTTTCTGTGGAAGGTACTTTATTGGCAGCAGCCGCTTCTTCCAGCAATTGCACGGCCCATTTAAAATCACCGCCTTTCGAGTCCACAATGGCCCGGCCGATAGCGGTAGCTACCACGGGGTCATTCCCTTTTTTTCCACGGCTGGCTGTCAGTGCCGCTTCAAATTTCTGGCGGGCATCGTTTAATTTATTATCTAACAGGTCTGCATGGCCAAGGCCCACAAGCACCAACGGTGCACTGCCATTTGTTGCCAATGCTTTATCGTACAACTTTCGGGCTGCATCATTATCATCCTGGTCAAAATAGGTTTGACCCAGCCAGTAAGTGGCCTCAATATTATTAGGATTTACAGCTAATAGTTTTTCAAATATGCCAGCTGCAGTCTTGAATCTGTCAGCATACAGGTGGTTCATACCCTCCTGGATGCTTTGCGCTTTCAACCCGGTTACAGCAAGCAGCCCGGCTGAAATAAATGCAAAAATGGTCTTCTTCATGTCTTCTTCTTTTATGTTTGTAAATATAGCTACTTTGTTTACTTGGCGAGCCTCACCGGCCGGATGATAAATTGCTTATGCTCCGGTACCAGGTAAGCTCTTTTAAAAATCAGTTGCCCTATCTCTCCACTCATAAAATCAGCAAAGGCATTTCCAAGTCCTTTATAATTTTCCCGCATTGTATAAACCAAATCCCGTACCATAGGATAGCGTTTGGTGTAAATGTTTTCCTGGTAGGCTTTTATGTAAGTACCAGTGTCATAAGCACTTTCAAGTGATGCGATTGTAACTTTTTTCAAAAAACTTAGTTGCGATGTGTCTTCGGGATTGCCGATCCAGCTCACACCTATAAATCCCACCGCACCGGGGTTTAGCGCCACATAATCGATCACTCCTTTGCTCGTCCTGGCAGCTACCGCACTGGCGGTCAGCGTATCGCCCCTTAACACAGAATCGATGATAAAACGTACCGTACTGGTTGCTTTTACCCCGTCAAAAACAGGAATTAAATTTTTCTTAAATCTCCCCTTGAGGATAGCTCTGACTTCGTTCATGGTGAAAAGGGAATCGCCGGCCAGGGGGTTGACAATTACGGCTACAGCATCGCGGGCAATGACCATGCTTTCTGGTCCGATTCTGAAAGTATCTGCTATAAATAATCTTTCCTCTTCTGTACAACCGCGGGTGGTGATCACCATTCTTATGCTGTCTACGAACATATCCTTTAAACACTCCGCTTCCGGCTTATAACTCACACTGATCTTTGCTCCCGGATAGTAAGACTCATATACCCTTACCTGCTCATCGATCACAGGCTTGAATGATTCATCCGCACTTACATAGATAATGCCCTTGTACTTGTTATCCGGTAATGCATCCCTTTTTTTGTCATACGATTCACAACTCAGCATTCCCAGGCAAATAAAAAAAACCAAAGAACTGGTATAGATCAGTGTACGGACACCCCTCATTTAAAATATTTTTTCTGGTAGCCCCTGTATATCCTCCATAACCCATAGACGATCGCAATCGCTCCGAATATCTTCTCCACTGCATCCGGTTTTCCCAGCGTTTCATTCAGCGGAAATTTGCCAAGATAACCGCGAAACAAGAAAAAAAGCCCAATCAGCAGGATAAAAAAGCCCATCCCATAGTCTTTTATCGACCGCATTTGGGCGTGCTGGTTCCGCTTTTTCTTTTCATATTCTTCAAACATCCATTCCATTTTTTGGGACTGGCAATTTAAGGTAAATTATTGTTTCATGCCCACAATTGTGGAGTTTGGTAATGAGATGCAACAGAAGGTCTAAATCCATAACAAACAGCTTGTTGCTTTTGGTAAAAATGTGTTATTCAGCCTTCAAAGCCCGGTACTTATCTTTGCCGGATGAAAATTTTAATGGTGTGCCTGGGCAATGTGTGCCGTAGTCCCCTGGCAGAAGGCATACTCCAGGATAAAGCTCTTAAAGCCGGATTGAACTGGTGTGTGGAAAGTGCCGGCACCAACAGCTATCATACCGGTGATCCGCCGCACCCGCTTTCACAAAAAGTGGCCAAAATGAACGGCATTGATATCAGCCGTCAAAGAGCCCGCCGGTTTACCGCCATTGATTTTGAACAGTATGATAAAATTTATGCACTGGCTGAAGATGTGCTGGATGAAATGAAGCGTATTGCAAAAAATAAATATGATCCGTCCAAAGTAGACCTGCTGATGAATGAATTATATCCCGGGCAAAACAGGGATGTGCCTGACCCCTGGTACGGCCCCGAACCGGGATACCATGATGTATTTAAAATGATCAGCCTGGCCTGCGACAGGATCATCAGCAAACACCTGCAGGAAACAGGCACCTGAATGATTGTGATCCGCTTTTGCAAATGCCTCAACGGATAAATTTGACTAATTTGACTTTTTAGAGAATATGACCAAACCTTCACTACCACAGGGCACGAGAGATTTTGGACCGGATATTGTCCGCAAACGCAACTATATTCTGCAGACCATTAAAAATGTATTTGAATTATACGGTTTCCAGCCCCTGGAAACACCAGCCATGGAAAACCTGGACACCCTGATGGGAAAATATGGCGAGGAGGGTGATAAGCTGATCTTTAAAATCCTCAATAACGGGCTGGATAACCCCGATAAGGAAAAACAGGCCAGGGAAGATTTTGAAAAAGTACTCCAGGGAAAAAATGTAAAAGGTATTACAGAGCGGGCCCTCAAATATGATCTGACCATTCCTTTTGCCCGTTATGTGGCCATGAACCATAGCCAGCTAACGTTCCCGTTCAAACGCTACCAGGTACAGCCGGTGTGGCGTGCCGACCGGCCGCAAAAAGGCCGTTACCGTGAATTTTATCAATGTGATGCAGATGTGGTGGGAAGTAACTCTCTTTTGAATGAAGTGGAATTGACCCATATCTATCTCGCTGTTTTTGACAAACTGAAAATACCCGTTGAGGTAAAGATCAACAGCCGGAAAATTTTACAGGCTTTGGCGGAGACCTGTGGCTCCACCGGTAAGATGATGGACATCACCATGGCCATAGATAAGCTGGATAAGATCGGCATCGATAAAGTGAAAGAAGAATTAAGTCAGCGGGGTTTAACTGCAGATCAAACAAATACTATTGATAAATACCTGCAGATCGCTGCGGATACCGGCAATAACGATAGTATTCTGAAAAAACTATCTGCATTGCTGGATATGAATACTAACGCCCGCCAGGGACTTACAGAATTAAAGTTTATCCTGGACAACACCAGCAACTTACCCTACTCTGGTAAAGTGTTTATTGACCCCACCCTGGCAAGAGGATTGAATTATTATACAGGGTGCATTTTTGAAGTGACTGCTGCTGGTGTAAAAATGGGAAGCATTGGCGGTGGCGGACGTTATGATGACCTGACCGGCTTGTTTGGCGTTCCCAACATCCCCGGCGTGGGTATATCGTTTGGGGTGGACCGTATTTATGATGTGATGGAAGAACTGGACCTGTTTCCGGCAGGTGTTCATGTTGGAACACAGGTGCTGTTTTTTAACCTGGGCGAAAAAGAAAGCCGGTTTGCTTTTGGGCTTATGCAACAGCTTCGTAATAAAGGCACCAGAAGTGAGTTGTATCCCGAATCGGTAAAATTTGACAAACAATTCAAATACGCTGAGAAAAAAAACATTCCCTTTGTAGTTATTATTGGTGAAAAAGAGTTGAAAGAAAATACCTGTAACATAAAAAATCTTTCTACCGGTGAACAACAAACGATATCGGCCGGTGAATTAATTAACCACAAATTTTAAGTACCAAAACATGAAAAAAATCAGCCTTGTGTTATGGGGCCTGTGCATACAGGCCGCCATTCATGCACAAACCCATCCTATTTTAAAATACATTCCGGATGATGCCGGAATGATCATGAGTTTCGATCCGGTGCAGATCAGTAAAAAAATTCCCGGCGAAACCTTTCGCCAAAGCGCTTTATACCGGGAGCTGATGAAAAACGATAAGGGAGAGATAAAAGCATTTCTCTCCGATCCTTCTGTATCGGGCATCGATTTTTCAAAGTCACTCGTTTTGGTGGTGAGTAATGAGGACCAGGAAGACAGGAATGCTAAACCCATGGTGCGGGTTTTTGGAGCCATCAAGAATGAAGCTTTGTTTGCTATGGCTGTAAAAAAATTAGGTAAGGGCGAAGATTCCCTGCACGCATACGGCACTAATAAGATCCTGTATTCAAAGGGTGACCAGAAGCCAAAGATCGGCTGGAACAATGAAATCTTTGTACTCATGACAGGCATGAGTAAAGCAGCCAGGGAAGAAATGCTTATTGCTTTTCCTCCCCCTCCCATGGAAATGCTGGATACGGCGGTTGTGCAAATAGACACCGTAGCAATAGCTGCCCCCGATACCACCCAATATGATGAAGAAGAGGCAATGAAAGATCAACTGGAGCGGGAAAAAAAGTACAAGGAAGCTATGCAAAGAGTAGGCAGGATCCAGCGGGAAGAATATTTTACCTTACTTAGTCCACGCCCTGCGGGCGCTATTGCCACCAATGTTATTATCGCTGATCTTTTCAAAGCAGATGGTGATATAAAAATGTGGAACAACGGTAAAGGTGCTTTGGGTGCACTAAAACAGATGCCGCCCCCTGTGGCAGCCTTACTCTCGAAATTGGCGGTCTTTGCCGGCAACGATAAAACCTCTATTGTCAATTTTGAAAATGGCAGGATCGTCAGTCATAACAGGAATTACCTCAACAAGGACATGGCAGAGGTATATAAAAAGTATACTTCCCCATCGTTAAATACGGATATGTTCCGCCGCCTCCCCAAAGGACAGTTGCTGGGTTTGTTCATGGCTTCTGCCCAAACCGGTATGGCTAAAGATATGATGCAGAAAACGGGTTTGGCTGAACTCATGGAAGAGATGAAGGGAAAGATGCCCTTTAACATGGACCTTCTCAGTTCTTCGTTTAAGAACAACATCATGCTGGCAGTAGTGAAAAGTGATGGCCCGGAGATGGTGGGCAGCAGGATGGGCGGCATACAATTGATCATGGCGATACCCATTGCTGATAAAGCAAAGTTCCAGGAACTGAAGAAATCGGTTCTGGGTTTAATTGATTCCCTCAAATCGAGTGAGAAAGGCGTAAAAGTGATGAAGGATATAAATCCCGTGGTGAAAGACAATGATGATATGCTGGTGTTTGCATTGTCTGAATCCACTGCTCAAAATTTCCTCAACAACCCCGGCACCAGCCCTGTGCCCGAGTGGTTGCAGGCCAAAGTAAATTATCCTATGCTGATGAGCCTGAATATCAAAGAGGTGATGGGCATGGCATTATCCAAAGGCGACAGGAACAATGAGAGTGATGAAGAAGCCAAAAAAATCATTGAAAAATTCGACCAGATGCTGATCTCTGGTGGCAATTATGAAAATGGCAGCCTGAACAGCATATTTGAATTCAAATTCAGCAATGCCAATGAGAATGCGATGAAACAGCTTTTCGATTTTGTGAATATGGCTGCTGAAGCAAGTGGTAAGAATAAACGTAAAAGATATGAAATGCCTCCTCCATCGGAAGAAGTGATCCAGGAAGGTGTGAAGGAAGAAGTAGCCCCGCCTCCACCACCGCCTCCAAAACAACCGATTCCAAAAGTGGAAATGAAGAAGGCGCCTTCCAAAGAAACCGCCCCGGTGAAAAAGACCAAAGGCTGATCAAATAAAGAAAGAGTCCCGCAGCAGTAACGGGACTCTTTCTTTAAAATTTTGTTTTATTACTATTTATTCAGGTACTATCATTTCAACCGGTTTCCGGTATACTTTAAATAACCAGCCTGTTTCTTCTTTCGTACCATCCAGCACATACCCTGCCGCTTCAATATGCACGGCATTTACTTTTTTATTCCCATTTCTTCTGAACACGGCCGTTCCCTGGAATTCCACCACAGAAAATGAATCCACTCCTAATTTAGAAAGCTGGGAAGTACCGGCCGAAGAACCCATGCTCAGCTGATCGCCTTGCAAACTCACGGTTACATCGGGCACCACGGTACCTTCGGGAAATACATAACGACCAGTATATTCTTTTAAAGTAGTGTCTGACTGAGCGCTGATCATCACTGTTGCTGAGAAAAGTGTTATAACAGAAAGGAAGATTTTTTTCATGATGTATGGTTTTTTGCTGAACGAATTTGAAGGATAAAAGTTACATTCTATCTTACGAAACTCAAAGTTTTTCATAGATCAGGGCAGCGCCCTGTCCCACCCCCACACACATAGTGGCTAGACCGTAACGGGTATTGCTTCTTTTCATCTCATGTATCAGGGTGGCAGAGATCCTGGTGCCACTGCAACCCAGCGGGTGACCAATGGCAATAGCACCGCCATTCACATTTACTTTTGAAGGATCCAGATCAAGGTCCTGCACGCATGCAAGCGACTGAGAAGCAAAAGCTTCATTCAGCTCCACCAGTCCCAGGTCATTTATTTTCAAACCGCCCCTGTCCAATGCCTTTTTGGAGGCAGGAACAGGTCCTATACCCATAATGGCCGGATCTACCCCGGCCACTGCCATGGACACCACACGGGCCAGGGGGTGAAGATTGTATTTCTTTACTGCATCTTCACTGGCTATCAGCATCGCCGCGGCGCCATCATTGATTCCGGACGAATTGCCGGCTGTTACAGTTCCTTCTTTCATAAAAGCCGGTTTTAATGCGGCCAGCTTTTCCAGGGATGTTTCTCTTGGATGCTCATCTGTTACCACCCAGCTTACCAGTCCTTTATTATGTATCTCCACCGGTACCAGTTCATCTGCCCATTTATCCGCCGCTTTGGCTGCAAAATATTTTTGCTGAGATGCAAGGGCAAATTCATCCTGCTTTTGCCGGCTGATCTTCCATTGCTTTGCCACATTCTCTGCCGTTTCCCCCATTGTAAAAGGAGGGTACATCCCGGCCAGTTCTTTGTTGATAAATCGCCAGCCCATGGTGGTATCAAATATTTCCTGTTTTCTGCTAAACCCTTCTTCACCTTTTGATAATACAAACGGCGCCCTGGTCATACTTTCCGCGCCTCCTGCAATAATTAGTTCTGCATCACCACACATAATCTGCCGGGAAGCATCCATAATAGCCTGCAGGCCTGATGCACAAAGCCGGTTTACAGTATTTCCGGCTACTGTTACGGGTAATCCTGCTAACAAAGCAGCCATTCGTGCCACATTACGGTTATCCTCACCCGCCTGGTTGGCTGCACCGGCAATTACATCTTCAATAGCTTCGGGATCCACCGAATCATTTCTTATCAATAATGATCTAATAACATGTGCCAGCAGGTCATCAGGACGCACAGTTGATAATGCACCGCCGTATTTTCCAATAGGGGTACGGACCACATCAATAATATAAACTTGCTTCATTTAGACGATTTCTTTCAATAAAGATCGTAATTCTCCGGAGGTCAGATCTGCTTTTTCAGACTTATCATAAACAGATAAAAGATAAACATCTTTCTTTTCTACAACAATATGTAAGATCACCCTGGCACCACCGGATTTTCCTTTTGATTTTGATGCAATAGCCATTCTCACCTTATAGCAATTATTCCCCAAAGCAGCACCTGTTACAGGATTTTGCTTCAATGACAACACCAATTTTGTCAGATCTTGTTTAAAAGTTGAATATTTCCGGGAAAGACGCTTCGCCTGTTTCTCAAAAACCCGGATTGTCTTAACATTATAACTCATTCAAAAAGGTTTCAGCTTTTCTTCCCTTTTTCTTGCCTTTTTTAATGAGGTTCAACTCATCCACAGCATCCTTCATTTCCTTCAATAATAATGCTTTTGCAGGAGTTATCGTTGTTGCTTTGACATATTTCAGGCCTTTCAATACTTTTATCAGGTATTGCGCTTTATCGTCTCTTACATCCAGTAGGATCTTCATACTGCTGATTTATCTTTCAAAATTAGCATTTCAGCCGCATCGCACCAATAGCATAACTTTGCCGGATGGCAATAAACCGTGTAAAGAACATCAGGCATTTTACCCTGCCAGAACTGGAGCTATATTTTGAAGAAATTGGCGAAAAAAAATTCAGGGCCAAACAGG
>CAZSGD010000001.1:0-149888 GCA_964606155.1 uncultured Chitinophaga sp. | reverse complement strand
GAACTGGAGCTATATTTTGAAGAAATTGGCGAAAAAAAATTCAGGGCCAAACAGGTGTATGAATGGATATGGCAGAAACATGCCATGAGCATTGGCGATATGACTAACCTGAGCAAAGAACTGCGTCAAAAACTGGGGGAGCAATTCACCCTGCCTGCACTAACTGTTGATGCCACACAATATTCTGCGGATGGGACCATCAAATCCCGGTTTAAGACCTGGGATGGCCACCTGGTGGAAGGCGTATTGATACCCACCCCTTCACGATACACGGCTTGCGTTTCTTCACAAATTGGCTGTTCGCTCAGTTGTAAGTTTTGTGCCACCGGTTATATTGACAGAAAAAGAAATTTAGAATTTGATGAGATCTATGATGAAGTGGTGCTGATCAACAAACAATGTGAAACGGTGAACGGGAAAAAACTCAGCAATATCGTTTTCATGGGAATGGGTGAGCCTTTGCTCAATTATAAAAATGTATTGCGATCGATTGAAAGAATTACTTCACCGAATGGCCTGGGGATGAGCCCCCGCCGTATCACGGTATCCACGGCCGGTGTGGCAAAAGGGATCCGCCAGCTGGGTGATGATAAAGTGAAATTCAAACTGGCTTTATCGTTGCATGCGGCCACTGATCCGAAACGTCATGAGATCATGCCTATCAACGACAGTAATAATATTAAAACACTGGTGGATGCATTGAATTATTTTTATAAGCAAACCGGCAATGAGATCACTTTTGAATACATACTCTTTAAAGATTTTAATGATTCATTGAAAGATGCGGACGACCTGATCAAGCTCTATCGCCAGGTACCTGCCGATCTTATTAATATTATTGAGTATAACCCCATCGATTTCGCCCGTTTTGAAAAGCCGGAAGAAGAAAAAGTGCAGGCTTTTATGCAATACCTTGAAAAACACAGGGTAAATGTTCGCCTGCGCCGGAGCCGGGGTAAGGATATTGATGCCGCCTGCGGTCAGCTGGCGAATAAGGACAGCCATTGATCCCTGATTTTTCCCGTCTACGAAGAATTTCTTACTTCTGTTAAACCCATCTCCCCTTTCAGGGTCTGTACCCTGTTAACTTTTTTTAAGAAACCGCGCCGGAGGTTTTTTTGAACACCCGGCGTCTAACAAACAAATTATAACCATGAAGAGATTAATTATTTCCGCATTGGCTATCTCGCTGGCGGCAGCGGTGAATGCACAGGATATACCTGAAAGAAAAGAAGAAGGTTACAGGCCGCATGCCAAACACAGGCTTCACCATAAAAAAGAAATGGCTGATCTCAATTTAAGTGAAGATCAAAAAACAAAGTTTAAAGCATTGAATGAAGAGCACAGGAAGAAGATGGATGAATTGAAGAAGCAGGACAATATAACCGTGAAAGAATCGAGGGAAAAGATGCAAAAATTACAAAAGGAACATCATGAAAAAGTGCAGTCCCTCCTGACCCCTGAACAAAAAAGCCAGATCGAAAAGAACAAAACTGCCCGGAAGAGCAAAATAGAAGAAATGGGTAAGAAGAGAGCTGAGAAAATGAAAGCTGAACTGGGATTAACAGATGAACAATCTGCCAAACTGCAAAACAACCGCAAACAAATGGGTGAAAAAATGAAGGCTGTTCGGGAGGACAAATCACTGAACGAAGAACAAAAGAAAGAAAAAATAAGGTCGCTCCATAAAGAACAAAAAGACAATCTCAAATCTGTACTGACAGAAGAGCAATTAAAAAAATTAAAAGAAAGAAAAGGCCGGAAGCCTGAAGGCAAAAAGCAGGCGACAACTATCTAAATCCGGAAATTAATCTGAACAGTGTTTTTCACAACAGTAAAGCCCCGTTAGCGGGGTTTTATTATTTTCTTACTTACCCCTCCCGATCTGTATCTTTGCCCTTCATTACTGTTGTAAAACAGCAAAAAAAACTACATGAAAAAGAAGCCTTCGAACAACTTCAGCCAATTCTCCAAAAAGAAAAGTAATGCAGCCATAAAAGAGCAATTCAAGCAGGAGAAACGAAAAATAAAGAAAGAAAGGGAAGAGTATTTTGACAAAAAGAGGTCGGAAAAAAGGGACCAAAGACCGGAAACAGGGGGCCAGCGATTTTCGGGCAAAGCAAGACCATCCTCCGGGAAAAGCCAGCATGCAGCTCCGCAGTCTGCGGGTATGATGCCTTTAAATAAATTCATCGCCCATACGGGGATTGCTGCCCGCAGAGAAGCAGCAGAAATAGTGAAAAAAGGATGGGTGAAAGTAAATGGAGAAACTGTTACAGAGCCGGGACACAAGGTCTCTTCCCGGGACGAAGTAAGAGTAAATGGTAAAAAAGTATTTCTCGCCAAGAACCTCGTGTACATTTTATTGAATAAACCCAAAGACTATATTACCACCACCGATGATCCGCAGGGAAGAAAAACAGTACTTGACCTCATCGGCAGGGCTACGAATGAAAGAGTTTATCCCGTTGGCCGGCTCGACAGGAATACATCCGGTGTGTTACTGTTTACCAATGATGGAGAGCTGGCACAAAAACTGACACATCCCAGCAATGAAGTAAAGAAGGTGTACCATGTTACCCTCGATAAGCCTTTAGATAAAAAAGATTTCGATCAGATATTAAAAGGTGTCACGCTGGAAGATGGGTTGGCCAGTGTGGATGTGCTGGCTTATGCTGATGTTAAAGACAAAACCCAGATCGGTGTGGAGATACATAGTGGTCGCAACCGGATCGTTCGCCGCATATTTGAACACCTGGGTTATGACGTAAGAAATCTCGACCGTGTTACTTTCGCCGGGCTTACTAAGAAAAATGTGGACAGGGGCAAATGGCGGTTCTTGTCTGATAAGGAAATCAGGGACCTGAAGTTTTTTGGAAAAGGGAAGTAGGACAAGAATGGTCACGAATTAGAGGACACGAATTAATGCAGCATGAAGATTTCAGATTTCATAGTATTTGAAAATGATGATTTTGTGGCGATCAACAAACCTTCCGGCCTTTTGTCGGTGCCAGACAGGGAAGGAAAAGAGGTCTCCTTAAAACAATTACTTAAAGAAAAATACGGCAACATTTTCACCGTCCATCGCCTGGATAAAGATACCAGCGGCCTGATCCTTTTTGCCAAAAATGAGGTCATGCATAAACATTTATCCAAACAGTTTGAAGAAAGACAAACGAAAAAGATCTACCAGGGCCTGGTGATCGGTTCCTTACCGGAAATGAAAGGCAGCATTGATGCGCCCATTGCAGAACATCCCGCACAAAACGGGACCATGATCGTACACCGGAAAGGAAAAGAATCCTTAACAGATTATGAAGTACTGGAAGATTTTGGTGTTTATTCTTTTCTGCAATTCCGCATTCATACCGGGCGCACACACCAGATAAGGGTGCACATGAAAGATACCGGTCATCCCATTGTTTGTGATCCTTTGTATGGAGATGGCAAACCGGTACTGATATCTTCGCTGAAACATAAATACAAATTATCAAAGAAAGAAGAAGAGGAAAGGCCCATACTCGCCCGCCTGGCACTTCATGCATTTCAACTATCCTTCACCGATAGAAATGAAAAGACCTTTGAACTGGAAGCTCCCCTGCCAAAAGATATGAGGGCCTTGTTACAGCAATTGAGTAAACTGAAAACAAAAAGATCAGGACCTGTCTAGTGCCTGTACAATATCCTGGAGCACATCGTCCGGGTGCTCCAGGCCTACGGATACCCTGATCAGTCCCGGAGTGATCCCTACTGCCAGTCTTTCTTCCTCTGTTAGTTTAGAGTGTGTGGTACTGGCGGGGTGAGACGCAATACTCCGGCTGTCGCCCAGGTTATTGGTCATGGATAACATCTTCAGATTATTCAGGAATTTCCTCCCGCTTTCAACACCCCCTTTAATTTCAAAAGTTACAATACCGCCACCATTGCTCATTTGCTTTTTGGCGATGGCGTATTGCGGGTGTGTTTCCAGGAAGGGATATTTCACCTGGCTGATCTTTGGATGGTTTCGCAAAGCTGTAGCAATGGTTAATGCATTGGCGGCATGCCGGTCCATACGAACAAATAAAGTTTCCAGACTTTTTGTGAGCACCCATGCATTAAAGGGGCTGAGAGAAGGCCCGGTGTTCCTGACAAACAGGTAAAGATCCTTTATCAATGCCTTTCTTCCTACTACCACACCCCCTAATACCCTGCCTTGTCCGTCAATGAATTTGGTGGCTGAATGTAATACCAGGTCGGCCCCATATTTTATGGGCTGCTGTACCGCCGGTGTGGCAAAGCAGTTATCCACCACAAATAGAATATTGTTCTTTTTGCAAAGCGAAGAAACATATTCAAGATCGATAATATCCAAACCGGGATTGCTGGGAGTTTCAAGATACAGCATCCTTGTATTGGGCTTTACCAGGGCTGCAATACTCTCCGGTTTATTCATATCAAAATATGAATATTCAATGCCCCATTTGGGTAAATATTTTGTAAGGATGGTATGGGTGGACCCAAACACTGCCGACGCAGAAATAATATGATCCCCCTGGTTCAAAAAAGTCATGAACGTAGAAAAGATAGCGGCCATCCCGGTTCCGGTGGCAATGCCATCTTCAGCTTCTTCCAATGCTGCTATTTTGGCAATGAATTCATCCACGGTGGGGTTGGAGAAACGGCTGTAAATGTTTACATCCAGGGTATCATCTGCAAATGCGGCCGCCATATCTTCTGCGGAAGTATAGGTGAAGCTGCTGGTCAGAAATAACGGTGTGGAATGTTCTTTTTCTCCTGTCTTCTCTGTTTGTAAACGAACGGCTTTTGTTTCTGGCTTTTGTGACATGTCCTGCTTTGCTTTTAAAGTATGGAGGTGCAAAGATACGGACAGGATGGTCTACAAAGATAATAGGACAATCATTTGACAATGCGCCGATCAAACGTTTGCATGTGATATATAATACAATAAAAATGCAACAGGCAGACGACGGAGTTAGTAAATGCTGCTGCTGCTTATCGGTGCCTGCCTATCCCAGGCAGGTCATTATGATTTAGGCCTTAGCCGTATGGTGATTTTTGAGCCGGCATCTGAAACCGTTACTTTTTTGGATTCATGCTGCCATTGTTCGGCCGTAACAGTTACCGGCAGGTCCTGTGAAGTTTCTATTTTAAATTGTCCTTTATCATTAGTAAGGGCTTCTTCTTCCCCGGCCCGGGTATATACCAGCGCCCGGGGCACCGGCTTCCCTGTTTTTTCTGAAACCACTGTGCCCTCAATGATGTGCTTTATTTCCTGATGACGTACAAATGACATTGTGGTAATAACAACCGCCACCAGCAAAGCGCCGATTATATTAAGTTTTAAAAATCGTTTCATCATACAGATTTAGTATACCAAATTACAACATTAACCCGCTTTCTCTATGACCTGTTCATAGTGATTCTGTTAAAAAGATGGTTTATACACTTTATTTTAACATTCACCGTATATGATCTGATATTTTTATTGCCTCTGGAAAATATATCGCAGTGTAATACCAAACGTCCCCGGATCTCCCAGCACCGCTGCATAATGCCCTGCATTACCACCGGCTGGAAGCAATTGCTCATGATAGTCTTTATCAAAAAGATTACGTGCCCAAACGAAAGCAGACAGGCCCTGTGTTGCTTTAAATCCAATCCTTCCATTCACCAGCGCATACCCATCAATATTCAAATAAACCGATGGAGAAGGGCTGGATGAAAAAGAAGAGCGATAATAAAGATCAGCTGCTACAAAAAACTTCGCAGCACTTCCTAAAAAGACAGCTGGTATATTGAATTCACCACCGGTGGAAAAGGCCCATTTGGAAATACCCGGCAGTTGGCCCCCGGATATATCTTTAAAAGCCACCTGCACATTGTTCTGCGTGTTACCCGTTTCTTCCAATGGTAACGGAGCATTGGTAAACCGTATATACTGTGCATCCGTATAAACTGCCGATCCATAAAAAGAGAAATGATTACCTGCCCTTACACTTGCATCCAGTTCGGCGCCTTTCACTCTCACTTTTTCTGCATTGGCGATATAACCGCGGTTCACACCCAATTCAGGCGATTGCACATTGGTTTGATAATCCTCGATATCGGTATTGAACAGGGTAACATTCAGAATAAAATCTTTGAATGGCGTGGTCTTCACTCCCACTTCATAATGTTTTACATTCTCCGGACGGATCACTGCCAGGTTGGTAGCCGGCTGTCCATTAACTGTTGGCAAACCTGCCACATTTACACCTACGGGTTTAAAAGCAGTAGAATAAGTTCCATAAGCATTCACCCGTTGGTTCGGTTTATACGCTACTGTGATATTATAGGTAAGATTTGTTTCATCAGCATCCGAAACGTATTGCTGGCTGGTATACACCATGTTCTTTAATGCAATTAAATCGGGGTCGGTGGTTTGCAAACCGCCATAAGCCACGCGGTTGTAATCCACATCTTTCTTATCAAAATTGAACCGCAGGCCCGGCATCACGTGCAGTTGTGGTGTTAATTCCCAGTCCACGTTCACAAATGCAGCTGCACTTATAGATTGAATAGAAGCTTTTGTAGAAATACCATATCCTTCAAAAAGTCCCGGCGTTTGCCATTTGGTGCTGGTGGTGCTTTTAGAAAAACGCCATTGGGCAGAACCCGATTCTTCTGTTCCGTTGATATTGACCTCCTGGCCAAGAACAAATAACCCCGCCACACCACTCAGCTTAGAAGATATCTCTCCTGCATAGCGTACCTCCTGTGACCAGTTATGATGTTTGGCCGGGTTTTGCGATTTTGCCAATGCCTGCAGGCCTGTAAAGTCCCGGTCGTTGGAGGGGTCCCATTTCCAGTAACGGTATGCTGTAGTCGAAGTAAGCGTACCCGGACCAATCTTCGCATCGAGGTTCACCGACACCCCGCCCAGGTCATTGCCCGATTTCCACGGTGTGTCGTGATCCACAATTCTGTCGAATGCATTCTGACTGGGCAAACTATAATTCAAATCTGCAATGATGGCATTGAACTGGCGATAGGCCGCTCTTTTCGTTTGCACCACACCTGCCACCACCTGTGCATACCCGTCGGGTCGCTGACGGGAATAGTCGCCGGACAAAGTGATCTGTATTTTATCTGTAACATTATATAAGAACTGTCCTTTCAGGCCCAGGTTATTGATATCGTTGATGTATTTATCCGTGCGTTTATTATACACTGTTCCGTCACGCTGGGTTCCCGAAAAAGAAAGGCGGGCGGCTATTTTGCGGCTCAGCGGGCCCGTGACGGAGCTTTTCGCCTGTACACAACCGTAATTACCATAGCTCACTTCAAAACTGGCGCCTGTTTTAAAACCGGGTTTGCGTGTTACGATATTAAAAGCGCCTGAAGTGGTATTCTTACCGAATAAAGTTCCCTGCGGGCCTCTCAGCACTTCAATGCGTTCCACATCAATAAAATCAAGTGTGGCCACGGCAGGCCTGGCAAAATAAACACCATCGATATAGAAACCCACGCCCGGGTCCAAACCATCATTGGTCAATCCAAATGGCGAACCCGTTCCGCGGATGTTCACACCGGTGTTGCGGGGATTGGAGGTATACATTTGCACCGACGGTACCATCTCCTTTATCCTGGTCACGTTAAAAGCTCCGGACTCATCAATAGTGGCCCCACCAATAACAGAAACAGGAATAGGAACATCTTGCAATACCTCTTTTCTTCTGCGGGAAGTAATAACCACAGTGTCGCGCTGGTAAAACGATTGCAACGTAACGAGAATAGTACCGGCATTTGCGTCCTTAAGCAGGTATTCCTGCTGCTCATATCCCACCGAAGTGATGATAAGCCGGAGCGGGTAAGCTTTGTCAACCGGGAAATAAAAATAACCGGCAGAATCTGTGCTGGCGCCAGAAGAACTTCCTTTAACAGTAATGCTGGCAAAAGGCACACCCTGGTTAGCGGCATTGACTACACGGCCGCTGATCTGCGCCGACAACAGAAAGGGTGATAGTACAAAGAGGACCAGAATAATCTTTTTCATGCAATTGGTTTTATTAAATTTACTAGTCTACAAATTTTATAGACTAAATATGTAAAAAAATTTAAAACGACTTGATCAGTATCCGGATACTCCAGATCGCCACCACCACACCCAGCAGGATGAAGGAGGCTTTCCGCGGCAGCTTACCGGATAATTTTGCCGCAATCGGAGCAGCGATAAGGCCACCTATTACCAAAGCCAGGATCACCTGCCAGTGTTGCACACCAATCAGTGTGAAAAAAGTAAAAGCACTGGCCAGCGTTACAAAAAATTCAGTCAGGCTCACCGATCCCACCACGTATTTGGGCGTACGTCCCTTCGTGATCAGGGTGGAGGTAACGATCGGTCCCCAACCCCCGCCACCAAATGAATCCAGGAAACCGCCGGCGCCTGCCAGCCATCCATACCGTTTGAATTTTTTCTTCTCAGTTACCGCCTTAAAAGCTGTGATAAATATTTTGATTCCCAGTATAAGTGTATAGGCCGCCATGATCGGACGGATATACCGGATATGTGTTTCCCCAAACTTCACCAGCAGGATGGCGCCCAATATGGCACCGATCACACCGGGAATAAGCAGGGCCTTAAATAATTTTTTATTGACGTTGCCAAATTTATAATGGCTATACCCCGATGCCCCGCTGGCAAACATCTCGGCTGTATGAATACTACCACTGATCGCTGCCGGGCTCACATTGGCGGACATGAGCACAATAGCACTGGTAACGCCATATCCCATACTGGTGGCGCCATCCACCATCTGTGCTAAAAAACCAGCCAGCACCATCCATTCAAAATTCTTATCGAGCGACTGATAAAACGAAGCAGCACTGCCGGCCATTTCATTCAGGGGCAGGTAGGAAAAAATAAAATGGCCGATCAGCATGAGTGCAAACGCTATCAACGAAATCGTTGCTATCTTTTTCCATCGCTTCTCGGCATACGGGCCATCTTTTTCCACCAGCACTTTTGTAATATGATTCAGCTTCTTCACCTTTTCCTCAAAGTTTCCATTCAGCTTACTGCGCACTTTGTGCAGGTTCTCGATCACACCATCCAGTTCACCGGGCAATGCATCATGCAGCACTTCTTTGATCCTTTTAGCGGCCGTGGGAGATTTTCCATTGGTGGAGATAGCGATCTTTAGATTTCCTTTTTGAACGATACTGCCCAGATAAAAATCACAGAGTTCCGGGGTATCTGCCACATTCACCAACAAGCCCCGTTCTTTGGCCTGCTCCCTGGCAAATTCATGCAACACCCTGTTATCCGTGGCCAGTATCACCAGTTGTTGGTTATCCAGGTCCGTTTCATCAAATTCTTTTTCCCGGATAGAGCAGGAAGGGTGTTTCCATACCAGTCTTCTTACTTCTTCCCTCACAGCAGGCGCCACGATCGTTACTTTGGTTCCGGGCGAATTAGCCAGCAGTGCATGTAATTTTTCCAGGCCCACATGCCCCGCCCCCACAAGAAGAATATTCAGTTCCTCCAGCTTTAAAAAAACAGGGAATAAACGGTTGCTTTCCGTTTGCACTTTTCCCGGTTCGTTGTATATCCCTGTTTTTTCACTCATAACTCTTCCACTTCAACAAGTGGTGATAAAGGGCAAATATATATATTTCCTACTAAATTAGTAGACTTTTAAAATTCCATTTTCTGGATCCAGTTCCGGGCTTGTTTGGCTGCATAAGATATGATGATACCGGCCCCTGCCCTGGTCATAGCTGTCCAGGCTTCCAAATGGGCCGCTTCCCTGTTTACCAGCTCTTTTTCCACCAGCGCTTCTATGGCCGCATATTCGCCGCTGACATGATAAGCAGCTACCGGCTTCAGCGTCTCCTGCTTCAGCCTGGCAATAACATCTGTATATAACGCCGCAGGCTTGACCATTAAAATATCAGCACCCTCCTGTTCATCCCGTTTGGCACTGGTAATGGCATCCTGGATATTCAAAGGTGATAGTTGGTAGGTTTTTCGGTTTTGCAATCCTTTTGTATTGGGAGCGGAATGACAAGCATCCCGGAAAGGGCCATAGAATTGTGAACTGAACTTGGCTGCATAACTCATGATGCTTACCGTATCAAAACCCAATGCATCCAATGATGATCGCACGGCCCCGATACGCCCATCGGTCATATCACTCGGCGCAATACAATCAGCACCTGCATTAGCCAGTTGTGCGGCATATTTTGCCAGCACTTCCACGGTTTTATGATTCACCAGTTTTGAATGATCGTGGTTCAGGATGCCGCAATGCCCGTGCGTGGTATAACTGCATAAACAAAGATCACTCGCCACCCAGGCCTCTTTTCCAAAATGCTCTTTGATGTTATAAATAACATTTCCGGCAAAAGAGAAATCAAAATCAATTTCTGCTTTTTGGGAAGGAACTGGAAATAACAAAAATTTATCTGCCCCGTTCTCCGCACATTCCTCTATGGTGTGTAAAACAGAATCCCGGGTATCCACCCGCACACCGGGCAGTCCATTAACCTCCCTGGGCGCCGAAATAGATTCATCCACAAAAACCGGCTGGATAAAACTCTTATGCGAAAGCCTCACAGAAGCTGTCAGCTCACGTATATGCGTACCCGCCCTCAGGCGTCTTTGCGTGAGGGGATAAAAGATCTTCTCCATTGCTGAAATGATTTAATAGTTGGGAAAATCACAGGTTTCATTCCTGCCTGCTGCAATAAAGTGGCTGTTTCACCTCCGGGACAGGTATGTATCACTCCTTTTTTGGCGTATTGTCCAAAATGCTCATACTGTGAAAAACTGGTCCAGAAAATTGTATTTGCAGATGCTATAGTCTGTTTTAATGCTTCATCATTCTTTGGTATCAATATGTAATTACCGGCAGCTTCTATATTCTTGTTTCGCCATCGTTTGGCCGCCTCTTCATGCGTGAGTATGCATATATCATCTTGCGCTATTTGCAATAAAGGCATGCCCAGTGAAGATAAAAGAAACTCAAACCCGAGGGCATCAGCACTGACTGTTACCCAAATGCCTTTCTTTGCCAACTCGAGCCATGTTTTGGTACCTGAGGCCAGGATGATTTTTTCTTTCAGTAACGGTAGTACATTAACATCTCCGATGACCTTATAATTGGCTACAAAAACAACAGGTTTATCGATGACTATTTTCTCTTCCTTCCATTTATACTCAAAAAAACTTTTCATCTGATCCGTGGTCGAGAAAACGGGGCCGCCAACTGCCCCGATTGCAGGTAAAGGATCATACTTCAAAAAATCCGTACCTTCTGCATCCTTCCCGGCAGCGTAGGTTAGTTTACCTTGTTTAGTATAGATTGTTGTCACCCCAAATTGCTGTATGCACCCCGTTCCATACGCAGTGGCCAGTTCTTTTTCTTTTGCGCAATCACGCAGCAACTCTTTCTCATTGATTATGTCCAGTATTTCTACAGCCCTTTTATTCGAATAATGAGCTTCTGCCACAATGGCTCCCTGGCAGGGTGCCGGCACACACTCAAAAAGCGGGAGGAGCATGATTTTTTTCCCCTGCAATAATTTCCGTATCACCAAAGCATCTTCTCCACTTCGCAACAAGCGGTTCAAACCCGCTGAGGCCAGTATGGTAGCATCATATTCACCTGTACTTAATTTTCTTAACCTGGTTTCCACATTGCCCCGGATAGGCTTTGTGGTAATATGGATGCTATCCTTTATCTGCGGTAAAGCTTTCTGTAAGAATCCGATCGCCATTTCTTCCCGCCGGGGTGAACAGGTACCGACAATAATAACTTCTCCCCTGCTTATTTTTTCTTCAATATTCCCATTAAAGATCACCACATCACGTGTATCATCGCGATCAACAACAGCAAATTGGTTGGCACCAAAAAAATGTTCACTGCTCATATCTTTTAAAGAATGAACAGCGATATCGGCCTCCCCTTTTTTCAGCATATCAAATATTTCACGGGTAAAAAAATCATTGCCCTCTACAGTATGAAGTGGTATATCCTGCAACAGGTCTCCTCTGCTGGTCCGGCTGATCACTTCAACAGTAATGCCCGGGAAAGCCGCTTCGATCTTTTTGCGGACGATATCAATCTGCAACAGCGACAGCCGGGAATTCCTGCCAGTCAGTTTTATGATCTCCATGCAAAACTTTTTTAAGGCTGTACGCCAGGTGATGGATATGCTTGGGCAAATGTTTGGCCGTAATAATAATACGGAGACATTCTTCTCCCACAGGTACAGTGGGATAATTGATCGGTTGCAGGTAAATACCATGCCTGGATAACAACTGGTCCGCTACCCGCCTGCATTTAGCTGCCCCTTCAATGGGTATAATGGTGATATGAGATGGATTGTCTCTAAAAACAATGCCATTATCACGGAGTAATTTCCGGAGACGATCTACATTCTCAAAAAATTGAGAGCGTTTCTCTTTATTATGCCGGATAAACTGCACACTTTTCTTCGCTGCCCCGCAAATAGCGGGTGGCAAAGAAGTAGTGAAGATGAAACCGCTGCCGAAACTGCGGATAAAATCAGTGATCGTGGAAGAACAGGCAATGTAACCCCCAAAAACACCTATTGCTTTTGATAAAGTACCATTGATGATATCGAACTGGTCCTGCAGTTGCTCTTGTTCAATTATTCCCGCCCCGCTCTCTCCGTACAGACCCACTCCATGCACTTCATCCACATAAGTGAGTGCATTATATTTCTTAGCCAATGCCGCGATCTCTTTTACAGGTGAGATGGTGCCGCTCATGGAATACACGGACTCAAACACGATCAGCCTGGGCCTGTCATATTCCACCGTTTGTAATAATTCTTCCAGGTGCCGCGTATCATTATGACGGAATATTTTTTTCTCGTTCCGGCATCCCCTCATTCCTTCAATAATAGAAGCGTGGTTCCTTTCATCCGAAAAGAAAATCAGATCAGGAATATGCCGGGCCAGGGTTTGCAGGGTGGTAACATTGGCCTGGTAAGCGCCGTTAAAAAGCAAAGCTGATTCTTTTTGATGCCAGGCCGCTAAAGTTCTTTCCAGCTCCCGGTGATGGTCCGTGGTGCCGGAAATATTACGGGTGCCTCCGCTGCCGGTGCCGCTGCGATGGGCTACAAAACCCAGTTTTGAAATAATTTCTTCTTCTGTGCTCATACCCAGGTAATCATTACTGCACCAGTTCACGGCTGCATGATACACTCCTTCGGTATCTGTATAATAAAAATTGGGAAAATGCTGTGCACTCTTTTTGACTTCCAGAAAATACCGGTATGAGCCGTTTTCTTTGAGTTGCTGAAGTTTCTCTTTTAAAAACCGTTGGTAATCCATAACGCCTCGTTTACTATGCCACCAGGAGCAGGAAACTGGCAGCTAAAGTAAAGATAGGGCATTTTCCTACTAAATAAGTAGACTATACAGATGAATTGTCACCGTATTTTCATTGTATTAACATACAATCGTTCATTTTAATCAATTTTTTTTTGCCGGGATTGTCAACCGGGTTATTTTTGTTTAGTCTACTTATATAGTAGGGTTTACGAAAGCCTGCTGCTGTAACAGCGGGCTGCACCATTCCCGTCATTCTATTTATAAAATTTACGAGTATGCAGAGTTTCCGGACCGAGTTAGAGCATTTGCCCGATCAACAGGGCAGAACCTTAGTGGAAAGAGATATCATTGAGCTGGAAAAAAAGATCCTTCTTTTCCGGGGTGGAAAAATGAACGGGGAAAAATTCAGAAGCCTTCGCCTCGCCCGTGGTGTGTACGGACAAAGACAACCGGGCGTACAGATGGTGCGTATCAAATTACCCTATGGTAAAATGACACTGGCACAATGGAAACGCATAGCCGGTGTGTCGGATGAATATTCCACCGGCAATCTCCACCTTACCACCCGGCAGGATATACAGATACATTTTGTGAGCCTGGACCGTACGCCGGAATTATGGGCTGAGCTCGAAAAAGATGATGTCACCATCCGCGAAGCCTGCGGTAATACCGTTAGAAATATCACTGCTTCGGATATAGCGGGCATCGACCCGGAGGAGCCCTTTGATGTAACCCCCTATGCACAGGCTATGTTTGAGTATTTTCTCCGCAAACCGGTTTGCCAGGAGATGGGCCGTAAATTCAAGATCGCCTTCAGCAGCAGTGAAAAAGATACAGGGCTCACCTTTATGCATGATCTTGGTGCTATTGCCCGTGTAAGAAATGATAATGGAAAAGAAGTCCGCGGTTTCAAAATACTTATTGGCGGTGGTTTAGGGGCACAACCCCATTTAGCCATTACCACGCATGAATTCCTGGAAGAAGACCTGCTGATCCCTTATCTCGAAGCCGTGTTGCGTGTATTTGACCGTTATGGTGAAAGGAACAGCCGCCACAAAGCCCGGATCAAATTCCTGGTGCAAAAGATCGGTATTGATGCTTTTAATGAACTGGTGACTGAAGAACAGAAAGCGCTTACACATCAGCGTTATCCAATTGATGCAAATAGGGGTGACTGGTCACACGTGAATGAAATGTCAGCCTTTCCGGAGCCTATTCACCACTCACCACTCATTATTGACCCATTTAAATTTCAGCTCTGGCAATCCACGAACGTCATCACACAAAAACAGGATGGATATTCCGGCATTTATGTTCGGGTACCCAATGGTAATATCAGTTCCGATACCAGCCGCCGGCTGATCCAAAAACTCCGGGGTTATATTGCGGATGATATCCGTGTCACCATCAACCAGGGGTTATTGTTCCGTTTTGTGAAACCGGAACATATTGAATATGTATACAGCGTATTACTGGCAGAAGGACTGGCTGCACCTGGTTTTGGAAGCGTGGCTGATATTACTTCCTGCCCCGGTACAGATACCTGCAATCTTGGTATCAGCAACAGTACAGGTACTGCTTTAGCCTTATCCGAAGTGATCGAGGAAGAATATCCTGAATTTTTATACAATAAGGAATTGGCCATAAAGATCAGCGGTTGCATGAACAGCTGCGGCCAGCATGGCATGGCTTCCATCGGTTTTCATGGAAGTTCATTAAAAGCAAAGGGCCAGGTATTGCCTGCTTTGCAGGTATTGATAGGTGGTGCTGTGCTCGGAAGTGGTAATGGCCGGATCGCGGATAAAATCATCAAAGTTCCCAGTAAACGCGGCCCGGATGTGGTACGAAGCATCCTGGATGATTATAAAACCAATGCCCGCGAAAATGAATCATTTCTCAATTACAGCCAACGCCATGGCGATCGCTATTACTATGAACTATTAAAACCACTGGCCAGCCTGGAAACATTACAGGCAGAAGATTTTATCGACTGGGGCCAGCAGGAAAAATTTGCCACGGCTATTGGGGTGGGTGAGTGTGCCGGTGTGATGATCGATCTGGTGGCCACCCTGATCCTGGAAGCAGAGGAGAAAATTGCGGCCAGTGAAGAATGTTTGTCCCGGCAAAAATGGGCGGATGGAATATATAATGCTTATTCCGCACAGGTGCATGCGGCCAAAGCATTATTACTGCAGGAAGGCGTTCAGTGCAACACACAACATGGCATACTAAAAGATTTTGATACGCATTTTACAACAAAGGGAAGTTATTCAGCTACGGCCAGCTTCAAAGAAACCGTGATGCGCATGAATGAGGAAGCACCTTCGGAGGTTTTTGCGCTGGAATATTTACAGCAGGCAAAAGTCTTCATTCAATTTTCTAAAATTTACAGAGAGCAGGCGGTGCAGCAGGCTTCATAGGTTGGTAAAAACAGTTCCCGCTTTTCCGTCAACACCCCAGTTGAATCTGTCGTACAGTTTTACCACCTCTCCAATAATTACCAGTGAAGGTGAGCTAAAACTGATACCGGCAAAATCTTCCTTGCAATCCCGCAGGGAGGAAATATGCACCTGCTGATGAATAGTCGACGCCTGTTCAATCACTGCCAGGGGCATTTGGGGTTTACGGGAATAAGTCAGCATCATTTCCGCCAGCTCTATAATATTTTTGGCCGCCATATAGAACACCAGTGTATCCGTGCTGGTGGCGATCAGTTTCCATTGTTCGGTACTGAAATAACTGTTAGGGTTAAACGCAATGAATTGTACGCCCTGTGCATAGCTGCGGGCTGTAAGCGGTATCCCAGCATAGGCCGAGGCGCCGGATGCTGCTGTGATGCCCGGGATGATCTCATAAGGGATCTCATGCTCCACCAGCGCCTGCAGCTCGTCCAGTACATTGCTGAAGAAAGCCACATCTCCTCCCTTCAGGCGTAATACATTCTTTCCCTGCAGGGCATTTTCAATGATCAGCGCAGTTACTTCTTCCTGTGAAAAAGACCGGTCATTATAACCTTGCTTCCCGGCATGTACAACCAAAGCCTCTTCTTTTGCATGTGCGTCAATAATGGCCGGGTTCACCAGCCTGTCGGTAATGATCACTTCTGCATTGGAGAGCGCCTTTTGTAATTTAAGCGTGATCAGCTCTTCATCACCGGGACCGGCACCTGCCAGTATCACTTTCCCTTTTGTTCCCTGCACACCCATCGCTAATGATTTTACTGTTTTAGTAATACAGCGGCAACAGTGCTGTTGCTGGTCTCATCGATCAGTACAGCAGAGCCGTTCCCGCTCAATTGTTCATACCCGTCGAATACCACCGGTGAAGCTGTTTTGATCCGGGCTTTTACTACTTCATTCAACTTCACGCTATCCGTCACTGGTTGTTGCTGTAAACTATTTACATCCAGTTTATACTCTACCTGCCGCACCACTGCTCTTACCAGCCTGCTGTTGTGCTGCAACAAATATTTGTTGCCGGGGATCAAAGGCTTATCATCGAGCCAGCACAGCAGCACCTCGAGTTCATTACTTACTTGTGGAAGATTATCGGACCTGACAATGGAGTCACCCCGGCTGATGTCAATATCATCTGCCAGTTGGATGACCACACTTTGGGGTGCAAAAACCTCACCAACTTCTTCCCCCGCCACTTCCAAAGCGGAAATGGTGGTCTCTATATCCTGGGGCAGCACTTTTACCCTGTCTCCTTTACGATAAATACCACTGATAACTTTACCGGCATACCCCCGGTAATCATGCAGGTCATCTGTTTGTGGGCGGATGACAAATTGTACCTGGAACCTGGCATCAGACAGGTTAATATCATTATCAATTTCAACATCTTCCAGAAACTCCAGCAGGGGCTTTTCCTTATACCAGTCAATTTTTTGCGAACGTTCAACAATGTTATCGCCATCCAGTGCACTGATAGGAATATAGGTCACTTCGTTTAACCCCAGTTGTTTCGCCACTGCGCTGTAATCAATAACAATATTATTGAATACATCCTGCGAATATTCCACCAGGTCCATTTTATTAACGGCCACCACCACATGCGGGATCTTTAACAGGGATGCAATGATCGAATGGCGGCGGGTTTGCTCCACCACTCCCAGCCGGGCATCGATGAGAATAATGATCAGGTTGGCATTGGAAGCCCCGGTGATCATATTGCGGGTGTACTGCACATGACCGGGCGCATCTGCGATAATAAATTTTCGCCTGGGTGTGCTGAAGTAACGGTAAGCCACATCAATGGTAATACCCTGTTCCCTTTCCGCACGGAGGCCATCCGTGAGCAAGGCAAGGTCGATCTCACCATTGGCCTTATTTTTTGTACTTTTTTCGATGGCCTCTAATTGATCGATCAGTATGTTCTTGCTGTCGTACAGCAGTCTCCCGATCAAAGTACTCTTGCCATCATCCACGCTGCCGGCTGTTATAAAACGTAATAGATCCATAGCTCAGTTTATAGTTTTTAGTTTATCGCTGTTTACAGTAGTCGCTTACACATTCCCCGATGCTAGAAATATCCATTCTTCTTCCTGTCCTCCATCGCTGCTTCTGTTACCTTATCGTCTATCCTTGTCTCCCCTCTCTCACTTATTCTTGTGGAAATAATTTCATGGATCACTTCATCCAGGGTGGCGGCATCAGACTCCACGGCGGCAGTACAGGTCATATCGCCAACCGTACGGTACCGAACTTTTTTAGTATGCACCACATCATCCTGTGAGGGTTGCACATAATCGCTGATCGCTACTAATTGCCCTTCGTGTTCCATCACTTTTCGTTCGTGTGCAAAATAGATAGAGGGCAGACCGATCTTTTCCTTGCGGATATAATTCCAGATATCCAGCTCAGTCCAGTTGCTGATGGGGAATACCCGAACATTCTCACCTTTGTGTATCCTGCCGTTGTAAATATTCCACAGTTCAGGTCTTTGCAGTTTGGGGTTCCATTGTCCAAATTCATCTCTCACAGAAAATATCCTTTCCTTGGCCCTGGCTTTTTCTTCATCCCTCCTGGCGCCACCGATACAACAATCAAATTGAAATTCTTCGATCGTATCCAGCAGTGTATAAGTTTGCAGCCAGTTCCGGCTGGGAAATTTTCCTTTGGGTTCGGTAAGACTTCTTTGCCTGATCGTGTCTTCCACTTTTCTCACCACCAGCGTGGCCTTTACTTCATTCACCAGCCAATCACGAAACGCCAGTGCCTCCGGGAAGTTGTGTCCCGTATCAATATGCACCAATGGAAAAGGTATTTTGCCTGGTGCAAAAGCCTTTCGGGCCAAATGCACAAGTGTAATAGAATCCTTACCCCCGCTAAAAAGTAAAGCAGGCTTTTCGAATTGCGCTGCCACTTCGCGGAAGATATGGATGCTCTCCGATTCCAGTTGCTCCAGGTAATCCAAATGATACTGACTCATATTATTATCACTTATTTTGTCTACTTATTTAGTAGACTTTATGAATAAAAAAATTTAACTCACTTTTACCCTCGTCTCATGCAGACCACACTCCTTTTGCGAAGCCTCCCACCACCATCTTCCCGCCCTGGCATCCTCGCCCGGTTCAACAGCCCGGGTGCAGGGAGCGCAACCGATACTGACAAAACCCTGGTCGTGCAAACGATTATAGGGTATATTATTCTTGTTGATATAACTGATCATATCCTCGTAGCTCCATAACAGCAGGGGGTTGAACTTATACAGTTGTTTATCTTCCAGCCATTCAATCAGTTTCATATCATGACGGTTGACAGATTGTTCAGCCCGCAATCCCGTGATCCACACTTTTGCGCCTTTCAATGCCCGGTTCAACGGCTTTACCTTACGAATATGGCAACATTCTTTCCTGTTGTCCACCGATTCGTAAAAGCTGTTGATCCCTTTAGTGGTTACGAATTGCTCCACGTCAGTTGCTTCGGGAAAATAAATGTGGATGGGTACTTTGTAACGGGCAGTGGTACGCTCCATCAGTTCGTATGTTTCATTGAACAACCTGCCGGTATCGATCGTGAAGATCTTTACGGGCAGGTTGTTAGCAGCAATGATCTCTGTTAATACCTGGTCTTCCTGGCCCAGCGAGGAAGAGAACACTACCGCACCCGGAAACCATTCAGTCACCCTCCTGATCGAATCTGCCACTGAAGCATTCTCTATGGTTGTTAACTGTTCCGGGCCCAGCATAGTTATAAATTAGGTTGCGGCGTATAACGCAGATAAGGTTTTACCACTTTTACGCCTTTGGGGAATTTCTTTATTGCATCTTCTGTTGATACAGCCGGTACCACGATCACATCTTCCCCCTGTTTCCAGTCGGCCGGTGTGGCCACACTATGGTTGGCGGTCAGTTGTAATGAATCTATCACACGCAGCACTTCCACAAAATTTCTTCCGGTGGAAGCCGGGTAAGTGATCATCAGCTTTACTACTTTATCGGGTCCAATTACAAACAATGATCGTACAGTAGCAGTGGCGGAAGCATTCGGATGGATCATATCATACAATTCAGCCACTTTTCTGTCGGGATCTGCGATAAGCGGAAAGTTCACGCTTGCATGCTGCGTTTCATTGATATCCTTGATCCAGCCTTCGTGCTTATCCAGGGGGTCCACACTCACGGCCAGGACTTTTACATTCCGCTTCGCAAATTCGTCCTTCAATAAGGCCGTTTTTCCCAGTTCTGTTGTGCAGACAGGGGTATAGTCGGCCGGGTGTGAAAAAAGAATACCCCATCCATTACCCAGGTATTCATAAAAATCGATCTCACCTTCTGTTGTTTGGGCTTTGAAATTGGGAGCCGCATCACCCAGACGAAGTGCCATAAAATAAAATTTTAATGATTACAAAAATACGCCAACACAGTTACCCCACCAAACCGGTGGACTAATTTATGCGGCTGTTTACAAACGAATGTTCTTATATGAGCGGGATCAAACCACCAGGTCCTTTAAGGTCCTGTTTTCCACAATATTCAATGTAGCATCCCGGACCTCGATCATCATGTCATGCAAACCACAGTGTTTTTCATTACAATTCTTGCAACGCTCATAGAAATAAAGACTTACACAGGGCAGCATGGCGATTGGTCCGTTTACCAGCCGGATCACAGAAGCCACTTTAACTTTGGCAGGGTTTTTTGCGAGGAAATAACCTCCTCCTTTTCCTTTTTTGCTATCCAGTATACCTGCCTTTTTGAGTTCGAGCAGGATATTTTCCAGGAATTTTAACGGAATTTTCCTCTTTTTGGCAATTTCTGAAATCAGTACAGGTCCTTTGTCATATCTCTCTGTAAGATAGGCCAGTGCTTTGAATGCATATTGTGATTTCATCGATAGCATAGTCTCTAATGTAATTCTAATTTATAATGAATGGCAGAGTTCTTTTTAAGCATAGCAGATACCCCGCAATATTTATCCAGCGACAGGTCAATGGCTTTTCTTACTTTATCCTCATTTGCTTTCTCAGTCTTTATTTTATAAATAACATGGATGTCTTTGAATACTTTCGGGTGTTCCGTGGTCTGCTCGGCCTGCACATCGATCTCAAAATCGGAGAATTGGACACGCTTTTTTTCCAAAATATCCACCACATCAATACCAGAGCAGGCGGCCAGTGCCGACAACAGCAAGGCCTTGGGGCCGAACCCATTCTCTTTATTTCCGTCAAGATGAATAACATTATGGCCCATGTGACTGGTAAACTCTTCGCCCTTCACCCATTTTGTGATCGTCTGTGTCATTTTATTTAGTTCAGTTCGTGTTTTTTATTGGAGGAAACATTATCCAGTGTCCAGGGGATACGTTTCTCAAAATTATTCTTTCTTTCTATACAACTCATTTTATTACAGATCTTACAGGAAAAGGGCAGGCATCCATCGGAATGTACAAACAATTCCAGCGATTCACCAAATTCTTTCCGGATCAGGTCGGCCAGTGCATCGATTTCCCGGTGGGCTTCATGTACATTGAGGTACCAGGGAACTGTGAGGTGACAATCCACATGCAGCACCGTTCCATATTTTATCACCCGAAGGTTATGAAGGTCCACCCAATTCTCCTTCCGGTTACTGTTCAGTACTTCCACCAGCCTGGCGAGCAGTTTCACATCCGCCTCGTCCATGATACCTGCTATTGAACTCCTTACGATCCGGTACCCGGTATAAATGATAAAGATCCCAAAAATCAATGCCACGGCGCTGTCGATCCATTGCTCTTTGGTGATATACAACAACAACAATCCTGCAATAATACCCAGTGTGGAGAAGGTATCCGTTTGTAAATGTTTACCGCTGGCCACCAGTGCTGCCGAGCCATTTTTCTTACCTGTTTTCAGGCAAAAAAAGCCAACAGCAAAATTTACAAGAGCTGTGGCGCCTACTAATAACATTCCATCATCCAGCTTGTTCAGCCGCACAGGGGTGATCAAGTGCTGAATGGCCTTATAAATAATAATGGCCCCTGCAGCCCCGATCATGGTGCCTTCAATGGCGGCTGAAAGAAATTCAGCTTTTCCATGACCATAAGGGTGATCGGTATCCCTGGGCTTGGCGGCCACATACAAACTATAGAGCCCGATAAACCCGGCCGCCACATTCACGATACTTTCCAGTGCATCAGTCAGGATAGATACAGAATGAGTGGAATAATAAGCATAGAATTTAACACCCAGTAGTAATATAGAGAGGATAGCCACCCATTTTTGAACGGCCAGGTTTTGCTGTGCTGCCTCTACATATTGCTTACTCCTCTTCACCCATTTTTTCTTTTACATATTTCATAACCCAAATCTGTGGCCGAAAATAAGAAAACCGGGGCTATTACAGGGTGAAGCACCGTGCAGGGTTTCAGGATGGATTACCTGTACTTTTCTTTTTAAAATACCTGGAAACCCTCGTATAAAATTCCTTGTTGAATAATTGCGAATCCCGCATAGCTTTATACGTCAGGAAAATGCCAACCGGTACCAGTATAAAAGTGGCCATCCACATCCCTGCAAATGGTGTCAGGGTGTTTTCCTTGGCAAATTTTTCGCCGGTAGTAGTAGAAAAATAGAAGAGCATGAAAAAGATGATCGCAAAGATCAGCGGAGTGCCCAACCCTCCTTTACGGATGATAGACCCCAGCGGGGCCCCGATCAGGAACAAGACCAGGCAGGCCATCGACAGCACGATCTTGCGATGCCATTCGATCTTATGCTTTCGCAGCACCCTTTCCTTATCCTTCATCATATTATAAAAGGATTCCGAACTGGCTTTCAGTGAGCTGGCAATACCTCTTGCTGTTTCGGTTACATTGGTCCTGGCAGAATCCGGGAGAATATCATCGAATTTTTTGACAGCTGCCGGGATGCTGTGCTGTTTTGTAGTATCCCTTTTGCGGAGGGTATCGGGTTGCAGGGTGCTGTCTATGTATTTGGGAAATGTTAACTGGTTGAACATGTCCCTTCCTGTTTGTTCTCTTAATTTTTTGTTTTCCTTTTGCAAAGAATCGATGGCCTTTTCCAATTGACGCATGCTGAACATTTTTTCATTGTTCTTGTTCACACTGTCGGCTGTACGGTTATTGAATCCCAGGGTACTGAGGTCAAACTGTTTTTTAAATTCTTTGAACCCGATGCGTACATATTCTGTATTCTCTCTTTCGTAAACGTTGCCCCGCTCCTGGTACCGCCATCCGTCTTTCAGGTTAAATTCCAAAAAACGTTTATTGGGTGATACCCGCATGATACCACTTTTAGCGATGATGAAATTATCCTGCAGGGGGTTTTCCTGTTCATATACCACCACGTCCCTGATCACACTGTCATTGGCTTCTTTCTTGCCGATCTTAATAGCATAGCGGGGTATTTTATCATAAAAGATCCCTTCCTTCAGGTCGAAAGCAGGTTTGGCATATACGATATCGGCCAATAGTGTCCTTGATTTCAGGTTGGCCACCGGGATCACATAGTTGGAAAACAAAAAGGCAATAATACTGATGAGTATGCTCACGATCAGGAGTGGCCGCATAAAACGTAACAGGGATATCCCTGCCGATTTGATAGCCACCAGTTCGAAGCTCTCTCCCAGGTTACCAAAAGTCATGAGTGAAGAAAGCAGCACCGCCAGCGGAAGGGCCAGTGGTACCAGTACGGCACTTTGATAGGCGATGAATTCGAAGATAATATTTGTACCGAGCCCTTTGCCTACAAAATCATCGATATACAACCAGAAAAACTGCATGATCAGTACCAGCAGCGTAATGAAAAAGGTAGCTACAAAGGGACCGACAAAGGCTTTAATAATGAGTTTATCCAGCTTTTTGAACACTTATCTTTATTATATGAATGAAGCAAAAATAAGGCTTTCGCAAAAGGAGATGGATCTCATTACTGATACCGACCTCATTTTAACAAAGAATAGCGTGCTGCAAAAGGTATTGGAATTATTAGGGAATGTTTCCATCCGGCAACGTAACTATTTACAGCACCATCCACAGCAACTGCCTGCCGAAGTGGCGGGTACTTCTCCCAAAATCTCGAAAGGAGAGAATTACAAGGGGCTGCCTTATTATGTGCTGGATTTTCCCCGCTGTTTTGAAAAGGACGACATATTTGCGATACGCACGATGTTTTGGTGGGGGCATTTTTTCAGCGTGACTTTACACCTTTCCGGCAGTTATAAAAAAAAGTACCAGGAAAGGATCATTGCCTCTTATGAGCTGATTCGGGATAATGATTTTTACTATTGTATCAATGACGGTGCCTGGGAACATCATTTTGAAGAAAGTAATTATACTTTATTACAAACCATCCAGCTCCCGGAACTGGAAGCAGGGACCCAAAAAAGATCTTTTATAAAGCTGGCACAAAAGTTTTCACTGCTCCGCTGGAATGAAGCGGAAGAATTGTTAACTGTATCCTTTGAGCAGATGATGGGGATACTGACCGGTCAGTTACCCAGGCGATGAAACAGATCTTTTACCTGGTAATCCCAGAGCATACTTTGATCTTTGATGTCTTTCTTCTCGGCAAAGTCTTTTATCACCAGGATCGTTTGATTGGTGATCTCTGATTTATCGATGCGGAATTCGAAATACTCTTCCTTGGGTGCATGCATCCAGTGAAAACGGATGAATTTATCCTGTTCACTTTCCATAACATCGGCTTTTTCAAAAGTCCCATTCCAGCCAAAGAAAAACACGCCATCCCGTTCATCAACTTTATCTGCGAACCACTCTGCTAAGCCAGCAGGGGTGGAGAGAAATTCATAAAGGATAGGTGGTGAACAGCGAACCGGAAATTCTAAAGTGTATAATTGTTTACTCATTCTTCATTTGCCACCAACAAGGCGACCTGCTGCAATAATAGCTAAATAATGATTGTAGCAAAATATTTTATAAGTAATTTTTCCCCTTACCCGGCTGCCTTACAGGCCCTTCCGGGAAAGGGCCCGGGGAGGGGAAAATAAATTATTGCCTTAAAACGTTAAATAGTTACCAAAATATATTTGGCACATATTGCATATTTGCATAAATTGCCTTGAAGTTCAATACTTTCTGTACGGAAAACGACATTGTGGTGGGTATTTTTAGAGTATAAGGCGACGCAAAACTTATAATTCTTTAACCCTTAAAATACACCATTTTAAAACCAACCTATGAGCATGAGACAACTGAAGATCACGAAGTCTATTACGAATCGTGAATCTCAAAGCTTAGAAAAGTACCTCCAGGAGATCGGCAAGGTCGAACTCATTACCCCCGAAGAAGAAGTAAAGCTGGCCACCCTTATTAAACAAGGAGACCAACGGGCATTGGACCGATTGACCAAAGCCAACCTTCGTTTTGTAGTGTCTGTAGCCAAGCAGTACCAAAACCAGGGGCTTTCCCTTCCCGACCTCATCAATGAAGGTAACCTGGGCCTGATCAAAGCCGCCCAGCGCTTCGATGAAACCCGCGGTTTCAAATTCATCTCTTATGCTGTATGGTGGATCCGTCAAAGCATCCTGCAGGCATTGGCCGAGCAATCCCGTATTGTTCGTCTGCCACTGAACAAAGTGGGACTGACCAACCGCATCCAGAAAGCCTATTCCCAACTGGAACAACAGTATGAAAGAGAGCCTTCTGCAGAAGAACTGGCGGAAGTACTGGAAATGGACCTGGAAGAGGTATCCTCCACCCTGGGCATCAATTCCCGCCATGTAAGCATGGATTCTCCCCTCTCAGAAGGTGAAGAGAACACCCTGATCGACGTGCTGGAAAATCCCAATGCCGAAAAAACAGACATGGAGCTGGACCATAAGGAGTCGCTGAAAACAGAGATCGACCGCAGCCTGAAAACGCTTACCGAAAGGCAAAAAGAAGTGATCTGCTTTTTCTTTGGTATTGGCGTTGACCACCCTATGAGCCTGGAAGATATCGGCGAAAAGTTCAACCTGACCCGTGAAAGGGTAAGGCAGATCAAAGACAAAGCCATTACCAAGCTCAAAACCTCTAACCGTTGTAAACTCTTAAGAACTTATTTAGGCGCATGATTTAATTTTTACTCTGCTTATCTTTGCATTAACAAAAAAGTGAACATTAAATGTTCACTTTTTTGTTAATGGTTGTCAGGCTGAGCTCGCCGAAGCCTGAATAAAAAGTATTAATTACCCTTCGGCAGGCTCAGGGTGACAGCGAAAATGAATTAGCGAAAGTGTTTAACAGTTTACAGGAAAAATTAGAAAGCGCCTTTAAGAACCTCAAAGGGCAGGCCCGTATTACCGACCTCAATATTGCTTCCACGGTCAAGGAGATCCGCCGGGCATTGGTGGATGCTGATGTGAACTATAAAATTGCCAAAGAGTTTACGGACAAAGTGAAGGATAAAGCGGTGGGTGAAAAAGTAATCAATGCCATTTCTCCCAGCCAGCTAATGGTGAAAATTGTAAAAGATGAACTCACCGAGCTGATGGGCGGGGAGGAAGCCCTATTCAATGCGAAGGGTAATCCTGCGGTGATCCTGATCGCGGGTTTACAAGGTAGTGGTAAGACTACTTTCAGCGGCAAACTGGCCAATTATTTAAAAACAAAAAAGGGATTATCACCCCTGCTGGTGGCAGCCGATATTTACCGCCCTGCTGCCATGGAACAGTTGAGGGTATTGGGTGAGCAGATCGGGGTAACGGTCCATATTGAACCCGAAAATAAAAGCGCAGTGGATATTGCCCTCAATGCCGTGAAGGCAGCGAAGAGTAATAACAAGAATGTGGTGATCGTGGATACGGCCGGACGCCTGGCCATTGATGAAGCCATGATGACAGAAGTGGCAGACATCAAAAAAGCCGTGAATCCGCAGGAGATATTATTTGTGGTGGATAGCATGACGGGACAGGATGCGGTGAACACTGCCAAGTCCTTCAATGACCGGCTGGATTTTACCGGTGTGGTATTGACGAAACTGGATGGTGATACCAGGGGTGGTGCGGCGCTATCCATTAAATACACCGTCAACAAGCCAATCAAGTTTACCAGCAGCGGTGAAAAACTGGATACGCTCGATGTGTTCTATCCCGAAAGGATGGCACAACGTATCCTGGGCATGGGCGATATTACTTCGCTGGTGGAAAAAGCCCAGGCACAGTTTGATGAAGTGGAAGCCAAAAAACTGGAAGCCAAGATCCGTAAGAATAAATTTGACTTTGCTGATTTCAAAATGCAATTAGAACAGATCAAGAAAATGGGCAACATGAAAGACCTGCTGGGTATGATCCCGGGTGTGGGCGGCAAAATAAAAGACATGGATATCAATGACGATTCTTTCAAAGGCATTGAAGCCATGATCAATTCCATGACTCCGGAAGAAAGGGCTGACCCTGACCTGATCGATGGAAGCCGGAAGAAACGAATTGCCAAAGGCTCCGGTAAAGACATCCAGGAAGTCAACAACTTCATGAAACAGTTTGAGCAAATGCGGGGCATGATGAAGAATATGAATAAAATGGGTGCGTTTGGGAAAATGATACCGGGGATGAAGAGGTAAACTTTTATTGCGGTTACTCTCACAGGTTAGAGCACTCCTGCTTTAGTTGGTTAATTGGTTAATTAGTTACAAAGGGACAGGTCGATAAGGTTTGATTGTCATATTGAGCTTGCCGAAATATAGATAATCAATCGAGTTGATTTATCAGATCACGATAATTAGGGATGGGAATTAGGGCCCCCTGGGCAGCATTTCCTTAATCACCCTTCGACAGGCTCCCTTCGACAGGCTCAGGGTGACAAGGATCACCTCAGCACTTCTCTTGAAATAACCAGTTTCTGTATCTCACTGGTACCTTCCCCGATAGTACAGAGTTTTGCATCGCGATAATGTTTCTCCACCGGGAAATCTTTGGTATATCCATAACCCCCAAATACCTGCACCGCATCATTGGCCACCTTCACCGCCACTTCACTGGCATAGTACTTTGCCATCGCGGCTTCTTTGGTCATGGGCTGTTTGCGTTCTTTCAGGTCGCAAGCCTGCAGGGTGAGTAATTCTGCCGCGGCAATTTCGGTGGCCATATCTGCCAGTTTGAAGGATATGCCCTGGAAATTAGATATGGGCTGATCGAACTGGTAACGTTCCTGCGAATATTTTAAGGCTGCTTCATAAGCGCCTTTGGCAATACCTAATGATAAGGACGCAATAGAAATCCTTCCGCCATCCAATACTTTCATCGCCTGCTTGAATCCATCTCCCACTTCCCCCAAACGATTGGCATCCGGAATACGGCAATTATCAAATATCATTTCTGCAGTTTCGCTGGCACGCATACCCAGCTTGTTTTCCTTCTTTCCGGCACCAAAGCCATTTGTTCCTTTTTCTACTACAAAGGCAGTGGAATTATTTTTGGCCCTGGGTTCACCTGTCCTGCAGATCACCACGGCTATATCACCACTTTTACCATGTGTGATCCAGTTTTTAGTACCATTGATCACCCAATCGTTGCCTTCTTTCACCGCTGTGCATTTCATATTACCTGCATCGCTGCCGGTATTGGCTTCTGTTAATCCCCATGCACCAATCCATTCGGCAGTAGCCAGTTTGGGCAACCATTTTTTCTTTTGCTCTTCGTTACCAAATGTCATGATATGGCCGGTACAAAGCGAGTTATGTGCAGCCAGGCTTAGTCCGATAGATCCGCAAACTTTTGAAACTTCCTCTATCACTGTTTTGTATTCAAAATAAGTGAGGCCTGCCCCACCGTATTGTTCAGGTACCAGCACGCCCATTAATCCCAGTTTTCCCATTTCCTTAAAAACATGGACCGGAAAATCCTGGCTTTCGTCCCATTCCATTACATAGGGCTTAATATGCTGCTGAGCGAAATCGCGGGCCGTTTGGGCCACTTGTTGTGTGAGTTCGGAGGTTTGAAAATTCATATTAAAACAGATCGTTGGTGTTTCGGGCATTTCATTTATATAACTGTGCCACACGATCCAGGCAATAACCGGGAGGGGTGGCACAGTCTCGGCCTTCTAATAATTATGCAAGCAATCATTAAAGGCAGTGCAAGATAATACAATTCTCATAAAACTAACAAGTGTTAGTATCAATTTTTATGAGCGGTCTCTATCCTGTTTGAATTCAAGGACTAATCTATCGAAGGCCAGATGCATACCATCCGGCAATCCGGCCTCTGTTTCTGCGTGGAGACCAAGCTGGTGAGAGATATGGGTAAAGTAAGCAGCGGGCACTTTCAGATCGGCAACCACTTCGATGGCTTCTTCCAGGGTAAAATGTGAAATATGTTTTTGTTTGCGAAGTGCATTTAATACCACCACCTCGCTTCCCCTGATCTTATCCCTTTCCGTTTCTTCAATACGATTGGCATCGGTGATATAGGTGAAGCGCCCAAACCGAAACCCCATCACGGGCATTTTCATATGCCATACCAATATGGGTGTAACCGGTATATCTCCCACCACAAATGGTTCCAGGGTGATCGTGTGAAGGTCCAGTTCCGGTATCCCGGGATATTTTGTATCACTGAAAGCATAATAAAAATCACGGCGTACTGCTTCTTCCGTCAGGGAATCTGCATAAATACTGATCGGTTTTTTTTGAATAAAGTTAAAAGCCCGGATATCATCCAGCCCCGCGAGATGGTCTTTGTGCGGATGAGTGAAAATGACGGCATCTAGGTTTTTGATCTTTTCCCGCAGCATTTGATAACGGAAATCAGGACCCGTATCCACCACCAGTGAGGTCTTTGCGGATTGTACCAGTATGCTGGACCGGAGGCGCTTGTCTTTTTTATCCGGCGAAGTACAAACCTCACAATCACACCCGATCATGGGCACACCACTGCTGGTGCCTGTGCCGAGAAATGTTATTTTGAGTGGAGGGCAGGTCACCCGGTAAAGTTATTGTTTAATCACCGTTTTCTTCCGCCTGCAGTTTGGAGATGATCTGTGCATACAATTTAGCAGACTCTTCCGTAAGATTTTCAGGATGTATTTCCAGTTGCGGTATCAGATCGATCAGCGTATTGATCCTTCCTTCAATTTGGAGGAATTTATTCAGCACCACCACTTTTCTGGATTCAAGGATACAATAACCGCTTTGGAAAGTGCCCCTTTCGTAACGCAGCACATATCCCGCTTCTTCTGTGATGGTTTCCAGTTTATCAAGGGTTGTTTGGGTGTACTTCATAAGGCAAATTTAACCCGCCCTGCCCTGATTTAATGAAATATTATCCACAGAAATACCCAAAAAATGGTATAGAGTAACTGTATGAAGATTGGACCCAAGTATTTATCTTTAAATCAATCACCCTTTATGAAAAAAGCCATATACCTGTTCACTGCACTTTTGTTCGTTACCTCTCTTGCTGCACAAAAGAAATTACCGGATTTCGGAGAAATTACCCTGGAAGAACTGAAACAAAGCTCCTGCCCTATCGAGCCTCATGCAGCAGCGATGAAGATATTTGATGTGGAAGAAACAGATTTCAGCATGTCTGATTATGGAATGCGCCTCAAAATGGAAACCCGGGTCCGCATCAAGATCTATAACGAAAAAGGGTATGAGCATGCCAGTATTAAAATACCTTATCTGAGCAAACGGGGTTTTGCCAAGATCAAAGAATTGAAAGCAATTGTTTACAGCCTGGATGCTTCCGGTAAGATCGTAACAGAAAAGCTGGAGAAAAAAGATTTCTATAAGGAAAAAGCTTCTGAATATGTGGGCATGGTCAACTTCACTTTTCCCAATCTGAAACCCGGCAGTGTGGTGGAATACAGTTATATCCGTATTGAGAACGATATGTTCCATCTGGACCCCTGGCTTATTCAAACTGAAATACCTTCCCTCTATTCTTCGCTGATCATTACCACCCCCGTTTCCTCATTGGTGAAAGAAAAATTGTTTGGCTCAGATACAGTGGCAAGAACTACTGTGCTGATTAAATACGACCAGTTCCGGAGGACCACCTATTTCAGGGAGAATATCCTTTCCTTCAAACCGGAACCTTTTATGAGCTCCAAAAAGGACAACCAGATGAAAATGATCTTCCACCATATTCCACGGAGTAATTTCATGGTCACTTCGCTGACCGCTTCCAATGTTGTATGGAAATCCATCGGCGACTATGTCCTGAATTCTGAAAGGTTGGGCGGGCAGATCCAAAAAGAAATCCCGGGCACGCAGCAGATCATTGACTCCGCCAAACGAATTGTTTCGATGACAGACAGAATACAATTTATTTATGATACTGTAAGAAAATCGGTACCCCAAAAAACAGAACAAACTTCCAGGCCGGAAGACATATTGGAAACCTGGAAAAACAAAGCTGGAAATACGGCAGATATCAATGTAATCTTGTTGAACCTGCTGGCAAAATCGGATGTAATATGTTACCCCATCCTGGTCAGTACCCGTGAAAATGGACTGATCAGCAAGGATTTTCCCAGCATGAGCCAGTTAAATGGACTGGATGTGGTGGCGGTGGCAGATTCCAGCAAGTATTTTATCCTGGACGCCAGCCTGAAGTTTCAGTCGTTCAATACGCCACCCCTCAATATAATGAACCGTGAAGTACTGCTGCTGCGGCCCAATAATATGGACTGGTTTATGGTGGGTGATGAACGTCCCCTATTAAAACAAAGCATCAACCTCTTTTGCGAAATAAAAGACAATGGCAGGATAGAAGGAGAAGCTTCCCTGCAGCATTATAATTATGCCAAATCCTATATCCTGGATTCCACTATTGAAGATGACGATAACAAAGACGAAAAATATTTTGATAAAAAAACACAGGGGCTGAAAATCCTCTCTACCAAAAGGGAGCTGACTGAGAATGAAGATGACCCGCTGTTCGAAAATATCTCCTTTACTTACGAACCTCAGCAAACGGACGACTATTATTTCTTCAACCCCTTATTTCTTTCGTCTAAACAAACAAACCCCTTCACTGCGGAGAACCGGCAAACGGATATTGACTTCGGCTGTAACCAGGAGGTTATACTTACTATCAATATGACTATTCCCCCGGACTTTGAAGTGGACCACCTGCCCAGGAGTATCATTGTACGGGCCCCTGATTCCAGTTTTTACTTTTCCCGCAGTTATTCTGTATCGGCAGGAAATATTTTCCTGTCGCAGGTGTTTTCCATCAAACGCCCGCTTTTTTCCAAAGAGGAATATGCCGGTCTGAAAGAATCATTCCAGCGTATGCACGCACTGATGAATGAAGAAGTGGTGATACGCCGCAAGAAAAAATAACTATTTGCTCTGCATTTTTATCACCGGCACGATCATTTCTTCCAAACTCACCCCGCCGTGCTGGAAGGTATTGCGGTAATAGTTCACGTAATAATTGTAATTGTTCGGGTAACAGAGGAAACTATCTTCCTTGGCAAAAATATAGGATGAGTTGATCGTAGGGACCGGCAACCCCGCCTCCCTGGGATCACGGAAGGCCAGTACTTCTTTAGGTTCATAGTTCAGGTTGCGTCCGTGTTTATAGCGCAGGTTGGTGGTGGTTTGCTTATCGCCCACCACCCGGTAAGGTGTTTTCACCCGAACACTTCCATGGTCAGTAGCCAATACGATCTTGATATTTTTATCCGCGATCTTTTTCAAGGCCTGGTGCAGCGGGGAGTGTTCAAACCAGGATGTGGTGATGCTGCGATAGCTCATTTCGTCACCCGCCAGTTCTTTCAGCACTTCCATTTCAGTACGGGCATGGCTCAGCATGTCCACAAAATTGTATACGATCACATTCAGGTCGTTGTTCAGCAGGTTATGAATATTATTGACCAGGTCCAGGCCCGCCTGGTTATTCACCACTTTGGTATAGGAAACTTTTAGTTCGCCTTTTCCCAGTCTTTTCAGCTGCGCCCTGAAGAGTTCCTCTTCGTGTAAATTCTTTCCCCCTTCCTCATCATCGTTCTTCCATTGCACGGGAAATTGTTTCTCGATATCTACCGGTAACAGACCTGCGAAAATAGCATTCCGGGCATATTGGGTGGCCGTGGGAAGGATACTGTAAAAACTATCTTCTTCCAGGATGCGGAAACTCTCTGCAAAAATGGGCTGAATGGCTTTCCACTGATCAAAGCGGAGATTATCGATCAGTATAAAGAAGAGGGGTGTTCCCTTCTCCACATGGGGCAGCACTTTGAATTTGAACAGGGAGTGGCTCATGACCGGCCCATCCGTGCTTTTCGGTGAAACCCAGTTGATATAATTCCTTGAAACAAATTTGAAAAACTCAGTATTGGCCTCGCTTTTCTGGCTTTGCAATACCTCCTGCATTTCCGGGCTGTCGCTTTTTTGCATCTCCAGTTCCCAATACACGAGTTTCTTGTAAATATCCATCCACTCGTTATAATCGGGATTACTGTTGAGCGCCATAAATAAATTACGGAATTGCTGCTGATAGGCTGTTGTGGTTTTTTCCGCCACCAGTCTTTTATTATCAATGATCTTTTTCAAACTCAGCCAAACCTGGTTGGGATTAACCGGTTTAATGAGATAATCACTGATCTGCGATCCGATGGCATCATCCATCAGATTCTCCGTTTCATTTTTGGTGATCAGCACCACAGGCAGGGATTGATTGATTTCTTTGATCTTGGCCAGCGTTTCCAAACCGGTGATACCAGGCATGCTTTCATCGATCAATACCACATCCACGGGATTATCTTTTACAAAATCAATGGCATCAAAGCCATTGGTAAAAGTTTGTACTTCGTATCCTTTATTTTCTAAAAATAATTTCTGCGATTGCAGGCTTTCTATTTCATCATCCACCCAAATGATTTTCGCTAAGGCCATACTGTAAGGGGATTTTTGATTTTAGATTTTGGATTTTGGTTAGTTGTTGGTTACTTGTTGCTGGTCAGGTCCCTTAAAACTGTAGTTTTCTGATTCTTCTGAAATGGGCCGCTTTGTGAGAACCAAAAACCAGGAACCAGCAACCAGCACCCGTCAAAAATAGCTTTTTAAAGTCTGGCTTTGTATTTTTGTCGCCTTGCCTTTAACAAAACAGCAACAATGACCCCAGTCCGCAAGATCATCAACGACCCGGTATATGGTTTTATTACGATCGACCACCCGTTGATATTGCAGATCATTTCCCACCCGGTTTACCAACGCCTGCGCAATATTCACCAGATGGCGTTTGCACACCTGGTGTATCCCGGGGCCGTTCATACGAGGCTGCATCATTCACTGGGCGCCTATCACCTGATGAGTATCGCCCTTTCTGAATTAAAAAACAAAGGAGTTGCGATTACCCCGGAGGAAGAACTGGGTGCGAAAGTGGCGATCCTTTTGCATGATGTGGGTCACGGGCCCTTTTCTCACGCCCTGGAAAATGAACTTATCAAAGGGGTAGAGCATGAATCCATTTCTATTTTGCTGATGCAAAAACTGAATGCCGAGTTCAAGGGGCAGCTGCAAACAGCTATAGATATTTTTACGAACAAACACCCTAAAAAATTTCTTTACCAATTGGTATCCGGCCAATTGGATGTGGACCGGATGGACTACCTGAACCGGGATAGTTTTTTTACCGGGGTGGCGGAGGGGGTAATAGGCTATGATCGTATCCTCAAAATGCTGGCTGTAAAGGACGGCAACCTGATGGTAGAGGAAAAAGCGATCTATTCCATTGAAAAATTTCTCGTCAGCCGCCGCCTCATGTACTGGCAGGTATATCTCCATAAAACCGTCCTGTCGGCAGAGATGATGCTGGTAAAGATCATTCGCCGGGCCAAACAACTGATCGCAGAAGGAGTAACAGTAACGGCTGCATCGGATGATTTTGATTTCTTTTTACAAAAATTTACCGCTCAAAACTCCATGGAGCAGCACCTGGATACCTTTTGCCGTTTGGATGATCATGATGTGATGGCCACGATCAAAAACTGGAGCCGCCATCCTGATAAGATTTTAAGCCGTTTATGCCGCTCCATGGTGGAACGAAATTTGTTTAAAGTGAAGCTGCAGGCCGACCCGGTAGACGGGGAATTCCTGGCGCAGAAAAGAAAAGAGTTGCGTGTTGCCCTTGATATTGATGAAAAAGACCTGGATTATTTTGTTTTTACCGGCGAAACAAGCAATACTACGTATGATCCCGGCGATGAACGCATCAATATTTTGTTCAAAGACGGCAGTATAAAGGATATTTCGCAGGTGGATAATGCGCTGATACAGCATAACCTGAGCGGGGCTGTAAAAAAATATTACATTTGTTACTACCGTTGCTAGTTACGCATAACCAGCAACCAGAAACCAGATATATGCAATTTCCAGCATCCCAGATAGCTCTTATCGTTGGTGGTAAGATCGAAGGAGACCCCCAGGTAACCGTGAACTCCTTTGGAAAAATTGAAGAGGCCAGTGCAGGTCAGCTTAGTTTTCTCGCCAATCCCAAATATGAAGATTATGTATACAGTACTGCAGCTTCGGTAATCATTGTGAACGAAAATTTCGAAGCGAAACAACCTGTAAAAGCCACATTGATCCGGGTGGCCGACGCTTACACGGCTTTTGCCACTTTGCTCAGCAAATACCAGGAGATACGGCAGCAACAAATGAGTGGCATTCAGCAACCCGTTTATATTGCCAAAACCGCCACGCATGGCGATAATGTTTTCATTGGCGCTTTTACTTATCTCGGCGAACATGTGAAAATAGGTAACAACAGCAAGTTATATCCCAACGTATTTGTTGGCGATAATGTGAGCATAGGCAACAACTGCATCATTCATCCCGGTGTAAAGATCTATCATGACTGCGTGATCGGGAACAATGTGACGATTCATGCAGGCACTATTGTAGGCAGCGATGGATTTGGCTTTGCCCCGCAACCCGATGGCAGTTTTAAAAAAGTACCACAGATCGGCAATGTATTGATTGAGGATAATGTTGAAATTGGTTCCAATTCCACGATCGACCGGGCCACTATTGGTTCTACCGTTATCAAGGCAGGCGCTAAACTGGATAACCTGATACAGATCGCCCATAACGTGGAAATAGGCAACAGTACTGTTATTGCTGCGCAAGCCGGTGTGAGCGGCAGCACCAAGATCGGTAAGGGAGTGATGATCGGAGGACAGGCCGGTATTGTAGGGCATATCCAGATCGGCGACGGGGCCAGGATCAATGCACAAAGTGGTGTTAGCAAAACCGTGGATGCAGGAAAGGCCGTAACAGGATCTCCGGCCTATGATTATACGTCTGCCTTACGCAGCCAGGCGATCAGCCGCAAATTACCAGAGCTGGAAAAAAGGATCAAAGAACTGGAAGCATTGATCAAACAATTGCTGGGTGAAAAAGTGTAACATCAAAAAGAGGTCCAATTAAACAGACCCCGGGTCAGGTCCGGGGTGACTGCATAACCGGGATATTTTATAGTTAGCAGTTGGATGTATCCTAAAATCCTGATCAAAGAAATTTCATGTTGAAACACAGTAGTGTATCAGTTTGGATACAATACAAATCATTAAAAAAATTAATTTTCTGTCTTTCAGTGTCTCTCCCGGAGATTCGGGAGGCAAAAATTATAGCCACAGAAGCACTGAATCGCTGATACACTACCTGAAATACTACTAATTAGCCAGTTTCCTTCCATCCTGTATCTTTGCTTCCATGATCAGCACAACAGAAAATAAAACATATCTTGACAGTATTATGTCTTCTAACTTCAATCCAGATAAACAGCATACAATTAAAAGCCCGGTTACTATTTCCGGAACAGGTTTGCATACAGGTGTGATGGCTGACCTGACTTTGAATCCGGCCATTCCCGGTTTTGGTTTCCAGTTCAAACGTACTGATTTGCCCGGCCAACCGGTCATTAAAGCCGACTGCGACCTGGTGACCGATGTAAGCCGTGGCACTACCCTGGAAAGCAATGGCGCCAAAGTAAGTACTGTTGAACATGTGCTGGCTGCTTTGGTGGGTATGGGTATCGATAATTGCCTGCTGGAGATAAATGGCCCTGAAATGCCGATCATGGATGGCAGTTCTGAGCCCTTTGTGGAATTGATTGAAGAAGCCGGTATCGTGGAGCAGGATGCTGCAAAAGTGTGGTACTCGATCGACCAGAACATATACTACTACGACGAAAAGAAAAGGGTGGAAATGGTGGCTATGCCCGGAACAGAATACCAGGTTACCACACTGATCGATTTTAATTCACCGGTATTAGGTACACAGCACGCCGGTTTGAAGCATATCTGCGATTTCAAAAAGGAGATCGCTCCCTGCCGCACTTTCTGTTTCCTGCATGAACTGGAAATGCTTTTGGACCATAATCTTATCAAGGGAGGTGATGTGAATAATGCCATTGTGATCGTGGACAAGAAAGTGGATGAAAAAGAAATGGCCCGTTTGCAGAAAATATTCAAGAAAGACAAGATCGAAGTGAAGAGCGAAGGATACCTGAACAACCTGGAGCTGCGTTTTCCCAACGAACCTGCCCGTCATAAATTATTGGATGTGGTGGGAGACCTTGCCCTGATCGGTTATCCTATCAAAGGGCATATCATTGCCAACAGGCCGGGGCACAGTACCAATGTGGAGTTTGCCAAAAAGATCAAACAATACATCAAGAAGAACAAGCATACCCGGGGTGTGCCGGTATATGATCCTAATCAACCCCCGGTGTACGATCAGCAATACATCGAGAAAAAATTACCCCACCGCTATCCATTTGCGCTGGTGGATAAGATCATTGAATTAAGCGATTCGCATATTGTAGGCGTAAAGAATGTAACTTTTAATGAATGGTTTTTCCAGGGCCATTTTCCCAATAACCCCGTAATGCCGGGGGTGCTGCAGATTGAAGCGCTGGCCCAATGCGGGGGCATATTAGCCATTAATATGAGCCCTGAAGGTCAATACGACACTTATTTCCTTAAAATTGATAATTGCAAGTTCAAGAATATGGTAAGGCCGGGTGATAGCCTGATCCTGAAGATGGAGCTGTCAGCCCCAATACGCCGTGGTATCTGTGAAATGAAGGGAACCACCTATGTGGGTAATAAGGTTTGCTGTGAAGCAGACCTGGTGGCCCAAATCGTGAAACGCTGACGCACATTTTTGACCTTGTTTTTAACGTGTTAAAATGCCCTGTTCCGGGGCATTTTTCTTTGGTAAAAAAGCCTAAAAAAGGGTATAAAAAAGAGTCCCTGAATCCCGGTTAACCCACCCCTTTTTCGTACATTTGTGAGTTACATTTTTTCCCAAAAAACAGACAGGACCTTACCTCATTTATGAGTACAGAATTAACAGAAAAAAAGCCCCCAGCCGCCAGCGGTTACGGGGCCGACAGCATACAAGTTTTAGAGGGTTTGGAAGCCGTACGCAAACGTCCGGCGATGTATATCGGTGATATTGGTGTGAAAGGTTTACACCACCTGGTATATGAAGTGGTAGATAACTCCATTGATGAAGCACTGGCGGGTTATTGCAAGAATATTTATGTTACCATTCACGAGGACAATTCCATTTCTGTGGAAGATGATGGCCGTGGTATACCCACTGCCATGCACAGCAAAGAGAAACGTTCCGCCCTGGAAGTGGTGATGACCGTGCTGCATGCCGGTGGTAAATTTGATAAAGGATCTTATAAAGTATCCGGGGGTTTGCATGGTGTGGGTGTAAGCTGTGTAAATGCATTAAGCTCCAAACTACTCGTTACTGTTAACCGGGAAGGAAAAACATTTGAACAGGAGTATCATATCGGTGTACCGCAATATGCCGTAAGAGAAACAGGTATCAGCGATCTTACAGGGACCAAAGTACATTTCTGGCCGGATGCCAGCATCTTCCTCACAACAACCTATAACCGTGATATCCTTGAAAGCCGTTTGCGTGAACTGGCCTACCTGAACCGTAAGGTGAATATCACCATCACCGATCTTCGTGAACTGGATGAGAATAACCAGCCTATCACCAAGAAATTCTACAGCGAAGGCGGCATTGTGGAATTTGTGGAAATGCTGGACCGGAGTGCGGGCCGCAATGCTCTTATTCCAAAAATACTATATGTGGAAGGTCATGACCCCGTTACCAATGTAGCCGTGGATGTGGCATTAAATTATAACGATTCCTACAATGAGCATATCTATTCCTACGTCAACAACATCAACACCATTGAAGGGGGTACCCATGTGGCGGGTTTCCGAAGGGCGCTGACGAGAGTGTTTAAGAATTATGGTGATAAGAATGGTTTGTTTGATAAAGCTAAAGTGGAGATTGAAGGGGATGATTTCAGGGAGGGGCTGAGTGCAATTATTTCTGTAAAAGTACCCGAACCTCAATTTGAAGGACAAACAAAGACCAAACTGGGTAATAGCGAAGTAATGGGTGTGGTGGATACCACTGTTTCCAAAGTACTGGATGCCTACCTGGAAGAAAATCCAAAAGACGCTAAGAACATCATCAATAAAGTGATCCTTGCGGCACAGGCAAGAGCGGCTGCCCGAAAAGCAAGGGAACTGGTACAAAGAAAATCAGTGCTCACGGGTGGTGGACTTCCCGGTAAACTGGCCGATTGTTCCGACCGTGACCCCGAACGCTGCGAATTATTTCTCGTTGAGGGTGATTCAGCAGGCGGTACAGCCAAGCAGGGCCGCGACAGAAGTTTCCAGGCGATTCTTCCTCTCAGGGGTAAGATCCTGAACGTGGAAAAAGCCATGGAACATAAGATCTACGATAATGAAGAGATCCGGAATATGTTCACAGCATTGGGAGTTAAACTGGGTACGCCCGAAGATCCCAAAGCGCTTGACCTGACCAAACTCCGTTATCATAAGCTGATCATTATGACCGATGCCGATGTGGACGGATCACATATCGCCACATTGATATTGACCTTTATTTATCGCTATATGACTGAACTGGTGGGCCAGGGATATGTTTATATCGCCCAACCGCCCCTTTACCTCGTTAAGAAAGGTAAAGAGCAGTCTTACGCCTGGAATGAAGATCAGCGTAAGGCATGGGTAGAAAGGCTGGGTGGTGGTAAAGAAGATTCGGTTACCGTTCAGCGCTATAAAGGCCTGGGAGAGATGAATGCAGACCAATTATGGGACACTACCATGAACCCGGATACCCGTACGCTGAAGCAGGTAACCATTGAAAGCGCCGCTGAAGCGGATCGTATTTTTAGCATGCTCATGGGCGACGAAGTAGCCCCGAGAAGGGAATTTATTGAGAGCCATGCAAAATATGCAAAGTTGGATGTTTAATATATAATTGTTTGATAATAAGATAATTAGTCCTGCATCTGCAGGACTTTTATATTTAGTTTTGTAAATTTTCGTCTACAAAACGGCCGGATGGCGTAATTTCAACCTTTACTAACTCAAAAACTATTAACCATGTCTGATGTAAAAATCACCGCCTACAATGTAAAAACCAAAGAGAAAGGAGTGGAAATGCTGGATGCCGTTATCACCAAGACCGCTAAAGGTGCTTATATGGCCCAGGGCCATGACGGGAAAGGAAATAAGCTGACAACACTGATGGGCGAAGAGAAAGCAATGGCCGCGATTAAAGCCGGTATTGCCAAACAAGGCTGGTAAGAGCGCTTATACCGATATATTACCATATTTGAAACCTGTTCTGTTTCCAGAACAGGTTTTTTATTGTTTCACCAGTTTGAATATCTCTTTCCGGCTGCCTGCTGCAGCCTCCAGTAAATAAAGACCATTGGCATAACGGGCTCCCAGTTCTACGCTGATCTTTTGAACAAAGCCATTGGCGATTGTCCGCTGCTCCGTCACCACCCTGCCATTCAGGTCATATACTTTGACAGCGATCGTTGTTCCTTCTGCAGCCTGGCAAAGCAGATCGAAGCGGGCAGAAGATGGATTGGGCGATACCTGCCATTTTATTTCATCATTGAAAATGACCGGCCTGATCGCCGAGTAACTGATCGTTCCATTCATATCCACGATCTTAAGCCTGTAATACCGTATGCCCGACTTACCAGGTTCTGTATCCGTAAAACTATAATATTGATGCTGGCTGGAATTTCCCTGGCTCATGACCTCACCTATCTTCGTAAAGCTATTTTGCTGATAAGCACTATTGCCCCTGGCCATCTCCACTTCATAATGATCCATATTTAATTCATTGCTGGTTATCCATTCCACCTGTACATCGTTGGATGTTGCTTTTTTCTTTGCGGTAAAGCTGATCAGTTTAACAGGCAGGGGCTGGTTCCTGTCAAAGCCACCGTTATTTAACCAAAACTCCGAGAAATCCCTCACCTTATATTCAGCATAATATCCTTTATCAAATGGCACAAATCTCACTTTGGAATTATTGATGAAAAGGTAATTACCCGGTGTATTATCGGCCAGAGTCCCGTTTTCCATATTATCATCCGCATCACTGTATTTCGTTACACCCAGTTCACAGGCCATGGCAGGTTTGTAGCAATAACTGCACCCGGTGGCATTGATCAGCGCTTCTGTTTCACTATCCAGGAAATAAAAACGAACGGTGGCAGAGTCGGCCAGGTTAACCGTAGCAGGCTTGATGGTGATATTGCGGTTATGATAAAACTGTTCGCTGTTGATACGCACGGCGCCTGTATGAACATAGGACTGAACATCTGTGCTGCCCATGCTCAGCCCGTTTGGATTCACAGAGGCGATTAATTTATTTGTTCCTGTTTCAATAAAATCGATCCACCCGGTTCCGTTCGCTGTTTGATTGACCACAGGGCTGGTACCCGTTACATCATAGATACCATACAGGTTATCATAGATATGAATATCATCCACGGCAATACCATCTTTATTCAAACCGGGATCAGAGTCGAACACAAAGCGCAGGCGAAGACTGCTGTTATTGCTGGTGGGCAATGCAGCGGTGGCCACATGCCAGCGTATGTAATCCTGCTGGCTCCATACATGATTGCCGCTATAGTTTTTATTGTACCAGTTTGTGCCGGACCCCACGGCCCCCAGTTTTGTCCAGGTGGCGCCTCCATTGGTGGAATACTCCATCCAGGCTGCATCACATAACACAACGCCACAATCTTCTATATCCAATGAAAGGCTGAAACTGATAGTGGGGTTCGTCATGCCAGTTAGGTTGAAGCAGGGCGAATACAGGTAAGAAAGCTCATTGTCGTTATAATAACCGATCCGGTTAGTCTTCCAGGCTTTAGTACCACTGGCTGCCCTGTTTATTTTGGCTGAATTAGGTGTACCGTATTCCCAGGTACTGCCGCCGGATGCTGATGTGAACCAATATCCATTATTTGTTTCAAAATCTTCGAGATAAGGGAAGGCAGTGACTAAAGGAAGACTATTCGTTTCAATAGCAGCCGAATCATTTTCGGGTATATTGTCTGTTGTATAATCCACCCATACCCGTATGGTATGATTGCCGGGGGCCGAAAGATCAGCCACACCCGGGTTGAAAAGATAATGTACGGTATCATTAGCCGGGATAGAAGGAACATTTTCTGTAGCCACTACGGCACCATCCACTTCCAATATGAGGGGTACAGTATTAACAATCGCATCAGAAGTATTTCTCACCGTTACTTTTACCGGCACCGTGCTGTTGAAATTACAGGAGAGTACGACCGGTGTATCAATGCTTACCATTTGAATATCATCAATGGCACGATAAAGACGGATATCGTCAAAGGAATAACCCGAACCGCTTTCGTTATCAGCGGTCATGAACTGGCCCCATTGGCCCCATCTTACCTGGAAACTGGAACTAAAGGTTTGTCCGTGTGCGGCCAGTGAATCGGCGAGCTGGATGCTGGATGAAAGTTTATAGGATCCATCGGCTGCATTTTGGTTGGTAAAAAGATCATACACTTCTATCCAGTTGTCTGTATCACTGCCCCTGATCCAAACTTTGTTGGCTGCATGGGTCTTTTGCCCGTGGTTCTTATACCGGAAATCTAACCGAATATCATCCGTGGCAGTATTGAAAGTACCCAGGTTGAATGTTCCGGTCAGTGAATCCACATTACCAGCAGCCTGGTAACGGAAGATATCCAGGGTCAGGGCTTTGTTTCCTGAATAAGCGATGCCTGTATTCACAAATGTTCTTAACCTTCCATACACGGTGCTGTTCACAAAATCATAACGGTCCCTTCCGGTCAATCCCATTTGATCAAGCACCACGGATTGATCTGTTGCCGACTCCATATCATCCAGCCAGGGAAGGTCACCAGAAGCAATGGATGCATTGGCCAATTGTTTATACACCCTTGTTTTACTGTTGTTGACGGTAACGGGGTCTGATGCTTTAGTAGCAGTTGCGAGTATGCTGTACGTACCCACCGTTGAAAGATTGGCATTGGTGGCGAAAGTATGATCCAATGTTCCGCCGGCGGGAATATCTGCAACAGGTGTGGTGATATTTTCGACAACAGGTGCTCCTCCGTTGACAGAATAACTAACGGTAATGGCTCCCGCTGAAACGGCATCATCCAGGTTTTTGATCCGGATCGTGACCGGTACACTGGCCCCTAATGAAGTGGAAGTAAACTCCCTTCCTGAACTAATGGGCGAAAGAATGGAATCGATCTTCAGGTCATTATTGGATATGGAGCCTGCGCAGCTTCCCGAATTAGGTTGCCTGGATAGTGCTATTGCTTTTCTGCCGGGATTACCATTGATCCTGGGCCTGACAGTCACCCAATAAATAGAATCTTTTGACAGGCCACTAAATGTATAAGTGAGTGAAGTGGTAGTTGCTACAGAAACCATTTCATCTCCCTGCAGCATCATCACTTCATAATCTGTGGCACCGGGAACGCTTACCCAATCTATGCTGATATAACCTTCGCACTGTACCGCTGATAAAGAAGCCGTGATCCAGCTGGTAATGGTAAAAGCGGAACTTGTTTGTGTAAGCGCTGTTCCATCCTTGCTGATCCGTATCCTTCCAACATCGGTGGGTGTGTTGGGAACAGCCCAGCTATACACTCTTGCATTGGCTGGCATAGGATTGCCGCCATTCAATGTGGTCCAGGAGCCTCCGTTATTGCTGGAAAACTCCAGGGTAAACGTATTGGCAGGCCCGCCATAAGAATCCCAATGTATATATATGGTATCCAACCCGGCCGGCATAATGGTGGGAACAAAACTTTCATTACCCACGGGATTGGTCAGCAACAAGCTTTCCGGAATGATATCATACACCAAAAAATATTCCTGTGATGGGTTTTGTGCAATGGAAGTGCCGATCACTCTCAGGTCGTAATTACCGGATGCGGGATTGTTGATCACCACCTGTTCGATATTATTCATATGATCAGCGCCGGTGGTAGCGGTATTATTTACATTGGAGGAGAAGGTATCCAGTACGGCGGGTAATATGGTAGATAATGAAGGAGTAATTACCTGCAGGTCCACGTCATTGACCAGGGCTTTGCTGGCCATGATGGCTGCCGGCGGGTCCTGCCAGTACAGCATCACTTTTAGTTGCGCTGTGTTGGCCGGAACATTTATCGTGTGTGTGTTAGTGTTGCCTTGTGTAACGGCAGAGTTGAAATAAGTGGCATCTTCCATCATTTTCAATGAACGAACGAGGTCCATGCTGCCAAAGCCGTATCTAAAATCAGGGCCTGTATTACCCCTGTCGGCCGCACCATTGATCAGTAATGCTTTCAGCAATCCGCTTTCAGGATTGGCCCCTGCATTTAATTGACGGTAGCGTTGTACCAGCAAAGCCAGTCCGCCGGATACTCCCGGGCAGGCCATACTGGTACCATTATTATAACTATAGATATTGTTTGTCCAGGTGGAAGCCACAAAATCTCCCTGTGCCATGATCTCAGGTTTTATACGGCCATCCCTTACGGGTCCTTTGCTGGAAAACCCACTGATATCATTCTTATAATCCACGCTTCCCACCGTAATTACATTCTTGGCGGCCTGGTAACCTCCCAATACGGTTTTAAAACCATTCGGATATGGCGAACAGGTAATGAGGCCATCGTTACCCGATGCAAACACATGCTGCAATTCGGGCAGATCAAAAGCCTGCTGGTCCAGTATTCTTGAAGTAAGATCATAGAGACCATTGTAAGCGCAATCATCCACCACCGAACCATAAGAATTGTTGGTGATCACCATGCCATGGTCCTGCACATATACTGTAGCGTTAGTAATATTCCCGGAGAAAAGCTGACCGATCAGGGTTGATTTCGGCGCATAGCCGGTATATAATTCCTGGATGATACCGGCACCACCGATCGTACCTGTTACGTGTGTGGCATGTGCCCTGGGTATATCGCCAGCCCTGTTGATAAGCCTGTTATTAAAATCAATATGCGTTTGTGCATCGCCATCCTCCCCTACACCTATCACAACACCCTGTCCCCGCAGGTCCTTACCGCCCACTGCCACCGGAGCCCTTAATACATTGGCACCGGAAGCATACATGCTGTTGGAGTTAAGTGATTTATCAGGGGCAGGCATGGCCTGCACATATTCAATACATGGCAGTAAGGCCAGTTCATTCAATCGTTGAACAGGAATTCTCAATGCCAGGATACGATAAGTGGCATATTGCGTGGAGATGACTTCCATATTCTTCCGCCTTAATTCCTGCTGTACTGTGGCAATCGTAAATGTGCGGGGAAAACTGATCCATACATCCACTGTTCCTGGTGTACGAACAGCCCAGGAAGGAAGGATACCCCTGGCCAATGGCGCCTGCATTTTTTGATTTGCTGTCAATTCAAGAATGGCCCGTGCTTTTACCTGTAAAAGCCTGTCGGCCTGCAATGGCCCGGAAATGGTAACGGTATAAGCGAAGTTGGGAATGTATTCCAGCAACTCAATTCCCTGCTGTGATAGCAATGCTCTTTCAGCCAGGCCGGGGACCTGTTCAAATTGAATAACTGCAAAACTTTTACCGGAAGCCCTGGAAGATGTTTTATTGAACTGTTCAATTTGACCGGGAGTTATATTTTTTACGGGGGAGACCGTACCGCTGTTCAATAACAGATCATACCGGTGATCGGTTTGAGCTATTGCACAAAATGAAAGCAGCAGCCACGCAGCTATCAAGGGAATTGGATTGGGTCTCATAGCGGGGTTTAAGACATTAAAAATAAAACAAATAACTGAGAAAATCGAGTTTCAGCTGGAGAGGGTTGTTTCGGATTTTTAATGTTATATCCCTAAGGAATCAAAGAAATCAGCGTATAAAGAAAACCATCTGGAATCTCTTTAAACGGGGATAGCGGGGCTGGTAAAACAAGCCGCGTGCATGTGGGCGAGGAAGCGGTGCATTTCCTCCATGGATTTCATATCGTTAGCGATCAGCATGAATAAACGGCCGGTTTGTTTGAGTTTGGCTTTATTGGTACCGGTTTGCAGGTATTGAATGATCTTCTGGAAAATAGCCGATTCAAAATAGGGTGAGTCGGGGCGATTGATAAAATAGCAACGAAGTGTATTGTCTTTCAGCGACATTTTTTCAAATCCTAATTCAACTGCCAGTTTACGGCAGCGGACCGTGATAAAAAGATCTTCCACCTGTTGTGGCAGGGCGCCAAAACGGTCTTCCAGTTCTTTTTTCATCATGGTGAGGTCCTCTTCCGTCTCACAGTTATCTAATCGTTGGTACAGTGATAATCTTTCTGTGATACTTTCTACATATTCATCGGGGATCAGGATCTCCAGGTCGGTATCGATAGTGCAATCCTGTACAAAATCATCCTGCTTCGTTATTTCTTCCCTGAACAATTCTTTGAATTCCGTACGTTTCAGTTCACGGATGGCCTCATCCAGTATCTTCTGGTACATCTCAAAGCCTATCTCTGCCATAAAGCCACTTTGTTCACCACCCAGCAGGTTACCCGCACCACGAATATCGAGATCACGCATGGCGATCTGGAAGCCGCTGCCCAGGTCGCTGTGCTGTTCCAGTGTTTGCAATCTTTTTCTTGAATCATCAGGCAAAGTGCTCATCGGAGGGGATAGCAGGTAACAAAATGCTTTCTTATTGCTGCGGCCCACCCGGCCTCTTAACTGGTGCAGATCACTTAAACCAAACTGGTGGGCATTGTTCACGATGATCGTGTTCACATTCGGAATATCCACGCCGCTTTCCACAATATTCGTACAGACGAGCACATCATATTTTCTGTCGATGAAATCCAAAATTCTTTCTTCCAGCAAATGACCTTCCATTTGTCCGTGAGCATAGCCAATACTGAGATCAGGGCAAAGTGCCTGGATGATGGCTGTCATCTCTGCCAGTCCGGCAATACGGTTATAAATAAAGAATACCTGTCCGCCCCTTTCTGTTTCAAAATAAATGGCATCGCGGATGAAGTCCTCATTGTACACCTGCACTTCGGTCTGGATCGGTTGCCGGTTAGGCGGAGGCGTATTGATAATACTCAGGTCACGGGCACCCATCAGCGAAAATTGCAGCGTTCTCGGGATGGGTGTTGCCGTTAGTGTGAGGCAATCCACGGCCGTACGCAATGTTTTGATCTTTTCTTTATGGGCCACCCCGAATTTTTGTTCCTCATCCACCACCAGCAGGCCCAGGTTTTTGAATTTTACTTCTTTGCCCAGCAATCCATGGGTACCGATGATGATATCGATCTTTCCTTCCTCCAGTTTTTTCAGCGTTTCTTTTCTCTCCTTTGCAGATTTAAAGCGATTGATATAATCCACCGTTACCGGGAAATCTTTCAATCTTTCTTTAAACGTTTTATAATGCTGGAAAGCCAGAATGGTGGTGGGCACCAGCACGGCGGCCTGTTTCCCGTCCACACAGGTCTTGAAAGAAGCACGGATCGCTACTTCCGTTTTACCAAAACCCACATCCCCGCAAACCAGCCTGTCCATCGGTGAGGGTGATTCCATGTCCTTCTTTACATCTGCAGCAGCCTTGCTTTGGTCTGGCGTGTCTTCATATATAAAAGAGGCTTCCAGCTCGGTTTGCATATAATTATCCGGCGTATGCTTAAATCCTTCCTGTGCTTTTCTTTTGGCGTATAATTTTATCAGGTCGAATGCGATCTCTTTAACCTTTGATTTTGTTTTTTCTTTCAACCTGTTCCATACATCGCTGCCCAGTTTATTGATCCTGGGAACGCTTCCCTCCTTCCCTGTATATTTTGCGATTTTATGGAGGCTGTTGATATTAACATATAGAATATCACTGTCTTTATAGATCAGCCGTACGGCTTCCTGCAATCTTCCATTCACCTCCAGTTTTTGCAAACCGCTGTACACTCCTACACCATGATCGATATGCGTGACAAAATCGCCGGGCTGTAATTCCCGCAGGGTGCGCAGCGTAAGCGCCTTATTCTTGTTATAAGCCTGTTTTACCTTGTATTTATGATAGCGTTGGAATACCTGGTGGTCCGTATAGCAAACCAGTTTGAGGTCTTCATCAATGAATCCCTCATGTATGGAAACGGCGACCGGGTTGAAAACGATCTCTGCCTTCAGATCATCAAAAATGCTTTGCAGCCTTTCCAATTGCCTGGGGTTCTCTGCAAAAAGGTATAATTGAAATCCTTTTCCTTCCCAGCTTTTAAGATCGCGGATGAGCAGATCGAACTGGCGGTTAAACGAGGGCTGCTCTTTTGTTTTGAATTCGATCTCCACATTGGCCAGGAATGACTGGTAGCCGAATTCCACCAGGTGCCGCATATTGAGCTTTTCATGAAGATCAGCGGAGCTGATAAAATCATCTTTACTGATATCTTTTTTCACCAGGCGGTCGTCGGTTTCTTCTGCCGATGCGGACTGTGCTGATCTGCGGGTGGGTGGAGCTGCAGCGGCCGCTGCTTTCGCTTCTTCCTGCATCCTTAAAAAAGCTTCGAGGTCATCCTCGCAATCGGCCAGTTTTTCCCGGCAGAGTTCCGCATCCTGTATCCAGGTAACGGTATTCTCCGGGAGGAAATGGAACAGGGAGATCCTGTCAGCACTGTCGAACTGGGTATCCACATTGGGAATGATGCTTACCTGCAACAGTTTTCTTTCGCTAAGCTGTGTTTCCGGGTCCACGATACGGATCGAATCCACTTCGTTGCCAAACAACTCCACCCGGTATGGCTTTTCGTTACCAAATGAATAAATATCGAGTATGCCTCCCCGTATGGCAAACTGGCCCGGTTCGTATACAAAATCGGTCCTTTCAAAACCATAATCGGCCAGCTTTAATAATAGTTGTGAAACATCCAATGAGTCGCCTGACTTAATATGAATAATATTGGAAGAAAGTGTATCGGGCAACACCACTTTTTCAAATAAAGCTTCGGGGTAGGTGACGATGATCTTTTTATTTCCCCCGGTGGCAATTTTTGTCAGTGCTTCTGTCCGCAGCATCACATGTGATGAGTTCAGCAGCTGGTAGTTTTTCCTGTGTTTAAACGAAGAGGGGAAATAGAATATATCGAGCGCTTCCGTGAGATTCTCCAGCGAGTTATGGAAATAAGCGGCTTCCTCCGCATCATTCAGTATCACCAGGTGATTGAGCTGAGAACTGGCATCATGCTGGAAAACAGCTGCCACCACAAACTGAGAGGAACTCCCCTGTAAATTTTTAAGATAGATTTTTTGAGGCTGGGCAAAAGAAAGCTTGTCCGCCAATTGAAAAAGGCGGGGGGTGTTTTGATACTGTACCAGCAAATCCCGAACACTCATGCGAAGTGCAAATATACTTCATTGCAACAATTTTCCTTTTGCGTATAACCGGAAAATAATATTAATATATCTTTATAAAAATCAACTTTTCATGGCATTGCAACCCTGGCGAAAAGGTAAAGTGATCAGGATTGAAGATCATAACAGCAGCACCAAACGATTCTGGATAGAAGTGCCTGAACTGGAGGTCTTTGATTTTACACCCGGCCAATTTGTTACGCTGGACCTGCCCATTCACGAAAAGCCCAACAAGCGATGGAGAAGCTATTCTATCGCATCCTGGCCGGATGGGACCAATGTTTTTGAGCTGATCATTGTATTGTTACCAGACGGATTGGGCACCAACTACCTGTTTAACGAAGTAAGTGTGGGCAGTGAACTGACATTTCGGGGCGCCCAGGGAGTGTTTGTACTGCCTGAGGTGTTGGAAAATGATGTTTTTCTTATTTGTACCGGTACAGGGCTGGCCCCGTTCAGGAGCATGGTTAATCATATTTACCTTCATAAAAAAAGTTTCAAAAACATCTTCCTGGTATTCGGCTGCCGCACCCGAACGGACTTATTATATTACGATGAATTGAAAGCACTGCAGGAAAAAATGCCCGGTTTTCACTACCTGCCTACCTTATCCCGCGAACAGTGGGAGGGATTACAGGGATATGTACATCCTGTTTATGAAGAACGCTGCCGCGACAAACAACCCGCCTCTTTCTTTTTGTGTGGCTGGAAGAATATGATCGATGATGCCAAGAAAAAGATCGTGGAAATGGGTTATGATAAGAAATCGATTCACCAGGAATTGTATGGGTGATAATTATCATATACGGTGAGTATAAATGCTTGCCTGTATTTAGTACTTAGTTATTATATTCGTACAAATCAAATTCTTATGGGTGCTTCCTCACTCATTGTATTGATACTTGCTGCCATAGCCTTTTCGGGCATCGCTATCCTTATCTCAAAAGTATTACTGAAAGCTACCACCAATAAGCAAAAGGGTGAACCCTACGAGTGTGGTATTCCCACGCAGGGAAAAGCATGGGCCCAATTTAATGTGGGTTATTATTTATTCGCCCTGATATTCCTGATCTTTGATGTGGAGCTTATCTTTTTATATCCCTGGGCAGTGGTGGCAAAGAATGTTGGATGGGTGGCACTGGTAGAAATCGTTATTTTCTTTTTCATTCTCTTTATCGGATTCTTATATGCGCACAAGAAAGGTGCGCTGAAGTGGATGTAGGATAAATGCAGATGATAGATGAAAGTTAATAGACAATAGTTCATGACTGATCAAAAAAAAATAGCACAAACATTTCCGGGGGAAGTACACAATATTGGCGGTACCGATGTGGCGCTGAGCAAACTCGACGATCTGATCAACTGGGCAAGGGCCAATTCCCTCTGGCCATTGACTTTTGCCACCAGTTGCTGCGGCATTGAAATGATGTCCACTGCTTCCGCTAAATATGATTTTTCCAGGTTCGGGTTTGAAGTGGCCCGTGCCACGCCCAGGCAGGCTGATGTAATTATTATTGCCGGTACGATTGTAAATAAGATGGCCCCGGTATTAAAAAGATTGTACGACCAGATGGCAGATCCTAAATATGTGATCGCCATGGGGGCCTGTGCGATCAGTGGCGGCCCTTTTTTCTATAATACTTATTCGGTGGTGAAAGGTGCAGACCATGTGATACCGGTGGATGTGTATGTGGCCGGCTGCCCACCCCGCCCGGAAGCGTTATTGCATGCCCTGATCACGCTACAGGAAAAAATAAAAGGCGGGCTGACAAGAGAGCAGATCCGCAAGGATAAAGAACATGACTAACGAATCATTAAAAGCTGCCATAACAACACTATTTCCGGCTGCTGCTTTTGAAGAAAGCGCCGAACCGGCCGGTACGGGATGGGTTACTATTACTATTGAACCCGGTGAGTGGCTTTCTGTAGCAGAAAAAATCCGTCATGATGAGTCTTTATTTTTCAATTATCTTTTTTGCCTCACCTGTATCGATTGGAAAACACATTTGACCATGGTGTACCATCTCAGTTCCACAGCATTCAGGCATACACTTGTGGTAAAATCAAAACTGGACAGGAACAACCCTGAAATAGAAACCGTATCGCATATATGGCGCACAGCCGAATTTCATGAGAGAGAAGTCTATGAAATGTTTGGTGTCAACTTCCTGCATCATCCAGATCTGCGTTTACTGATTTTGCCGGATGGATGGGAAGGAAAGAACCCGATGCGAAAGGATTTTGAAGACCCGGTGAATATGATCAGATTATAGAAAAGGAGAACAGAGGAACAATAGAACAGATGAACAATAGAACAGCAGAACTGAGGAGCAATAGAACAGCAGAACAGAAAAAGTAAGAAGTTAAAAGCGATAGATAATAGCTGATGTATAGAGAAACTATCATAGTTGAAGATTCTTCCGATATCCCCCCTTTGGGGGGCGGGGGGGCCGGAGATTTTATTATTAACGTAGGGCCGCAACACCCGGCCACGCATGGCGTGTTGCACCTGGTCATTACATTGAACGGTGAAACTATTAAGAAAGTAGAGCCGCACCTGGGTTATATCCACCGGTCTATCGAGAAAATGTGTGAAAGCCTTACCTACCGCCAGTTTATTTATGTTACCAGCCGGATGGATTATTTATCGGCACATATTAATAACCATGCCTGTGCCCTATGCGTAGAGAAAGGATTACAGGTGGAAATACCCCCCCGGGCACAGGTGATCCGTGTATTAATGGATGAACTGACCCGCATTGCCTCCCATGAATTATGGTGGGGGGCCATGGCCATGGACCTCGGCGCCTTCACTCCTTTCTTTCATGCTTTTCGTGAACGGGAATCGATCAATGATATTATGGAAGAAACCTGCGGGGCCCGGTTGACCATGAACTATATGGTACCTGGTGGAGTAATGCAGGACATTCATCCAAATTTCCGGAAAAGAGTAAAGGATTTCATGCAATTGTATAAACGTAAAGTGCATGAATACGATGAAATGGTAACAGGCAATGTGATCTTCCAGAACCGGATGAAGAATGTTGGCTATATATCACCCGAAGATGCGATATCCTGGGGCTGTACCGGGCCCGTGGCCAGGGGAAGCGGTGTAAGTTGTGATATCCGCAAATTATACCCATACGAAGTATATGATAAGCTGGAGTTTGATGAAGTGCTGGAAACAGGCGGCGATTCCTTTGCAAGATACATGGTGCGATTACGTGAAATGCACCAGTCTATCAGAATAATTGAACAACTGATCGATAATATCCCTGAAGGTGATTTCCAGGCCAAGACCAAAGCCGTATTGAAATTACCAAAGGGAGAGTTTTATTCAAGAGTGGAAACAGCCCGTGGCGAACTGGGTGTATATATCGTGAGCGAAGGTGGCACCACTCCTTACCGGATCAAATTCCGTTCGCCGGGTTTTTCCAATCTTTCTATCCTGGACCATATGATAAGGGGTGGAAAGATCGGTGACCTGATCGCAGCAATGGGAACACTGGACCTGGTGATACCGGATATTGACAGGTAGAAATTTTGAAATTGAATGTGGAGTTTTTCGAATATATCAAAAGACGTTCATGATTGGTTGAGCCAAAACTTCAACCCCACCTGGACACTGATCATTGAAATGGTCATTGCCGGGGTACTGGTAATCACTTTGTTTGCCATGCTGGGCCTGGTATTGGTGATCATGGAAAGAAAGGTTTCTGCCTGGATGCAGATCCGTCTCGGGCCCAATCGTGTGGGACCGAAAGGGTCTTTACAATCCCTCGCCGATACATTAAAACTACTGGTGAAAGAAGGGCTGACACCTTCCGGGTCAGATAAGTTGTTATTCAACCTGGCCCCTTTTATCGCCATGATCGTGGCCATGCTGCTGATGGCGCCTATTGCATTTGCAAAAGATTTCCAGTTGTGGGATTTGAACATTGGTGTATTGTTTATTTCAGCTATTTCGTCCATCTCTGTTATCAGTGTTTTGATGGCGGGATGGGCCAGCAATAATAAATACTCATTGTTGGGTGCCATGCGCAGTGGTGCGCAGATCGTGAGTTATGAATTATCCGCCGGGCTATCGGTTTTATCTGTAGTTGTTATGGCTGGCAGTTTGCAGGTATCAGAGATCATTCAATCGCAGGCCAATGGCTGGTGGATCTTTAAAGGACATATCCCGGTCATTATTGCTTTTATCACATTCATCATTGCGGTAACTGCGGAAACGAACAGAGCCCCCTTTGATATGGCAGAAGCGGAGTCGGAACTAACAGCAGGTTTCCATACCGAATATTCAGGAATGAAGTTTGCTCTTTTCTTTCTGGCAGAATATGTGAATGTATTTATTGTGTGTGCCATTGGGGCAACATTATTCCTGGGAGGATGGATGCCTTTGCATATTGGCAACTGGACAGGATTTAACAAAGTGATGGACTATATCCCCTCCAGTTTGTGGTTTTTTGGAAAAACATTTTTCCTCATTTTCGTGATCATGTGGTTTCGCTGGACTTTTCCAAGAATGAGGATCGATCAATTGCTGAACCTGGAATGGAAATATTTGTTGCCCATCAGTATGATCAATTTATTATTGGTTACATTAATGGCTATATTAGGCTGGCATTTTTGACAACTGAATACCACTGATTGAGCTGGTTGACTTAATTCATACAATTTATGGCGATTGTAAAATATATAAAAGATGTTTGGGGGGCCATCCGGTCATTGTGGAAAGGTATGCGGCGCACCTTTTATTACTTTACACATCACAAAGAGATCATCACCCAGCAATACCCTGACAACCGCGAAACACTGGATTTACCCGAACGGTTCAAGGGAGAAGTGGTGATGCCGCATGACGAGAAGAACGAGCACCGCTGCACCGGCTGCACGGCTTGTGAACTGGCTTGTCCCAACGGCACCATCAAAGTGGTGACCAAGTTTGAGATCATGCCGGACGGAAAGAAAAAGAAAGCGATCGACAAGCTGGTGTACCACCTGGAACTTTGTACCATGTGCAATCTTTGTATCGAGGCCTGCCCCTCCGACGCGATCAAAATGGCACAGACATTTGAGCATAGTGTGTTCGACAGGAATAAACTGACTAAAATCTTAAACAACCCGGGATCCAGGATCATGGACGGCGTAGAATAAATGAACGGACAGGATATCATATTTTATTTACTGGCTGCACTCACCCTGGTTTGCGGGTTTTTGTCCGTTACCACCCGGCATATTTTTCGTGCCGCCATTTACCTTTTATTCTGCCTGGTCGGCATTGCCGGTATCTATTTCTGGCTGCAATATGAATTCATCGCAGCCGTACAGATCGTCGTGTATGCCGGGGGGATTACCGTGTTGATCATTTTTTCCATTTTTCTTACTCAGCAGGCAGGAGAAAAACTACCCGCTCAAAAATTAGGAAGGAAAGTATTTGCTGCCCTGGCAGCATTTTGTGCATTTGGCCTCGTGATGCTGCAGATATATGATAAAGAACAGATTTTTTTTGAAACATCGCAGGAACATATCAACCCCAACATTGCCGCGATCGGCAAGAACATGCTGGACGTAAAGAACGGCGGTTATGCCTTACCGTTTGAAGTGATCAGTATGCTGCTGCTGGCCGCCATGGTGGGTTGTATTGTGATCGCCATGAGAACCAAAACAGAAGAAAGTTGATGCACCCCGGATTATTCCAGGTACTTTTTATCAGTGCCGCCTTATTCTTTATCGGCGTGTACGGGTTCCTCACCCGCAGGAACCTGGTGACCATGCTCATGAGCATCGAACTGATCCTGAACAGTGTGAATCTCAATTTTATTGCATTTAATAAATATCTCTGGCCGCATAAGATGGATGGTTTATTTTTTACGCTGTTCATCATTGCCATTGCAGCTGCCGAAGCAGCTGTGGCCATTGCTATTATCATCAATTTATATCGCAGTCATAAATCGGTGAACGTAGACAATGCGGAGGAGTTAAAGTATTAGGGAATGAATAATGCCACACTCATAGCACTTATCCCGCTGCTGCCACTGGCAGGTTTTATCCTGCTGGGATTATTTGGCAGAAAATGGTTTGGTTCCGCTTCCGGCATCATCGGTACGTTGTTCATGCTTGCTTCTGCAGCATTGGCTATTTACCTGGCATACGATTATTTTGCAAATAGCAGTGTGGGATTCTATCCAAGACCCATCCCCATTAAATACACCTGGTTGCAATTCACTGATACTTTATCTATAGATATGGGTATTCTTCTCGATCCCATTTCGGCGATGATGATCGTGGTGGTGACCTTTGTATCGCTGATGGTGCATATTTACAGCCTGGCATACATGAAAGGTGAAGAAAGGTATCCTACGTATTATGCATTTCTTTCACTATTCACTTTTTCCATGCTGGGCCTGGTTCTTTCCTGCAATCTTTTCCAGACCTATATTTTCTGGGAACTGGTGGGTGTTTCCTCCTTCCTGCTGATCGGTTATTACTACGACAGGCCATCTGCTGTAGCTGCTGCCAAAAAAGCGTTTATTGTTACCCGTTTTGCCGACCTGGGTTTTTTAATTGGTATCCTGGTGCTTTCTTCCGCTTCCGGCACACTGGATTTTAATACCATGCTGGCAACACTTACTTCGCCGGGATCCTATACAAATACGGCTTCCTTCCTGGGCATTTCTGCTCTTTCCTGGGGCACTGCCCTTGTATTTATTGGAGGTGCTGGCAAAAGCGCAATGTTCCCGCTGCATATTTGGTTACCCGATGCAATGGAAGGCCCCACTCCCGTTTCGGCATTGATACATGCTGCCACCATGGTAGTCGCCGGCGTTTATTTGGTAGCAAGATTATTTCCTATCTATGCTATTAATACTCCGGGCGTATTAGAGATCATTGGCTGGGTAGGGGCTATCTCCGCTGTTATAGCAGCTATAATTGCCTGCACGCAAAATGATATAAAAAGAGTACTCGCTTATTCCACCATGTCGCAGATCGGGTTCATGATGTTTGCACTGGGAGTCTCAGATTTTGGCGAAGGAAAGGGATTGGGCTATACCGCATCCATGTTCCACTTATTTACACACGCCATGTTCAAAGCATTGCTCTTCCTCGGTGCAGGCGCTGTAATCCATTATGTACATAGCAATGATATGCGGACTATGGGTGGATTGCGAAAACAAATGCCCCTTACGCATATAACTTTTTTAATTGCCTGTTTGGCAATTGCCGGCATCCCTCCTTTCGCCGGTTTTTTCAGCAAGGAAGAAATATTGATGGCCGCCTACCAGGGTAATAAAGCTATTTACTGGGTAGCATTGATCACATCTGGTCTCACCGCATTCTATATGTTCCGTTTATACTTCAGTATTTTCTGGAACAAACCCACACAGGTGCATCATCATGGGCATAGCAGTATGGCTATGTCTTTGCCGCTTGTATTATTAGCTATCGGTGCAGCGGCAGCCGGTTTCATTCCTTTCGGGAAATTTGTAAGTTCAGATGGTACTCCTTTACATACGGAATTGCATCTCAACTTTTCCATTGCACCCGTGGCCCTGGGTGCAGCTGGTATCCTTCTCGCTTTGTGGTTGTATATGAAACAAAATAACCGTGCTGAAAAGATCGCCGCCTCCTTTGGCAGTTTGTATAAAGCGGCTTATAACAAATTTTACGTCGACGAAATATACCAGTTCATCACCAGGAAGATCATTTTCAATTTCATTGGACGTCCGGCCGCCTGGTTCGACCGGAATGTCGTGGATGGATTGGTCAATATCACGGGAAATACGACAGAAGCTGTTTCAGAAGGAATCAAAAAAATTCAATCCGGTAAAGTTCAACAATATGCAATTTACTTTTTATTCGGTGTGCTATTGTTAGCTGTATTGTTTATCTATATCTGGAAATAGGTAAAAAAAAAGAATGAATCTATTACTCATCATACTGGCCCCATTGATCACAGCTGTGGCTGTATTGCTTTGCCGCAATAAAGAACAGGTGAAATGGACCTCTTTGGTGGGTTCTGCGGTACAACTTGCTTTGGCATTTTGGTTATTACTTGCTTTCAGAACTGAAAAAGCGGCCGGTAATACCGCACAAATGCTGTTTGAACAGAACTATGCTTTGTTCCCTTCTATGAATATTCGTTTTCACCTGGGTGTGGACGGTATTTCTGTGGCGATGATACTACTGACTTCATTCGTGGTCATTGCCGGTGTGCTGGTTTCCTGGAATATCGAAAAAATGACAAAGGAATTCTATTTTCTGTTGTTATTATTAGGTTTGGGGGCTTATGGTTTCTTCATTTCCCTCGATCTGTTCATTTTATTTTTCTTTTTGGAGATATCCGTTATACCCAAATACTTACTCATTGGTATATGGGGCAGCGGCAAAAAAGAATACAGTGCCAATAAACTGGCCCTTATGCTAATGGGTGGTTCGGCCCTGATACTGGTAGGCATTCTGGGCCTTTACTTTAATGCAGGTCATACTTTTGACATTCTTACACTTTCCAAAACCAATGTTAATCCGGAAGCCCAGCATATTATTTTCCCCTTGTTATTTGTTGGCTTCGGGGTATTCACTGCTTTGTTTCCTTTTCATACCTGGGTACCAGATGGTCACTCCTCGGCGCCTACGGCCGGTTCCATGTTCCTGGCAGGTATTTCTATGAAACTGGGCGGATATGGCTGTCTGCGGGTAGCCACTTATCTTTTACCTGAAGGGGCGAAAGAATATGCCAACCTGGTTATTGTATTGTCTGCCATCGCCATTTTATACGGCGCTTTCGCCACCATGATGCAGAAGGACCTGAAGTATATCAATGCTTATTCTTCTGTGAGCCACGTGGGTTTTAGTTTATTAGGTATCGGCATGCTTACACAAACTGCCCTAACGGGTGCCGTTATGCAAATGATCTCACATGGATTAATGACAGCCCTGTTCTTTGCCGTGATCGGAATGATCTATGACCGTACCCATACCCGGTTGGTGACAGAAATGGGAGGGCTGATGAAGATGATGCCTTTTATCACCACGGTATTTTTTATTGTCGGACTTTGTTCCCTGGGTTTGCCGGGATTAAGCGGCTTTGTGGCAGAAATGACCGTTTTTATGGGCTCCTGGGAAAATGCAGGCACTTTTTACAGGATAGCTACGATTGCTGCCGCCATGTCGATTGTAGTTACAGCTGTATATATATTAAGAGCGATTGGTCAAACTGCCATGGGGCCCGTATTGAACCCATCACATGTAACATTAAAGGATGCCAGTTGGAATGAACGCCTCGCTGCGATCATTTTATTGATCGGCGTACTGGTAATAGGTGTGGCGCCGGGTTGGCTCAATGATCTGCTGCGTCCCGAAACAGAATTGATCATACATAAAATAACAGGAGTTAAATAACCAGCCGGATGAATGAATTTCTCATACTCATGAAAGGTGAACTGATGGCAACAGCCATCATCTTCCTCCTGTTGTTTATTAAGATCGGCAAGGGCATGAGAAATGATTCCCTGCTTTCGCTGATACAGGTACTGTTATTGCTGAATATCCTGCTGGGGTTCTTTTATAATAAAACAGGATCGTTATTTGATGGCATGTTCAGCACCACCCCGCTGATCGCTTTACAAAAAAATATCCTGAATATCGGGGTTTACCTGATCGCATTGCTGTGTACCGACTGGCTGAGGAAGACCACCCATTTGGCTGAATTCTTTATCCTCATGCTCTCCGCTCTGCTGGGCATGTTCTTTATGATCTCCAGCGGCAACCTGCTGATATTTTACTTATCGCTGGAGCTGGCCACCATTCCTGTGGCTGCCATGGCTAATTTTGACCTGGAGAAAAAAATTTCATCTGAAGGCGCCATGAAAATGATACTATCATCGGCATTTTCTTCCGGTATTTTGTTATTTGGCATCTCATTATTATATGGCAGCACCGGTACGATCATTTTTGCCGAGATACCTGCACAGTTGGATGGCGGGCCGTTACAAACATTATCTTTTATTTTCCTGTTCACGGCATTCGCCTTCAAACTATCCATCGTTCCTTTTCATTTATGGACAGCCGATGTATATGAAGGTTCGCCCGTTGCCACCACTTCCTTCCTTTCTGTCATTTCCAAAGGATCGGTGGCTTTTATTTTTCTCACCACATTATTTGTAGTATTTAAACCTATTTATCATTTATGGTATAACATGCTGATGGTACTGGCGCTTGCCACGATGATCATCGGGAATCTTTTTGCCATACGGCAGCAAAATTTAAAACGCTTCCTTGCTTTTTCATCCATTGCACAGGTAGGGTTTATCCTGGTGGCCATCAGCGGTAATAACCAGGCAGCTATCACCTCTGTCGTATTTTTTGTCCTGGTATATATATTCTCTAATCTTGCCGCATTTGGTGTGGTATCGGCAATAGAAGAATCTTCAGGTAAAATAAACATTAACGACTATAAAGCATTATACCGGACCAATCCCTTTCTTTGCTGGATCATGGCCCTGGCATTGTTCTCCCTGGCAGGCATTCCGCCCACAGCTGGTTTTTTTGGAAAATTATTCCTGATATCTGCAGGCGCTGCAAGGGGCAGTTTTGGGTTTATCAGCATCGTGGCTCTTAATATGATCATATCCTTATATTATTATCTGAAAGTGGTGAGGGCTATGTTCATGGATAAAAATGAGCATCCCATTGCCCCTGTAAAGATCAACAGGGCCACCCGGTTTGCGCTGATCATTTGCGGTGCTGGTATTGTGTTGCTGGGCTTGCTAAGCTGGGTGTATGATTATATTCATTCTTTACAACAATAAAAATGGCGATCAATAAAAATCATGAGTTTGAAGAATTGAACGGTGTTAAATGCGGCATCGTGGAGAAGAATATCAGGCCCGACCGCGTTGCTTTTCTGAAAGAATTGCTGGAATTGAATGGATATACTGTTATAGCTGTTCCAAGTCCGGCTCCCAAAGCAGCACCACCTCCGGTACCTAAGGAAGGTGAAGCGGCTGTGCCTGTGCCTCCTCCACCCCCTGCTCCGGAAACCTTTACGATGGGAGTTACTGACTATACCTTTAACCCGATCAATGCCATCTTTGGGCGGATGCTTAAAACAAAAGACGGGCACATCGTTACCCTCGCTTACTGGCAGCAAAAAGATGCGGTGAGCCATGACGATATACCCTATTATGAAGCCCTTTGACCCCCTGCTTGTTTCTACTAAATATCCTCCTTTTCTCTGACAACAATCAGTCTGCTGGTTGAGCCATGTATACTTTGGATTTGAATTTACTGGGTACCTCTGTACCTGTAAAACTTTCAATTATGGCAAAAAAGACAGTTGCCTCAAAGTATGTTTATTTCTTTGGCGGCGGAAAAGCTGATGGCAACGAATCCATGAAGAGTTTGCTGGGAGGTAAAGGTGCCAACCTGGCCGAAATGGCTGGTCACCCCAAACTCAGGTTACCTGTTCCCCCGGGGTTTACAGTTACAACCGAAGTATGTACCTGGTTTTACAGGAATAAAAAAAATTATCCCCGCGGATTACAGGCCCAGGTAGAACAGGCCCTTTCAAAAGTGGAAACCCTGATGGGTAAAAAATTCGGCGATATTAATAATCCCTTACTGGTATCTGTGCGCTCGGGTGCCCGCAAATCCATGCCGGGTATGATGGAGACTATATTAAATGTTGGCCTGAATGAAAAAACTATTAAAGGACTTATCCGGCAATCCGCCGATGCAAGATTTGCCTATGATGCTTACCGGAGGCTGATCATGATGTATGCAGATGTGGTGATGGAAAAAGCAGCCGGCAAAGAAACAAAGAACGGAAAAGGTATCCGAAAAATGCTGGATGAAAAACTGGAACTGTTAAAACAGAAAAAAGGATATGTAAGCGACACGGAGCTAACCACAACTGATCTGAAGACCCTGGTAAAAGATTTTAAAACAATTGTCCTGAAAGAATTGGGGGAAGAATTCCCGGAAGACCCTTACGACCAGCTTTGGGGTGGGATCGGTGCAGTATTTGCCAGTTGGAACGGAAAGCGTGCGATAGAATATCGCCGGATTGAAAAAATTCCGGACGATTGGGGTACTGCCGTTAATGTACAGGGAATGGTATTTGGCAATATGGGTATCAATAGCGCCACCGGTGTGGCCTTTACACGCAACCCCGGCAATGGTGAAAATAAATTCTACGGAGAATACCTGTCAGATGCACAGGGCGAAGATGTGGTGGCCGGAACCCGGACACCGGCACCGGTAAATGAATACTCCAAAAATGCACAAAGCAAACATCTCCCCACCCTGGAAAAACTAATGCCGCATATATACCAGGAATTATTTGGTTACCAAAAAAGGCTGGAAAAACATTACAGGGACATGCAGGATATAGAGTTCACCATAGAAAAGGGTAAGCTCTACATGCTGCAATGCCGCGTGGGTAAACGGAATGGGGTGGCAGCTGTACGTATGGCAACTGAAATGTATAAAGAAAAACTGGTTGACCTGAAAACTGCGATCATGCGGGTCAGTCCGAATCAATTGGTGGAACTTTTGCTCCCGATGCTGGACCCTAAAGCAGAACAGTTAACCAAATCCATTGCCAGGGGCTTACCAGCCGGGCCCGGAGGTGCCAAAGGACGAGTGGTGTTTACTTCTTCTGATGCAGTGGCGTGGGCCAAAAAAGGTGAAAAAGTAATCCTTGTACGAGAAGAAACTTCACCGGAAGATGTGGACGGCATGCACAAATCACAGGCCATACTGACCACTAAGGGAGGTATGACCTCTCATGCGGCGCTCGTGGCACGCGGATGGGGTAAATGTTGCATAGTTGGTTGCGGCGATATTGAAATCCACCAGGACAGTAAAATATTCCGTACCCAAAGCGGGGCAGTGATCAAAGAGGGTGACTGGATCAGCCTGAATGGAACTAAAGGCCTGGTGTATAAAGGAAGCCTTGCTCTGGTGGATATCGATATCGATAAAAATAATTCTTACAAGGAATTAATGAAACTTGTTGATAAAGTGAAAGTAATGAGTGTAAGGGCTAATGCTGAAACACCGGAGGACGCCAGCCATGCCATGAAATTCGGAGCTGAAGGTATCGGACTGTTCCGCACTGAACATATGTTCTATGGCGAAGGCAGTGAACAACCGTTATTCCTTCTGCGCAAAATGATCGTGAGTAAAACAGAAGAGGAAAGGAAGAAAGCTTTGGATGAACTTGCTGTTTATGTTAAAAAAGATATCAAGGATACCCTGAAAATAATGAAGGGATACCCGGTCACTATCCGGTTACTCGACCCTCCCCTGCATGAATTTGTCCCGCATGATAAAAACAAACTGCAGGAACTGGGTAAAGAACTTAGTATCAGCATGAATGTATTACGCAGAAGAGTGCTGGCCCTTCATGAAAACAACCCGATGCTGGGCCACCGTGGAGTGAGGCTGGGGATCAGCTATCCCGAAATCACCGAAATGCAGGTAAGGGCCATACTGGAAGCCACCGCTGAGCTGATCAAAGAAGGTAAGAAAGCATTACCGGAAATCATGGTGCCGGTAACCTGTACAGTGAATGAACTGGCCCACCAGAAAAAAATTGTGGAAAGGGTATATAAAGAAGTCTGCGAAAAAATGAAAATGAAAAAAATACCCTACCTCTATGGCACCATGATAGAAACGCCGAGGGCAGCGATACGTGCCGGGCTGATGGCCAACGAAGCTGATTTCTTCAGTTACGGCACCAACGATCTTACGCAGATGAGTTTTGGGTTCAGCCGGGATGATATCGGCGGGTTTCTGCCCAAGTACCTTGACCTTAAAATACTGCCTTATGATCCGTTTCAGACCATTGACCAGGATGGAGTGGGCGAACTTGTATTGGATGGTGTGCAGCGGGGACGAAAGATCAAATCAAAACTGAAAGTGGGTGTTTGTGGTGAACATGGGGGTGATCCTGACAGTGTGAAATTCTTTCACCGTATGGGGCTTAACTATGTAAGCTGCTCCCCTTTCCGGGTGCCTATTGCCAGGCTTGCTGCAGCGCAGGCCGTATTGGAAAATGGTAAACTTAACTGATTCACGATTGATGATGTCTTCCGGGGCTTTGAAAATATGGCTGTTGCCTCACTATCTTAACCTTTCCAGTATCCTGATATAGTTAGACCTTTCATAAGCCACCGGGTCAGCAATATTTTGCTGACTCATCAAACCCCTGTAAGCTTCCACCGTATCAAATCCCATGGTATACATCCAGTCCTGTACATCCTTATTCATAGTCTTTAAATAAGGGATCCCGTTCTTATACAACGAAGAAGCCGTCATCACCACATCGGCCCCTGCCAGCAAATATTTGATGACTTCCACTGCAGACTGAACTCCCGTTGATGCTGCCAGGGAAGCTTTTAGTTTTTTATATAACAACGCCATCCATAACAGGGGCAGTCGTATTTCGTCGGGCCCGCTGTACTGCATATCTGTTTTTATCACCAACTCCCGGATATCAAAATCTGGCTGATAAAATCGGTTGAACAATACCAGCGCATCTGCACCGGCATTTTGCATGCGCATAGCCATATTTCCCATTGCACTGAAATACGGGCCCAGTTTTACAGCCACGGGGATCTTAACGGTCTGTTTGATCGTTTCAATAATATTCAGGTACCGGTGTTCCACTTCTGCAGAGGATATGGCTATGTCTGCAGGGATATAAAAAATATTGATTTCTATGCCATCCGCACCGGCCTGTTCCATCAGCCTGGAATAATCGATCCATCCTTCGGTGGTTATACCATTCAAACTGGCAATAATGGGGATATCCACCCGTTCTTTCGCTTTGCGTATATTTTCAAGATATTCATCTGAACCCATATCAAAGTCGTCGAGGTCAGGGAAATAATCCAATGCTTCCGGAAATGCATAGGAAGTTTCAGAGATAACCCCGCTGATACTGGCTTCTTCTTTCCGTATCTGCTCTTCAAATAAAGAGAACAATACAACACCACCTGCCCCATGATCTTCCATTTGCACAATATTATCTGTGCGTTCTGAAAGCGTGCAGGCCGAAACCATGATCGGGGAATTGAGCCGGAGGCCCATATAAGAAGTATATAGTTTCATACAATCCGATTTATGCTACAGGTACAAAATCGCTCGCTTTTTTAGTGGCCAGCTCCTCATAAGTTTTCCATTTTAAATTCACCAGGTCCTGTGCATGCTTCATCAGTTCAGCTGCTGCTTCCGGGTTGGTAATGGTGAGTACTTTATAACGAAGCTCGTTGTAAGCATACTCTTTCAACGGCATGGTGGGCCTCGGAGAATCCAGAATAAAAGGGTTTTGGTTTTTCATCCTCAGCACGGGATTATACCGTAACAATGGCCAGTGACCGCTGGCCACAGCTTTGTGTTGCTGATCAAGGCCGTTCTTCAGATCATACCCGTGTGCAATACAATGGCTATAGGCGAGTACAAGGGAAGGGCCATCGTATGCCTCTGCTTCCCGCATAGCCAGCAGGGTTTGTTGCGGATTGGCACCAAAAGCCACCCTGGCCACATAAACATTTCCGTAAGAAATGGCCTGCATCGCCAGGTCTTTTTTACCAATGGTTTTTCCCCCGGCAGCAAATTTAGCAGTAGCTGCCGTTGGCGTTGATTTGGAAGATTGACCACCCGTATTGGAATAAACTTCTGTGTCAAGTACCAGCACATTAATATTTCGGCCGCTGGCCAGGGCATGGTCCAACCCTCCATACCCGATATCGTATGCCCACCCATCTCCACCCACTAGCCAAACACTTCTTCGAACCAGCTGATCAGCCACAGATAATAAATGCGTTGCTGCCGGTGTATGAACAGAGGTAAGTTTTTGCTTCAGGATATTCAACCTGGCCCTTTGATCGGCCAGTTCTGATTCCTGTATTTGTTTAGCTTCCAGGATATCATTCACCAATGTCTCACCGATTTCAGATTTCAGTTCCAGCAGGAGTTGCCGGGCTACTCCCAGTTGTTTATCGGCTGTGATCCGCATACCCAATCCAAACTCTGCATTATCTTCAAACAGTGAATTAGACCAGGCAGGGCCACGTCCTTCTTTATTCTTCGCCCAGGGAGTGGTGGGCAAATTTCCTCCATATATAGATGAGCAACCGGTGGCATTGGCCACCAGGAGCCGGTCACCAAATAATTGAGATAACAATTTCAGGTAGGGGGTTTCGCCGCAACCCGCACAGGCCCCCGAAAATTCAAACAAAGGCTCCAGGAACTGTGCCCCATGAACAGTGGAAAAATCTATTTTGGACCGGTCATTCCAGGGAATATTCTCAAAGAATTCAATGTTCTTTTTTTCATTCTCCAATACGGGGTCTTTCATACCCATATTGATCGCTTTCCTGGAACGGATTTGCGGGTCAATGGCAGGGCAAACTTCCACACACAGGTTGCACCCGGTACAATCTTCCAGGTACACCTGTAATGAATACTGGGTTTCAGGAAAACCACGTGCATTGATCCTGGCTGATTTAAAATTTTCAGGTGCATTCTTAAGATTGTCCTTATGATAAAACTTGGCCCTGATCACACTATGCGGACATACATAAGCACAATTACCGCACTGGATGCAAATATCGGGCTCCCACAGAGGTACGAGATCGGATATATTTCTTTTTTCCCATTGGGTGGTGCCGCTGGGGTAGGTGCCATCATTGGTCATTTTACTCACGGGCAACTCATCTCCGTGGCCCGCCATCATCACTGCTGTAACTTCCTGTACAAATGCAGGGGCTTTATCCGGCACAATCTTCCATTTGTTTGTATGAACAGTAACCCTGCCCGGGTGACTGACTTCATATAATCTTTCCAATGTAGCATCTACCGCCCTGAAATTTTGTTCAATTATTTTTTTCCCTTTTTTAAAATATGTTTTCTCAATCGCCTTTTTTATTTCTTTGATCGCAGCTTCCCTGGGTAATACGCCGGAAAGAGCGAAGTAACAGGTTTGCATAATGGTATTGATCCTTCCATTCATGCCTGTTTCCCGGGCCACAGTGGTGGCATCTATAATGAATAACCTGATTTTTTTATCAATGATCTGCTGCTGCACCTGGCCAGGCAGTTTGGCCCATACTTCTTCTTTTGAATAGGGGCTGTTGAGTAAAAAAGTGGCGCCTTCCTGAGCATACTCCAGCATTTCTGTTTTTTCAGTAAAATTGAACTGGTGACAGGCAATAAAATCAGCTTTGGATATCAGGTAGGGTGCGTGGATGGGTTGTGGGCCAAACCGGAGGTGTGATACAGTACGTGCCCCGGACTTTTTAGAATCATACACAAAATAACCCTGTGCAAACAGGTTGGTATTTTCCCCGATGATTTTGATCGTGTTCTTATTGGCGCCCACGGTACCGTCAGCCCCCAGTCCGAAAAACAATCCTTGTCGCCAGCCGCTTTCATCCAGTATAAATGACGGGTCATAGGAAAGACTGGTGAACGTAACATCATCCCGGATCCCTACCGTAAAGCCATTGAGGGGTTTATCTTTTTTTAATTCATCCAATACTGCTTTTGCCATGGCCGGTGTAAATTCTTTGGAGGAGAGTCCATAGCGGCCTCCGATGATGAGAGGAAATTTTTTGATCTTTCCCAATCGAAGGGCTTCGGCAAAAGAAGTCACCACATCCTGGTATAATGGTTCACCAGCCGCGCCGGATTCTTTTGTCCGGTCGAGTACAGCTATGGAACGTACACTTTTCGGGATTGCCTGCAACAGGTATTCCAGTGAAAAAGGCCGGTAAAGACGTACCTGGATAACACCTGTTTTTCTGCCCCAATTGTTCAGGGATTTTACAGTTTCTGCCACTGTTTCGCCCCCCGAACCCATGATAATAACTATATCTTCAGCATCCGGGGCCCCGGTATATTGAAATAACCCGTAGGAACGACCGGTTAATTTTTCAAATTCCTGCATTACCTCGTGCATGATCCCGGGCATATTCGCATAAAAAGAATTTATTGTTTCCCTTGCCTGGAAATAAACATCCGGGTTTTGTGCTGTGCCGCGGATAAAGGGATGATCCGGGTTCAGTCCCCTATTCCGGTGGGCAATGACCAGGTCATCAGGCACCATCTTGCGGATGACCTCATCAGGAAGTAATTCCAGTTTATTTACTTCATGTGATGTGCGGAACCCGTCGAAAAAATGAATAACAGGGATACGTGACCTTAAGGAAGCAGCCTGTGCCAGCAATGCAAAATCATGCACTTCCTGCACACTGGCTGCACTCAGCATGGCAAAGCCGGTAGTGCGGGCAGCCATCACATCCTGGTGATCACCAAAAATGGATAATCCCTGCGCCGCCAGTGAACGGGCCGCCACATGAAAGACTGCAGGTGTAAGCTCCCCCGCAATTTTGTACATATTCGGCAACATCAGCATAAGCCCCTGGGAGGCCGTGAAAGTGGTGGTAAGTGAACCAGTTTGTAAGGCCCCATGCACCGTTCCCGCAGCACCACCTTCACTCTGCATTTCAATTACATCCGGAACATGGCCCCATATATTTTTAATGCCTTTGGAAGCCCACTCATCGGCCAGCTCTGCCATTGTGGAAGAGGGGGTGATGGGGTATATGGCGCAAACTTCATTCACCCGGTATGCAACATAGGCCGCTGCTTCATTCCCGTCTATCGTTGCAATTAATTTATTGTTTGACATCAGCAGGAGTATTAACAGGTTCTGGAATCATTTCTATTGCATGACAAGGGCATTGTTCATAACATACTGCGCAACCGGTACAAGCATTATAATTGAATTTATACCGGTTGCCTTTTCCCAGTTTAATGATAGCATCTTCCGGGCAGGCCCCATAGCACCCATCACATTCAAAACAATTGCCACAGCTCAGGCATCGCTGCGCTTCAAATAATGCCTCCTGGCTGGAAAGCCCGCTGACTACTTCATCAAAATTTCTAATGGCCTGTACAGGCGCCATTTTTTCCTGTTCTTGTTGCGGAGCTTCTGTTTTATACCACATGTGCAATTTTCGGTAGCTGGCTGTAGGATGTTTTTCCGGTTTTTGGAATACTTCATTTTTCAGGAAAGCATTGATATGCCGGGCAGCTTTTTTCCCGTGCCCGATGGCAATAGTGGCACTCCGGTTTTCGCCGGGCAGCATATCACCCCCTGCAAAGATGCCGGGGTATCCTGTCATTCGCTGGGCATCTGTCACCACCGTACCATCCTCATTTATTTTTATTCCGGGTATGGAGCGCAGAAATCCTGTATCTGATTCCTGCTTATTTGCCTGTATCAGCACATCGGCCATAACAGATTCATAAGTACCCGTGCCTGTTGATTTCCCCTTTTCTGCTTTCATTATTTCCACTGTAACCTTGTGCTTTTCTATTTTATGGATCCTGCGAAGCAGGCCCACTTCCACTCCTTCTGCCATCGCATCATCTGTTTCATAATCATATGCCGGCATCATTTTTTTATCTCCATGGAAATAAACCGTGGCTTCGGAACCAAAACGCTTGATGATACGTGCGATATATAATGCCAGCTTTCCACCGCCATAAATCACCACCTGTTTTTGAATATAAGGTGAGTTGGTTTCCCGCAATTGCTTAAAAAACGAGAAAGCGTCCTTGATGAGCACTGAATTATCATGGTCAAAGATCTCCTTCTGTATCACCTGGGCGCCTACTGCCAGGTAAACCGCATCAAAACCACCGGCTTCCTTTTCCAGCAGGAGATCTGTCACTTTATAATGCAACCGGATTTTAATACCCATCCGAACGAGGCGGTCCACTTCTGCTTCCAGGATTTCTTTAGGCAGCCGGTATTCCGGAATACCTGACCATAAAAGTCCGCCCGGATAATTACCAGCATCCACCACTTCTACACTATGGCCCATGCGTGCCAGGTGATAGGCAGCAGATAACCCACTGGGGCCTGCTCCCACCACCAGTATCTTTTTCCCGGTAAGTATTGTTGTATAGTTTACCTGCCAATGATGTTTAATGGCTTCATCACCAATAAACCGCTCCACGGCATGAATATTAACTGTACTATCGATATGGTTCCTGTTGCACCCGGTTTCACAGGGTTTTACACATACCCGGCCCATAATAGCCGGGAATGGGTTTTCTTCCATTATTTTCAGAAAAGCGCCAAAATAATCACCGGCCTGTGCCAGCGAAAGCCAGGCCTGGATATTCTCACCTGCGGGGCAGGCACTGTTGCAGGGAGGCATAAAATCCATGTAAACAGGTCGGCGAAAACGCCGGGGACCTGTACCTTCTGCATGTGTATACAGGTCAACTGGTTTGGTTATATCAATATTGGCCATTATTACTGGTTTAACCCCCTACAGAACTACGGGGATAGTTCTAATTAGCAAAGCAATCTAATCCATTCAGCAACCTGGCCGATTGATGTAATTCAATAGGTAAAATGATTCCTGTCATTATCCCCGGTTTCCTGTCAGCTTCCGTTTTTTTGCAACGGCCCCGGCGCAAGATCCTGCCGGAGTGTTACGGAGGATGCGGATAACCCGATATTATTTATTTTTGACGACTACTTATACAGGGGACAGTAATGATGAAGCATGGGCATCATGATTACAACGGGTAGCCAGGAGCAATGAAGAAATTCAATATTTAAAATAAAAGTTGAGAACAATGGAAGTGAAAAATTTATTTGACCCCACGGTCAAACAAGAGATTATCGAAAGGATCAACCGGCTTACCCCGGCCACACAAAGGAAATGGGGCAAGATGGATGTGGCCCAAATGCTGGCGCATACGCAAAAACCGCTCGGCGTGGCCGTAGGCACACATAAGTTAAAAGGGAATTTCCTGTTACAACTTATCGGGCCTTTTTTCAAGAGTCAATTATATAACGAAAAACCCTTCCGGCAGAACCTGCCCACTGATAAGTCTTTCAAGATTGCCGATCAGCGTGATTTTGCCAGGGAAAAGCAGGGCCTTATTGAAATGATCAGTATCTTTTCGGAAGATACTATGTCCGGGGAACCACATCCTTTCTTTGGCAAACTCACGAAGGAACAATGGAGCAAGGGGACATGGAAACACCTGGACCATCATCTCCGTCAGTTCGGAGTTTAATTGAAGTATAATGAAAAGACCCGGGTTGATGATCCGGGTTTTTTTTATTCAATAGCTTTCAAAACTATCTCTTTCAAATTGGATATCGGTATCCTTTCCTGCTGCATGGAATCACGGTAACGGATAGTAACCGTATTATCTTCTTTGGTTTGATAATCGACCGTTACACAGAAAGGTGTTCCTAATGCATCCATCCTCCTGTATCTTTTCCCAATTGTATCTTTCTCTTCATAGAAACAACGGAACTGTGATTTGGAGTCATCGATGATCTGGCGGGCTATCTCGGGCAAACCATCTTTTTTTACCAATGGTAATACAGCCATTTTTATCGGCGACAGTTTGGCCGGCAGTTTCAGCACGACCCTATCATCCTTTTTTTCCGGCGTACTCAGGTCCTCTTCGGAATAGGCCTGGCTTATAACAGCCAGGAACATTCGATCCAGCCCGATGGATGTTTCAATTACATAAGGAATATAATTACCATAAGGTTTACCTGTGGCCGGGTCCACGTCGTTATCAAAGTACTGCTGCTTCTTTTTGCTGTATTCCTGGTGACTCTTGAGGTCAAAATCGGTACGGGAGTGAATGCCCTCCAATTCTTTGAATCCTATCGGGAATTCAAATTCAATATCACAGGCCGCATCCGCATAGTGGGCTAATTTAATATGATCGTGGAAACGATATTTCTCAGCCGGTATGCCCAGGCTTTGATGCCATTTCAACCTTTCGGCCTTCCAGAATTCATACCATTCTTTTTGTGTACCAGGGCGGATAAAGAATTGCATTTCCATTTGTTCAAATTCCCGCATACGAAAAATGAATTGCCGTGCCACAATCTCGTTCCGGAAAGCTTTGCCGATCTGTGCAATACCAAAAGGTATTTTCATACGACCGGTTTTCTGTACGTTCAGGAAATTCACAAAAATTCCCTGTGCTGTTTCCGGGCGCAGGTACACTTTATTGTTTTCGTCATCAGCAGAAACAGTGGAACCAAATTCAGTAGAGAACATCAGGTTGAACTGGCGGATATCGGTCCAGTTAGCCGTGCCGCTGATGGCACACTTAATTTTATTATCCGCGATGAGTTTTTTCAATCCGGCAAAATCATCTTTGGCCAGCAATCTATCCATGGCATCCAGCAATTGTTGCGCCTCTTCATCTTTGCCTGCTGTGCTAAGTATCTCTGCCTGGCCCTCTATCAGGTGGTCCACCCGGTATCTTTTCTTACTATCCTTATTATCAATCATCGGGTCATTGAAATTATCCACGTGCCCGCTCGCCTTCCAGGTGGTAGGGTGCATGAAAATAGCAGCATCAATGCCCACTATGTTCTCCTGGAGTTGGGTCATGCTCTTCCACCAATAGTCTTTGATATTCTTTTTCAGTTCGCTGCCCCACTGGCCATAATCATATACGGCCTGGAGGCCATCATATATTTCGCTGCTGGGAAAAATAAAGCCGTACTCTTTACAATGAGAGATAATTGCCTGGAACCTGTTGGTATCGTTTGACATAAGGCGGCAAAGATAAAGTACGGGACCGAATGCTGAAAATGCTTAATCTGGGTTGATTTTTTGCCGTTCCTTCTGTAACCAGAGGTATTCTTTTGCCTCTTTTAAAGCTTTCCACCAAATTTCATTCTCTGTTATGAACTGCAAAAGCCTTTCTTCGGGCTTCTTTGACAGCCAGATTTTTAACTGGGGTTCTTTAATATGTGCAGGGGTATCTTTCAATCGCAGTAAACTGTATTTAATTAAATCGAATACCTGATCACCGGAAGTTCTGTTTCAATTTGTAAATTAGAGTAAATATGATACCGGAAGAAAAAATAAAGGAAATTAAAAAGCGGCTTAGAAATGGATATCCTGAAGGTGAATTAATAAACGACCTTTTAAAAGAAGGCTATGCCCTTGAAGATATCAGGGAAGCAATCTGGCCTGCTTCACTTTCAAATATTACGGAGAACAATGATTTTCCCATTTGGTACTTATTAAGCGTGGGGTTTTTTATCCTGGGCCTGGCACTGATAGCAGTACCAATTGTTTGGTTAAGCGAATATGGATGGTTCTTTATTATTACAGGGATTGCAGGTATTGTACTTCATTTTTTTCTTCGGGTCAAAAAAGGGCATCATAAAAAATAATCACTTCAATTTCTCATTCTGCTGATGCCGCTCGGCATCCCTGGTATTCTTTTTCTCAAAATTTTTCTCCAGTGCATCGGTAAGGTCCACCCCGGTCTGGTTGGCCAGGCAGATCAGCACCCACAGCACATCGGCCATTTCATCGGCCAGCCCCTTTTTTTTATCCGATTCTTTGAAGGATTGGTCGCCGTAAGTGCGGGCCATGATCCGGGCCAGTTCCCCCACTTCCTCGGTCAAAATAGCCATATTGGTCAGCTCGCTGAAATAACGAACGCCTGTCGTTTTTATCCATCCATCCACCTGTTGCTGGGCATCCTGGATTGTCATAACAAATATTTTTGAGTATTCTTTGCAATATAGCATGATTCTTGCCGTTTAGCATTTCCCGTCATTTTTATAAGGCGAAACCTGTACCCCCTGCCCTTTGAAGATCGTTGTAAACCAATTCCTTTAAAAGATTAGGTATTCTATGAGTTTATCATCTGTTACTAGGCTATTAGCCGCCGCATTCTTATCCCTGTCGCTGTACACCTCCTATGCACAGCCCGCTCCTGCCCCTGCGCCCAGGGAAGTAAAACCCTATAAAGTGGTCACTTCTGGCAAGCAAATCACCATCAAAAGTTCAAAAGATATAAGCCACGTAATGCTCTGGACTACTAACGGCTACCGGGTGGTGGAACAGCGTGAGATCAATAACAGCAACTATACATTTCGGGTTCCTGTTGATCAAAAAAAATTCTTCTTATTGATTGGCTTAAAAGACGGTAAAGTTTATACTGAAAAAGTGGGGATACGATAAGTTAAAACGAATTACACGGATGATCACGAATTAGTTCACTAATGCTGCTTCAATTATTACTGATTAGAACACGACTCGTTTATACGTCAGTGATTTTTCGCCGAAATTAACAATAATCCCAAGCCTGATCCCGGACGTCTTTAGGTAATTGATCGTTTGATAAACAAATGGATTGACGATACAGATAGCCGCTTTTGCCTCCAGGATGATTGAACTGCCTATAACAAAATCAGCATAATATTTCCTCGGTAATAATTTTCCTTTATAACTGATAGTATAAGGCTTCTCCCGTTCAAACGAAATCCCCCTGGCCTCCAACTCCATTTGCAGGGCATCTTTATACACTATTTCTTTAAACCCCATTCCAAGCTCTTTATGAACTTCCATGCACGCACCAATCAATTGGTAGGATTCTTCCTTAAATAAAATATTTGCCATACCCCAAACAATTACTCGTTAAATTCTGGTTTCGGGGCTCTGAGGTATTTCAAAATTCGTATAATTCGTGTAATTAGTGCAAATTCGTGTTAAAAATCTCTGTTCTTAGTGTCTATCACAATCGTTACGGGTCCATCGTTCAGCAATTCCACCTTCATATCAGCGCCGAATATCCCTGTTTTTATTTCTTTTCCCAGGTCAGCTGCCAGTTGATGAATCATTTTTTCATATAAAGGAATAGCTGTATCCGGTTTACTCGCTTTAATATAGGAAGGACGGTTTCCTTTTTTAGTAGACGCATGTAAAGTAAACTGGCTCACCAGCAAAATATCTCCACTTTTATCCTTTACAGATTCATTCATTACCCCCTCCGCATCATCGAAGATCCGCAGGTTAACGATCTTGCCACTCAACCATTCTATATCCTCATAGGTGTCGGCATCTTCAATTCCCAGCAATACCAGCAAGCCGGTTTTAATCTCGCCATTTATATTACCATGGATAGTTACACTTGCTTTGGATACCCGTTGTATGACTGCCCGCATATTTGTTACTGGTTATTCTTCGTTGTGAATAAATTCTGTCAAAGGTAATATCACTAACGGATAGAAACTATCTTTGCCGGCAGCGAAAGCAAACCCATTAATTAATCAACCAGCCTTCCATGATAGATCTGTCTCCGGAAATACAATTTCAAACCACCCGCAGCGGCGGCAAGGGAGGCCAGAATGTAAATAAAGTGGAGACAGCGGTTATTGGCTCCCTCCATATCGATACTTCCCGTTTGCTGACAGAGGAACAGAAAACAACGCTCAAAGAAAAACTGTCGAACCGCATCACCGGCGAAGGAATGCTGCAGGTAAAATCACAAACCCATCGTACACAACTGGCCAATAAAGAAGAAGTAGTCAAAAAAATAAATAACCTGGTTAAAAAGGCTTTGGAAAAGAAACGGCCACGCATCGCCACCAGGGTTAGTAAGGCTGCCAAAGAAAAAAGACTGGAAGGCAAAAAACGAAACGCAGATATCAAATCTGGACGAAGAAAATACAGGCCCGGGCACGACTAGTAACTGCCGCCTGAATGTTGTAAATTAGCTGTTCAACAGATCCTTGTGCGGAAAACTATCCTCGCCATATTTACCCTTTGCATACTAACCCTGGCTATCTCGTATGTATTAGGATCCTGCCGGAAAGAACAAAGCACAAAAGGGCTTCAATTATTACAACAAACCATACCCCAGGGGTTTCCACAGCCTCTTTATAATTTTGAAGACAACCCCCTCACCGAAGAAGGATTTCAACTGGGGAAAAAACTATTTTATGATGGCCGCCTGTCCATCGACAATCTTCATCCCTGCTCGTCCTGCCACCAGCAAATAGCAGCTTTCGGAACTTTTGAGCACGATCGCAGTCATGGCGTGAATGAAACACATACTCTCCGTAATGCACCGGTGCTTTTCAATTTAAACTGGAGCCCCGTCTTTCACTGGGATGGTGAATTCAGTTCGCTCATCACTGAAGCGGCACACCCCATTCATGGCAGCACAGAAATGGGTGATACATATGAAAATATCATCAGGAAAATACAGGAGGATAAAGAATACAGGGAAATGTTCAAAAAAGTGTTCAACAACCCGGTCATCCGCCCCGAATATATTTTGAAATCCTTAGCCCAATTTACCGGCTCCCTGACCTCCTCCAATTCAAAATATGATCGTTATAAAAAAGGCGAAGCTGCATTTACCATACAGGAAGAAAACGGCTACCAGCTTTACAGGTCCAAATGTGCCACCTGTCATCCGGAACCATTGTTTACAGATTATAGTTACCGTAATATCGGTTTGCCCCCCGATAATAATCTAAATGACAACGGAAGGATGAGGATCACCGATAATCCGGGGGATTCATTGAAATTCAAAGTACCCACTTTGCGGAACACTTATATCTCCTCCAACTATATGCATGATGGCAGATTCGGCACCTTACAACAATGCCTTGCTCATTATCGAACCAATGTGCAACCGGGCCCCACATTGGATCCTTTATTAACAGGGGGAATTCCACTGACCAACACGGAGGCCTCAGACATCGTTTCATTTTTAAGGGCCCTTACCGATTCCAGCCTCCTGCAGGATACCCGTTTTTCCAAATAAGTTATGATGCCTTTCTTTTGCTCTGAAGATTCTCAAGAGCCTTTTTCTGCGCTTCAATATCTTTCTCGGTGTTCTCCTGGTCTTTCTTATTATCCCTTAACTTCTTTTCCAGCGTTGCCTGGTCATCCTGCAGGTCTTTCAATTTTTTTTCCGCCTTCATCACCACTTCTGTTTGGTCTTTGATCTGTATCTCCAGGTTGGCAGACTCCACATCAGGCTGCATATTATTCAGAAAAGATTTACCACGGGTAATTCCTTCCGCACCCAGCTTGTCAATGGCATTCTGATCTCCCTTGCTTACGATCATATACATCGTGGACTCATCACTGGCTTTCCGGCTCTTGCGCTCCACTTTCACGATATAGTCCATGGCTTCATCGCTGATATCTGTTACATAAGCGCTTTTAAAAACCAAAAACCCCTTATCGCCATTGAACAGGCCTTTTTCTTCCTTTACTTTATAACCCAGCTTCGCCATCTTATCAATGATAGCATTCTCCACTGCCTCCGGGGGATAAGGATAGTCGATCACAATGGCCCGCTGCGTTTTTTTATCATACTTGATAGTGCCTTCATATGCCTGGCCCATGGCCCACTGCGTGATACCTACCAGAACAGCAATTAGCATGTATTTCTTTGTCATAACAGGATAATTTACACCTAAAGATACATCAAGAGTGAAAAGCGTTGCAATTCCCTTAAATATTACTTCCCATTCGCTTTTTGCCGATCTAAAAAGTACTTTTGTCGGGCTTACAGCCCCTCCCGGCGTAAGTAAAATAAAATTTCAAATCCTTTGAGTGGTATTAAAAAGCTGGCCGGACAAACGCTATGGTATGGTGTACCCACCATTGGACGCCGTTTTCTAGGCTACCTGATGAACCTGACTCTTCCGCTCATCTTTGCCCAACCATCCGTTACTGCCGATCTCACACAGGTGTATGCGATCATTCCTTTCCTGAATGTACTGTTCACCTATGGATTGGAAACAGCTTATTTCCGTTATTCCAGAGACCTGGACCAGAAAAGCCTGTACAGCACCTTATCACTTTCCCTGATCGGCTCCACTATTTTCCTTACCACACTGCTGTTCATTTTTAAAGAGGATATTGCCCGCTGGGCCAACCTGGAAAAACATCCTGAATATATAACCTGGATGGCCGGCATTATTTTCTTTGATGCTATCAGCACCCTTGCATTCGCAAGACTGAGACAGGAAAATCGGCCAAAACGATATGCATTCGCCACGCTGGCAGGTGTGCTGGTGAATATTACCGTGGTAGTGCTCTTCATGGCCATATTGCCCAAATATGCGCAGCAACACCCCAATAGCTTTATCGGCACTTTCTACAATGAAAAAATTGGGATTGGGTATTACCTCATTGGTAACCTGGCCGGCAGCATTTTTACTTTCCTCATCTTACGCAAAGAGTTTGCCCAGATTCAGTTCAAATTCGATCCCCATCTCTGGAAAAAAGTTTTACACTATGCCTATCCGTTAGTGATCGTGGGTATGGGCGGCATGGTCAATGATATGCTGAGCCGGCTCATTTACCAGCATGTGGTGGACCTGCCCGAACAACAGGCCAAACATGAGCTGGGCATTTTCGGCAATATTTACCGGCTCGCCGTACTGATCACGATACTGATCCAGGCATTCCGGATGGCGGCCGAACCTTTTTTCTTTAGTCAAAGTAAAGAGGAGAATGCCCCGAAGACCTATGCCAGGATCATGAAATTCTTTGTCATCGCCTGCTGCTTCCTATTCCTCTTCATCAGCCTTTATATTGATGTGTTTGCCTGGTTCTTTGTAGCCATCGATAAAGCAAAATGGGTGGAAGGCCTGGACATAGTTCCCCTGCTGGCACTGGGCAATGTTTTCCTGGGCATCTATTACAACCTGAGCATCTGGTATAAACTCACCCATAAGAATATGACAGGGGCCGTCATCACCATCGGCGGTGCCATTATCACCATCGTGCTGAATATCCTGCTCATCCCCCGCCTTCATTACCTCGGAGCTGCCATTGCCACATTTACCTGCTATCTTTTTATGATGATCGTGAGTTATATACTGGGACAAAAACATTATCCCGTTCCCTATGCCCGTAAAAAACTGATCGCATACCTGGTACTGGTGATCCTGATCTATGGCCTGCACCAGGGACTGACGTATCTCTGGGCAAACCACTGGTTCAATGTGGGCCTCGCTACTGTGTTACTGGGCCTTTTTGGACTTTTTGTTATCAATATTGAAAGAAAAGAGCTCGCTAAAATGCCTGTGATCGGAAAATACCTGGCACGCCGCAGCTAATTTTCGGCTACATCTAAACGTTAGGCCTCTTAATACAATTTTACAAAAGGATTATTCATTTTCTCCAACCCCACCGTTGTCATGGGGCCGTGGCCCGGGTACACTTTGGTATCGTCCGGAAGGGTGAAGAACTGGGTTTGTATACTGTTCACCAGGGTGGCAAAATCGCCCCCCGGCAGATCGGTACGCCCCACACTGCCACTGAAAAGCACATCACCGCCTATAATGAATCCCCCTTTTTCGTGGTAAAAGGACACGCTACCTGGAGAATGGCCCGGTGTGAAGCGGACCTCTAGCTCATCTTCCCCGATTTTTATCGTTGTTCCCGGTTTCAAATAAACCAGGGGCCCGGTATAGTTGTCAAAGGGCAGCTGCCACATCAAGCCCGACTGGGGGGCAAAATCAAGAACGGGTTTTTCTTTTTCGTGCAGATGAAGGGGTAATTGCCAGGTGTCATGAACGAACTTATTGCCAAAAACATGGTCAAGATGGCAATGGGTATTCAACAGCAAAACCGGCTCCAGGCCTGCTTTTCCGAGGTCCGTTTTTAATCTCTCCCTTTCGGCCGGAAAATAACAGCCCGGGTCTATAATGCAGCATTGGCCCTGTTCGTTATACAGAACGTAAGTGTTCTCCTCAATGGGGCTAAAAGTGAATGACTTAACACTTAACATGGATGGAAATTTTGAGCATACGAAGATAGTTGAAGGGCCTGGCCCAAAAGGCCAATACCATTGATAAAATTTTCATTTCCTTACGATTAGATTGAAATTTTTATCATGTACGTTTCGTACTTTTAAAACCGGAACGGGCCCGGGGCAAAGATAGCCTCTATTGTTGCTGACCGGCTTAATCACTACACTGACTGCCATTTTTTTAAAAAACCACCTGGCCCAGGCTACGGTGGAGAGCGATTGAACGATTAAAAGTTATTCGAAACAGAAAGAATCTATGAAGAAAGCATTAAGCCTGATTGCCTGCCTCTCGGCTTTCCTGTACATGGAAACTACGGCACAAGTGAACACAGTGGAATATGGAAAGAATCGTGTTCAATACCAAAAATTCAAATGGAAATACTACCAGACAGAGAATTTCAACAGCTACTTCAGCCAGGATGGATTAGGACTGGGTAAATATGTGGCCCAGATCGCCGAATTAGAACTCCCTTCCATCGAAGAATTTGTGGAATATGGCCTGCAGCGCAGGGCCAATATCGTTATTTACAACAATTACGATGAAATGCAGCAATCCAATATCGGGTTGGGTATCGATTGGCAGAACACCGGGGGAGTCACCAAACTCGTGAACAACAAAATGATCGTTTACTTCGATGGTAATCACGATAACCTCCGCAAACAAATACGCCAGGGAATTGCCCGTATACTGGTGGAGAATGTTTTATTTGGAGATGACCTGGGAGAATTTGCCGCCAACCAGGCCCTGCTCGACCTTCCTAAATGGCTGACCGACGGGTACATCTCTTATGCCGCTGAGGAATGGAGCACTTCCATGGATGATGACCTGCGCGGCGTGATGCTGGCGGGACAATACAATAATTTCTACCAGTTTGCTTTTGAAAAGCCCCTGCTGGCCGGGCATTCCTTCTGGAAATATGTTGCCGACAAATATGGGCGGAACAAAACCACTTATTTTCTCTACCTGGCCCGTATTTACCGAAACCTCAACAACGCTTCCAATAAAATAGCCCGTAAAAAATTCAAGAAGCTGCTGCAGGATTTTATGACGGAAGTGCAACAGCAATATTTTAAAGATATCCGCGGCCGGCGCAACACACCCCGCGGCCAGCTATCCGTAAGTGAAACGGTGGGCAAAAGAGATTATATCCGTTTCAATGCCAATCCCGTGCCCCGGAGCTTCACCTATGCCTATGTTGAATTTCACCAGGGCCGTTACCAGGTGGTGCTGATGGAGAACATGATCAGCCGCAAAGTGCTGCTAAAACTGGGTGTTCGTACCCGTGAGGACGATAAGAACCCCAACTATCCGTTGCTGGCCTGGGATGGAAAAGGAACAAGACTGGCCGTGATGTATAATGACCAGGGCAAAACGAAATTCTTTATATACGACCTGGTGAACCGGGTGAAATTATGGAAGCAGGAGATCGACAAATTTGACCAGGTACAGGACATGAAATTCATGCTGGACAACAACACCCTGCTCCTGAGTGCCGTCAGAAGCGGACAGTCAGATGTATATGTTTACAAAATAGATAAACAATCTTTCGACCAGATCACCAACGATGTGTACGATGACCTGGACCCCTCGTTTGTGGCCTTCCCCAATAAAACCGGTATCCTTTTCTCCAGTAACCGGCCCACTGCCATGGCCGCCAGCAGCGACGATTCTTTACCGGCTAAGCATTTTAATATTTACCTGATCGATAACTGGAACAAATCTGATTTTAAACAAATATCAAAGCTTACCGACCTGCGGATCGGTAATGCACGGTTCCCCTCTCAATACAACACTTCGCACTTTACTTTCATCAGCGACGAGAACGGTATCAATAACCGCTATGCCGGATTCTTTACAACAGAAAGAGCAGGCCTTGACACACTTGTATTCATCGGCGATGAAGTATTGCGTAATCCACCGCAAAATGAGGTGGACAGCTTATTAAAAGAATGGGACAAAACGGATATTGACTCCGTTGGGTTTGTATCCGTCACCAACGATTCTTCGTATGTATTCCCGCTCACCAATTACCAGAGCAGCATGCTGGAAACCAGAACCGCTGGCGACAACCAGCAGGTAAGTGAGGTAGTGAAACTGGGCGATACAAAACTGTTATATCGCCTGAAAGTGGATGAGAATGCATTAAGAAGAAGAAATATCAACGCAAAACCTACCGAGTACATCAAGAAAGTAATTGAAGAAGAAAAAAAAGCAGCCCGGAAAGAAGCGATTTCTCAGCCTAAGGCCATAGATACACTGACCAAAAAACAGCAGGACTTCTTCAATACCGGTTTTGAAGAAGAAAAAAAAGACAGCACCCGGGTGGGAGAAGTGGTAAATGCTGAGGAGATCCAAAAGGAATCTGTATTAAAGAAAGCAAGAGTATTTGAGTACAGGCCCCCAAAATTCTTTATCGATTATGCGGTGACCGGCTTTAATAACAACGTATTTGTTCAAAACAAATTCCAGCCTTATGCAGGCGGGTCAGGCCCCATCTATTTGTCGAACAACAATGCATTCAACGGTTTGATACGCATGGGTACTTCCGATCTCATGGAAGACCTGAAGTTCACAGGAGGGTTCCGCATCGACCCGAATCTTACAGATTATGATGTACTCTTTTCATTCCTGAACCAGCGCAAGAGGCTGGATTGGGGCGGTACTTTTTTCAGAACAAAATCCAATATACTGATCAATGGTATCTATACAGGCAAGATGTTCCAGAATTATTACCTGGTAAATCTTAAATATCCGCTGGATAAAGTAAGAAGTATCCGCGCCTCCTTAGGCCCCCGCTTCGACCGGATCGTGATCAATGCGCAAGACCAGGTTTCACTGGAGATAGAAGACATCAAACAAACCTACGGGCAGGTGAGCATGGAATACGTGTTTGATAATACCAGCAACCCGGCTTTGAATATCTGGAACGGACTTCGTTACAAAATATTCATGGATTGGTTTGCACAAATAAACAAGGTGAGCAGTTCCGACGGAAGGTTTATTTATAATGTCGGCTTTGATGCCAGGCATTATCTCCCGATCTATCGTAATATCATCTGGGCCACCCGTGCAGCCGGTGATTTTTCCTGGGGCTCACAAAAAGTGATCTATTATCTCGGCGGTGTTGACAACTGGCTGAAACCAAGATTTAATTCTGCCAACCAGCCTGCGCCGGATGTGGAATACACTTACCAGTCATTGGCGGTGAATATGCGCGGATTTGATCAGAATGTAGCTAATGGCAACAATGCTGTCGTGTTCAACAGTGAAGTAAGGGTACCGGTATTTTCCTCTTTCTTTAATAAACCTATCAATAATGCCTTCCTGAGAAATTTCCAGATTGTGCAATTCTTTGATCTGGGTACGGCCTGGAACGGCTCTTATGATGCTATTGAAAGGCCCAATGTATTATACCAGGCCCCCGGCAACCCGGTTACGATTAAAGTAAAAGCCGGCGGTATCGGCCCCTTTGCCGGTGGCTATGGATTTGGTGCAAGAAGTACCATCTTAGGATATTTCCTCCGGGTAGACGCTGCCTGGGAAATGAATGGTTTTTTCAAAGGAAAACCATTGTGGTATTTTGCCATGGGTGTTGATTTCTGATTATATCCATTGCTATCTGAATTTATTAAAGCGATAAGCCTTCCTGGTAAAGGAAGGCTTTCTCTATTTTATCATCTTTAAAATACAAGCGCATCTCCCAGGTGCAATTGTCGGTCGGGTAAAATATATAGTCCACATCTCCATTATCAAAGACCCGGTCACTTGTACCCAGGTTTGTAATAATATCCTGTTTATCCCTGCCAATTAACCCTCCTCTTTTCACTAATGTTTTGGCCATATTAAAAGGCTTCCATTCTTGTTGCTGCCACCGGGCTTTGTCAAAAGCGCAGAAATAATTAAGATTATTGAAATAAATTATTCCCGTTATAGTCAACGCATAGATTGCAAAAAGAAAGGGGAGAAATATACCTGCCGCGCCATAGACATTTTTATTTTTGAAATGCTTTACCATAATAAAGTATGTTATACCCACTATCGTTAACGTACCATAAAAACATACCGCGTCCCTGGCTTCTTTTTCCGACAATGTCTCCCCGCTGAAAGAAAAAGTTGCAAAAACAAAAAGGAAAAGTATAGCGGCATAAATAAGGCTTGTTAAAATGAGCCCTGACAAAAAAGAAGCAAACTGCATCCAGCTTATTCTGATCATAGAAACGTTGTTTTAATCGGTCGTAGTAAACACTTCTCCTAATCTTTTCAGCGTCAGGTACAGGAAACTCATGAAAACAGCATAACATAGGGTCATACCCCAGGCATACCCGTTTTGAAATGGATGAACAGCCATATCAATGATCTCGCCAGCCAGTGAAAAAGGGTCTGTGATCACATCCCAGCTGTTATAACGTAAAAACCGGCCGATATAAATTCCAAATGCGTTCAGCCACATTACCGCAAAAACAACGAGCACTGAAAAATTTCTGCCTCTCTTCATGAACATAATAGCCTCCACTTTACGCAGTGAAATAATACCACACAAGATGCCATTCCATGCAAAAGAAAAAATAAGTAACAAGTCAAACCACTTCGGCGCACTGCGCACATTGGTAAAATGAAACATGTCAGTTAGAATATAGAACGCGTTGGGTATAAACAAAAGCCATACGCCAAGGGTCAATAAGAGTTTTACCCTGCTTGCCAGTATAGCGTTGTTGCCCATTACCCACTCTGTGATAGCATAAGGAATAAATGCCAGGAATAGGTTCCAGGGCAGGAAAATATATTCCAGTCTCATGGTGACAATAATCCTCAACAGCAACAATACACAACTGAAGGAGGAAGATAGGATCAACCATTCATGGACTGATTTAATATCCATAATTTCATCCTGCCTCCAATACTTGATCTTTCTCATGCTGTGAATTTTGGAATAAAAACAATACACCCGATAATCAGGGATACCAAAGACGCCACCAACACTGCTGCAGCAGACATATCCTTGATCCGCTTAATGGCCGGGTGCTGCTCCCTTGAAATAAAATCCATAAGCTTCTCTATCACAGTATTGATGATCTCTGCTACCCATACAAAACCAATGGCGAATACAAGGCCAATGACCTCCAGCCGGGAAACCTGGAAAAAGATACTAAGAGCTATCACCACAACAGTAGCAGCAGCATGGACCCATACGTTATGCTCGGTCCGGGTCAACGATTTCAAGCCGCTACATGCATAGAAAAAACTTTTCATTCTTGCTTTTATTGAAAAAATCTTTGTTTCGTTTACCATGTTCATTGGTTTTAAACTATTCTGTTAAACCAGCCTCATCCTTTTCTTCGGGTACTGTTCCAAAAAAGTTAACCTCTCTGGAAAATGAAATTGTCAGGCTTATCCAACCTGCAATACAAGCTGCCATAGGAAATAATAAGAACAAATCCAAATGCCATACATCAAATTCAGCATCCATGACATTTATCATCTGAAATGCGAATGCTACAGATGCAATAACACCGGGATAAAGAAAAACCTGTTTGCCACTGTAGCTTAGCTTGCTATTTCTTATTAAGAAATAGATACAGGTAAAAGCCAGCCACGCAAACCAGCCAAAGGTGACAACAAATGCCAGGGAAAGCAGGTATGCAATGGGCCATCCAATGGCTGGTATGGTAATAAGTGCATAGAAGGCAAGCGCTCGTATAAAAACAACAAATGGTACTCGCATTGGAGGTAGATTTATCCTTAACAATTACAGTTCTCTATGATCATATAAAAAAATAAAGCAGCCACGGTCAGCCCGCCCAGGATCATAATGGATAAAGGCAGCCATTTTTTTTCAATGCCTGCATGGATATCAATATCCCTCCGCGTAAACTGTATATCTAAGTGCACCACTTGCAGCCCTGCCAGCAGCAGGCCCAGCTGCGGTCCTAACAGGAGCAGCAGGTTGATGTTCCAGCCAAATGATTCTTTAAGCCCGGCACTTTCCAGGAAGGGGGCCACGGCATCATAAGGACCAGCTACCCCGATTTCAAATTTCAGGATGTTGATGATGATAAAATAAACAGTGGGCAATACCAGCAAAAGCGCTGTATAACTCAGCCATTTGTTCCGGGAAATGATCGTTTGCATAAAATATATTTAAAGGTGATAAGGCAGTTTTGTTACCATTTTAATTTCCTGGAGAAGTACATCACAACTGCCAATGACAGGAAAAGACCGATGCTGCCGAGCAATAAGGAATAATCCTGCAGTTGCAATAAACTGAATACATAAGAATAGATCAGCACCAACACAACTGTAAGAATTGTACTGGCCCGGCCTGATTGCAGCACACTTTTTATAAACCATCCGATCAATCCCACTGTTGCCACCGTGGCGATCATATACGCCGCATTAAAACCTGTGTATTCCGAGAAAGACAATAAAAGTGTATAAAATAGTATGAGTGCTAGCCCCACTAAGCCGTATTGAAATGGATGTACTGACTTTTTATGGGCCGTTTCTACTAAAAAGAAAGCTGCGAAAGTTAATACGATACAGAGCATGGCGTATTTTACCGTACGCAGCGTTTTCTGGTAACCATTCACAGGGATAAAAAGATTTACCCCAAAAGCTGAAGCAGGGATACCTGCAGGAGCATTGGCTATCGCAACATCCCTGGCAGTGGTACTGCTTTCGGCTGGTATGGGGGGCAGGAAAGAATTATCAAAACGGAAAGCATTATCGATCCATTGCTGGGGAAAATTTCTTTTGTGCGAAGGGCTTTTCCAGGTAGCTGTAAACCCGCTGTCGCTAACAACAGAAGTTTGCGGCAACAAGGAGCCGGAAAAGCTGGGGTCTTTCCAGGTTGAATTCATGCTGATGGTCGTTGCCTTCCCCACGGGAGTAAACAGTAATTGTTCTGACCCGTTCAAATCCATCGTCGTGGAAAATTTTATGTTTTGAAAATCTTCAGCGGCCGTAGCCTTTAATAAGGCAGTCATTTCATCTGTACCCACTCCTGCCCTGGGTGAAAGTTCAATACTGCTCCCATTCCATGATAATTTGATGGGGTCATTCAATCCTTTGCTATCTGAAATATTCATGATCACAAATGCCTCGTTCCATAAAATACTATCTACAGTGGTATTGAGCTTGTCAAATGCCAGCCCGGCAAACGAACCCCTGACATGGATCTTTGTATCATACAACATTACTTTGAAAATGCCCCGGTGTTTTTCTTTGGGGTTTACTTTAGCGTCCACGATCAGTTCGTCAGGTAAAAAATAGGCCACATGTTTTGTCAATTGTCTCCGGTTCTGCGCATCAACGCCATTATACTTCCAAAAAGGAACACCAATAACCGGGCCCGCAATATTCTGCGCCCCTGCCCATTTACCCGTTATTTCGCGGGCGGCTTCTTTTTGGCGGTCCTGTCTTTCCAAAACTAATTCCTTAACATAGGCCATCGGTATCAGCATGATCAGGGTTAAAAAACCAATGATCATTCCCTTTACCAGCCATTTGCTTTTGTTCCATACAGTTTTAGCGGTTTCTTGCAGTGAAATTTCCATTTTATTTGTTTATCATTTTATTGTTGAATAGTAACTCTTCTGTTTTCGTCGTTTCATAATCCATCCCCATAGCAGTTTCAGTTTGACTTTCTATTTGATGAATAATCCGCAGGCAAATGCCTAATGGCAGCAGTCCTACAATACCGAAAGTGCAATCAATCCACCGCCACCAGAGCGGGATACCGCGGAACTGCCCGGCGATCAGTGCAAACGGAATAATAAGCAGGCAGGCGATCATGCCGAATTCGATCACCCATTTATTTTTAACCGGGTCTTTATAGGGCCCGATGAAGAGAACAGCCAGCACAAAATGTGCGAAAGCCAGCCAATCATAACCATAAGCGAGAAAAGGATAATCGATATTGGTTTGATGAATACCCAGGTACACTTTGTACAGCCAGTCACCCATCATAGTTCCTGTTGGAAAAAAACGGCATAAAAATTCCAGTCCTGTTTCTATAGGTATGGCGGTTAAGCCACTGAGGAAAAGGGCAACCATGAAAAAGATCATCCACCTTCGAATCGTTCTTATTTCATTTCTCATAAAAAGTACTTTGTATTTCAAAGTGAGTGTATAAAAAAATTTACTTCGTGCCTTTGATCATTATTTCCAGTGCGGAAAGATGATCAGAAAAAGCTTTTTGTCCTGTTTTGGTGATAGCATAAGTCGTGTTCGTTTTTTTGCCAACAAATCCCTTGTGCACCTTTATATAGCCATTCTCTTCCAGGGTCACCAGGTGCGTGGCCAGGTTACCATCGGTTACTTCCAGCATCTGCTTCAGGTCGTTGAAATTGATCTCGTCATTCACCATCAGGATGCTCATCACCCCGAGGCGGATACGGCTTTCAAAAACCTTATTTAAACCTGTAATCGGATTTTTCAATTTCTGCTTGTTTAGATCATGAATCGCTTATGCTTGCCTGTCGTACTTATTCCACATCACAATACCATAGATGATATGTAATATACCAAAACCAGCTGCCCAAAACCATAAGCCATAGCCCGGGAAATAAATGTTGATAATACCCAATGCAATTTCACAATAACCCAGGAAACGAATATCAGGAAGTGTGTATTTACTGGCATTTACTAAAGCCAAACCATAAAAGACAAGGGCAGCCGGCGCCACAAAAAGCCAGGCATCATAGCGCAGCATACCAATAATAAAAAATGCACCTGCCGCCAGTGGGAGGATCATATTCCAGGCCAGCCGGCGGGAAGTGTAATCCCACAAAGGTACACCCTGCTTTTTTGCTTTTTTCCAGGTGAGATAAAAAGAAGAAAGAAAAGCTGCTGCAAAAACCAGGATAGCCAGTCCGGTTAACTTCAATTTTAACTTACTAAAAGGGTCACCCGAAAAGAAACCGCGGCTGTTATAATCACCGTAATAGTTATCCAGCACCTGGTAAGCAATAAAAGCTCCCACCAGTGCACAGATTCCTGCTGCTACCCCGCTGAGGCCACTTAGTGAAATGAAGCGGCTGCTTCTCTCCATGATACGGCGTATATCCTGGATATCCTGTAAACGGTCGGCAGATGGTTTCTTTTCTTCCATAAAAAGCACTTTGTAATACAAAGTAAATAGCCCGGCCTCATATATCCAAATCTTTTTGCCAACCTCCCGACACTTATTACCAATTTAACATCCGGTTTTCACCGGCCGGACGTAATTTTACCCGATAATGTACCTGCTGAAAGTATACAGGACCATCCTATTGCTTATTCCCGCCGCCCTGATGGCACTATCCAGCCCTGCCCAGAAAAAAACCATCAGCGGTATTATCACCGACTCCCAAAGTGAAGAAAGGGTACCCTTCGCCTCTGTCAGCTTCCGAAACACGACGGTGGGAAAGTTATCCGATTCTTCCGGGTCATTCAGTTTTTATTTAACCAGCTGGCCTGCCGATACCCTTGAAATAACCTGCGTGGGTTACCAGCCTTACCGATTCCTTATTCCGAAACAAAAAGATTCCGTTCAGCTATCCATTAAACTGGAAAGAGGCACTTTTAACGAAGGCGCCCAACTGAAAGTAAAAGTGAATAAAGGACTGCTGGTATGGAGAAAGATCGTACAGCACAAACCGGAAAATGACCGTTACCGTTTTAAGAATTTCTCTTACGAACTATATAATAAACTGGAGCTGGACCTGAAAAATATCAATTTTGAAAAATTTGGCAAGTTTAAGCCGCTTAAACCGGTCAGCGATCTTATTAACCAGAATATCGACACCAGTGAAGGGTTGAAATACCTCCCCGCTTATTTAACAGAAGTGATCTCGGATTATTATTATCAAAAAGACCCGAAGAAAAGAAGAGAAGTGATCAAAGCCGCCAATACCAATGGCATAAAGAATGAAAGCATGACCAAACTGCTGGGAGGTATGGACCAGGTAGTAAATGTGTACAATAACTTCATCCCCATTTTTGATAAACAGTTTGTAAGCCCGATCAGCGATAATGGCGATTACTATTACAATTACCGGGTGGTGGATACACAGATGATCGCCAACCAGCGGTATTACCACCTTGTTTTCACACCCAGAAGAAAAGGCGGCGATACGTTTGAAGGGGATTGCTGGGTCCATGTTGGCACATTCGCCATTCAAAAAATGAACCTGCGGCTGGGAAAGGACGCCAATGTCAATTTCCTCGAAAACCTGAGCCTGATCCAGGAATATAAACTTATTAACGACTCCACCTGGTTTTTAGCGAAAGACAAATTTGTGGCTGATGTATCACCGGTGGGTAAAGACCGTCCCGGCTTTATTGGCCGCAAGACCACTACTTACCGCAATGTACAGGTCAACGATTCATCCGTCATTACTGAATTGGGGCGCAACAAAATAATGGAAGAGGTCATTACCTTACCAGGCGCTGATGAAAAAAACAGGGAATACTGGACCCAGTCACGCCATGAAGAGCTCACCCGTACCGAAAGTGGTATCATCAAAATGATCGACACCCTGATGAATGCGCCCGTATTCCAGCGATTCACCAACACAGTCAATTTTATCGGTACCGGCTATCTCAATGTCGGCAACTTCCAGATCGGGCCCTGGTTCAACTGGATGACCTCCAATAACTGGGAAGGTTTCCGGATGCGGTTTGACCTGGGCACCAATAAAAAATTTGACAAACGCTGGTGGTGGCACACTTATCTCGCTTATGGCTTTGGTGATAAAAAATTAAAAGGAAAAGGAGAGCTATTCTTTCTTCCCAAAAAACATCCCAGAAGATACTGGTATGCATCTTATACAAATGATCTTGATTTCGGGCAGAGTTATTATGGCGAAGTATCTTCCGATAATATTTTCGCCCTGGCAGTCCGCAAATCCGGTGTGCCGATCAAGTTCATGAAAGTGAGTGAGAGCCGCCTGCAGTTCTTTAACGAAACCCGTTCAGGTTTTTCGGTGTTGCCTGCCCTGGTACATAAAGATTATGACCCGCTGAAAAATTTAATTGTCAAAGATTCATTTTCGGCTAAGCCCGGCCGTGAGGCGCTCAGCAGTTTTGAAGCCTCCATCCGGTTGCGATTTGCCTACCTGGAAAAATTCCTGGAAAATAATTTCTTCCGGACCAGTTTGGGCAGCCCCTATCCTATTGGTGAAATATATATTGCCAGGGGTTTTGCCGGAGTTTTCAAAAGCAATTACAGCTACACCAAATTATCCGGCAGCATCTCTGATTATGTCAAGATCCCCCCGTTTGGAAGTCTGTCTTTTATCCTGTACGGTGGCAAAACCTGGGGCACGGCCCCGTATATGATGCTGGATGTGGCACCCGGCAACGAACTGCACTATTATAATAAGTATGCCTATAATATGATGAACCGCTGGGAATTCATTCATGATAAATATGCGGGTATCAATGTGGAGCATAATATCGGCAACGGTATATTCCGGATGTTCCCCAAACTCCGCTTCCGTCAATTCTGGACGGCCAAAGCTTTGTGGGGAAGTTTATCGCCCGAAAACAAGGCGCTTAATTTTAAAACAGGACATAACTTTCAAAGCCTGGATGGAAATACCTATCTCGAACTGGGTACCGGTATCGATAATATTTTCCATGTTTTCCGTATCGATTTTATCTGGCGGGTATTGCCCTCCACCTTACCAAAGGACGGCGATGAAACCTTTGGCGTATTTGGAAGTTTCCGCCTGGCCTTTTAACTTACCTCCATGAGAAATATCAAATGGATGATGGTGCTTTTACTCACTTCTTGTTCCCTTTCGGTCATTGCCCAGAATGACAATAAAAAAATAAATACCTGTACCGGTATGGTCATGCAATTATCGGAGGGTTGGAAAAAGGACTCCATGACCACCGGAGGTTACCGGCTCGCCCATTACAAATCGTTATTGAATTGCCTGGTGGATACCTTAACGGTTAGTTTTCTCGAAGAGCAACTGGGCAGTCCCACACTTAAAGTCACTTCCCGAAAAGAATTGCAGTACCAATATTATTTTTTCAATACGATTTATATCAAAAAACAGGAGGTCGGTGGCGTTATCGGGATTGCTTTTTCATTTGATATAGCAACGACCAAATTGATCTCCCTGGACGAGATCCGGAAAATTTACTGAGCTTTTCTTTCCCTGCATGCTTGAAGTTTTTCATTAACTTTCTTGTCTAAACACGATAGCATGTCATCTCATTTTATTTTAGCACTGGACCAGGGCACAACCAGCAGCCGCAGTATGGTGTTTGACAAACACGGAAATATCATCAGCGTAGCTCAAAAAGAATTCAGACAAATATTCCCGCAACCCGGATGGGTGGAACATGATGCGACTGAAATATGGAGTACCCAGTTTGGTACCATGGCCGAAGCAGTGGCCAAAGCGCATATTAATATGAAGCAAGTGGCTGCTATCGGCATCACTAATCAGCGGGAAACAACCGTGGTCTGGGATCGAAATACAGGTCAGCCCATACACAATGCCATCGTGTGGCAGGACAGGAGAACAGCCTCCTATTGTGATGAGCTGAAAGCTGCGGGTAAAGCAGGATGGATACAGCAAAAAACGGGTTTGATCATCGACGCATATTTTTCCGCCACCAAACTGAAATGGATACTCGATCATGTAAAAGATGCCCGCAAAAAAGCAGAAAAGGGAGAACTGGCTTTCGGAACTATTGACAGCTGGCTCACCTGGAAACTGACGAATGGCGATGTGCATGTAACCGATGTATCCAATGCATCCCGTACGATGCTATTGAATATTCACACTTGCCAGTGGGATGATGAACTGTTGCAATTATTTGATATCCCTGAAAATTTGCTGCCAGAGGTAAAACCTTCGAGCAAAATTTACGGGGTTACAGGTAATATAATTCCTGATTCACGCATACCCATCGCCGGTATTGCCGGTGACCAGCAGGCTGCTTTATTCGGGCAAATGTGTACACAACCCGGTATGGTCAAGAATACGTACGGAACAGGTTGTTTTATGCTGATGAATACCGGCGAAGTGGCTATTTCTTCCAATAACAACCTCCTTACTACGATTGCCTGGCAGATAGACGGCAAGACAGAATATGCACTGGAAGGCAGTGTATTCATCGCTGGGGCTGTGGTGCAATGGCTGCGGGATGAACTCAGGATCATCCGCAGTTCAAAAGAAGTGGAAGCACTGGCATCGCAGGTGCAGGATAGTGACGGTGTTTATATTGTTCCGGCTTTTGCAGGCTTAGGTGCTCCATACTGGAACCAATATGCAAGAGGTTCCATTTTTGGATTAACAAGAGGAAGCAGCAATGCACACCTGGCAAAAGCAGCGCTGGACAGTATCGCCTACCAAACCTTTGATATGCTAAAGGCCATGGAAGCCGACTCAGGTATCCGCATTAAAGAATTAAGAGTGGATGGAGGTGCTACAGTAAACGATCAGCTTATGCAGTTTCAGAGCGATATACTTAACTGTAAAGTAATACGTCCGAAAATTACAGAGACAACTGCACTTGGAGCGGCTTACCTGGCAGGGTTGGCAGTAAGTTATTGGAAAAATATTGGCGAGATACAGCAGCAATGGCAGGTCGATAAAGAATTTGCCCCAGCCATGGCCGAAGAAAAAAGAAATATGCTGGTGAAAGGATGGCAACGGGCGGTAAATGCCAGCATCGCCTGGGCGGGATAATAATCCAATGTCTCCCTGCCCCGTTGGATTTCGGAGTACTTGTCAAAGGGTGATAAACGTATCCTTGATCAGGCTTCGACAAACTCAGCCTGACAACCATTATTGAATTATGAACCGCGATAAAATGATACAACAACTCGAATCCACACCCGAATGGGATATTTGTATCATTGGCGGTGGTGCCACAGGACTTAGTACTGCATTGGACGCAGCCTCAAGAGGATTAAAAACTGTTCTCTTCGAACAATATGATTTTGCAAAAGGCACATCTTCCCGCAGCACCAAATTAGTGCATGGCGGTGTACGCTACCTGCAGCAAGGCAATATCAAACTGGTGATAGAAGCCTTAAAAGAAAGAGGCCTGCTGCTGAAAAATGCTCCTCATCTTGTACATAACCAGAAATTCATTGTTCCCAATTATAAATGGTGGGAAAAACCATTTTATGGCATTGGCCTGAAGATATATGATAAAATGGCCGGCAAACTCGGCCTTGGCCCTTCTCAGTTTTTATCGAGGGAAGAAACCCTGAAAATGGCCCCCACGCTGGACCCCGAAGATCTGAAAGGAGGCGTATTGTATCATGATGGCCAATTTGATGATGCCCGTCTCGCCATCAGTATTGCTCAAACAGCTGCACAGCATCACGCAGTCGTATTGAATTATTTCCCTGTGGCTGCTTTCTTAAAAATGCAGCAAAAGATTTGCGGCGTATGGGTCATAGATCATTTCACCGGCAAAGAGTATGAAGTAAGAAGCAAAGTAGTCATTAATGCCACGGGTGTTTTTACGGATGCTGTTATGAAAATGGATGACCCAAAGCACAAAGCTATTATTAAACCCAGCCAGGGAATTCACCTGGTGGTGGATAAAGAATTCTTACCCGGCGACACGGCCATCATGATCCCCCGAACAGATGACGGCAGGGTTTTATTTGCCGTACCCTGGCATGATAAGATCGTGCTGGGAACAACCGACACACCGGTTTCTCAAATTTCACCGGAGCCTTCTCCGTTGAAGGAAGAGATCAATTTTATTTTACAACATATCGGTCGTTACCTCAACAAAGACCCGCAACAAAAGGATATCAAAAGTATGTTTGCTGGTTTGCGCCCATTAGTTAGCGCAAAAGGGAAAAAAACAGCCGCCTTATCAAGAGATCACCTGATCAGTGTGGGCCATTCCGGGTTAATAACGATCACGGGCGGTAAATGGACCACCTGCCGCAAAATGGCCGAAGACGTGGTGAATGTAGCTATTGAAAAAAATGACCTGGCAGCGAAGCCCTGCATCACCATGGATTTGAAATTACAGGGGCATGATCTCCCGTTACCACCACCTTCGATCCACCACCTGGATGAGCCCGGGCTGCTGCGTGTGATAAAAAACTCCATGAATGATGAAATGTGCATGACGGTGGAAGACTTTTTATCGCGAAGAACGAGGCAATTGCTTTTAGATGCCAGGGTGGCTATTGAAAAAGCCCCACAAATAGCACAATGCATGGGCCGGCAAAGCGGAAAAGATATGAACTGGATACTGGAACAAATCAATAATTTTAAAGATATTGCCAGAAATTATGTACCCTCCTGAATTGAAACAAAAACCATAAAACGAATTGTTATGTCTCCAGCAATAGGCGAATTCATCGGTACAGCCCTGCTCATCATTATGGGTGATGGTGTGGTGGCCAACGTAGTATTAAGTAAGACCAAGGGCCAGAACAGTGGTTGGATCGTGATCACTCTAGGTTGGGCCATGGCAGTATTTCTTGGAGTTTTTGCTTCATTAAAATTAGGTGGTAGCGGGCATCTCAACCCGGCCGTAACGATTGCCATGACGGCCTTTAATGGTTTCGATTCTTCTTTACTGGTGACTTATATCCTGGCACAATTTGCCGGAGCTATTATAGGAGCTATCGTAGTATGGTTAGCTTACAACTCACATTTTGCTGTTACTGAAGATAAAGACCTGAAGCTGGCTGTTTTTTGCAATGCCCCGGCTATCCGCAACCCACTAAACAATCTTATCACTGAAGTGATCGGGACCTTTGTTTTGGTACTGGGTGCGCTCTGTCTGTCACCCGCCGCTTCTTCATTGGGAACTTTAGATGCATTACCCGTTGCCTTATTAGTTTTAGGCATTGGATTATCATTGGGTGGCCCTACAGGCTATGCCATTAACCCGGCAAGGGACCTGGGTCCGCGTATTGCGCATTTTATCTTACCCATCCCGGGTAAAAGAGATAGCGATTGGGGATACAGTTGGATCCCGGTTGTTGGGCCCATCATTGGCGCATTACTGGCCGCCGCCATTGTACATTATTACCTGTAGAAATGATACACGCTGTTTAGCCTGCATGCCGGATAATGGTACTGCAGGCTTTTTTTATGTCACCCTCCACAATCATCAAAGGAGGTGAGATACGCAGGCTATCCGATGCAAATAAGAACCAATCTGTCAATACCCCGCTTTCAATACAGGCATCGATCACCTTTTTATTGGTCTCAAATGAATCAAACTCCACTGCCATCCATAAACCAAAAGACCGGACCTGCTTAATTTTTGGATGGACCAATAAGGATTTGAACAATACTTCCTTTTTTTTCACTTGTCCCACCAGGTTTTCATTCAATAATACCTTCATCGCTGCCATACCTGCCGCACAACAAACCGGGTGCCCGCCAAAAGTGGTAATATGTCCCAGCACAGGATTGCCGGCAAGCACCGACATTATTTTTTTATCTGCAATAAAAGCACCCAAAGGCAAGCCACCGCCCAGGGCCTTGCCCAGCAATAATACATCCGGCACAATATCAAAATGCTCAAAACCCCAGAGCTTTCCTGTTCTGCCGAAACCCGCCTGTATCTCATCCAGTACTAATAATGCACCCGTCTCATTGCATTTTTCCCGCAGTGCTTTGAACCACTTCTTATCCGGAACAATGATACCAGCTTCGGCCTGGACGGTTTCCACGATCACACAAGCTGTTTCTTCGGTTATATCTGACAGTGAGCTGTAGGAATTATAATCAGCGTGCCATATACCCGGTAATAAAGGACGGAAAGCATTTCGCCAATATTCATCCCCCATTACACTCAAAGCTCCCTGGGTGGACCCATGATAAGATTTATTAAAAGCAACAATAACGGCACGGTTGGTCACCCTTTTACAAAGCTTCATTGCACCTTCCACCGCTTCAGCCCCGGAATTGGTAAAATAAACAGAGTTTAATGTTTCAGGCAGATGTTCTGTGAGCAGTTTCGCATATTGCACCTGTGGTGATTCCACAAATTCTCCATACACCATTACATGCAGGTATGCATCCAGTTGCTGCTGTATGGCCTTCAATACCTCCGGGTGTCGATGACCTGTATTCGCAACGCTGATACCTCCGATAAGATCAATATACTCTTTACCCGCAGCGTCATAAAGACAGCACCCCTCCGCTTTCACAATTTCCAATGCAAGAGGGGCCGGCGAAGTTTGTGCCACATGCCGTAAAAAAAGTTCCCGCTGGTTCATACTACTGTTCCGCTTTCAGGTAATAAGCTAAATATTTTTCAAACAGTTCATCCAGTTTCATCCCGTCAAATGGTTTCGCATAATAAAGGCCGCTGATATTGTCTTTCTCAGACAGACTGATCTTTTTCACTTCCATGTCAAAAGGGCCGGCAACAGCAAGGTAGGAATCAGGCTCCTCTTCTCCGGCATACTCCTCTTCCCCGTTTATGTTTACACGGAACAGGTAAAAGATCTTTTTCACCCCTTTATAGTCCTTCACTATCTTCTTAATGAAAAACAACTTTGCATCTGACCCCATTTCATCCTCATCCATCATGGCCCGGTATATATAGCTTTTTGCCATACTCTGTTGATTGGCAAATTCTGATGGGAAAAGAGTAGTTTTCTTCTGCTTCTCCAGTTCCTCATACAGTTTGGACCTGTATTCTTCATTCAAAGCGATCTTTTTCAATTCAGCAGTACTAACCGTTCTCCCGTTTTTAAGAAGCGAAGCAGCAGCAGCCAGTTTCAGGGATATGATTTTTACAGGCAAATATTTAGCTACCATATCATCGGCTTCTTTATCCTTCAACATTCCCAGCAATTCCATTAACTCCTGCAGGTCATAATCATAGTCCCAGTCATCCGCCGCCATGGCAAGTGTGGCAGGCAGCTTATAACGGGCTAAAGCCAGTAGTTCTTTTTTCGCCAGTTTCACCGTAGCCAGGTCAAGTTGATTACTATCGAGCATGTGTTTGGTAAGTGTTACAATATCTAACCCGCATGAACTATCGCCTGCATACCGGAGCAGGCCGGGATACAATAGCTTGGTAAGCTCCAATGAATCACGTAATTTATAAAACAACCTGTATGAGTAACTGCCATTTGGAACCTTAAGCGTAAACAGCTCACCGATTAGTTTATATGCCTCAGCGTTCTTTTGAACCGCCAGCAGGCTTAACAGGCTGTAACGGTACTTCTCTGCTGCTTCGGTACTGGAAGGATAACTATTTTTCACAAAATCTCTTACCCATGCATGCGACTCTTTATTTTTTGCAATAAGTTCCGTCATCTCATCAAAGATCTTACTATTCGCTGTTTGGTATTCTGTGGTATCCAGGGGATAATCCAGCATTGCCTTTTGCGCTAATAACTGTATATGTTCCGGGCCAAACCGGACAATATCGAAAGCATTGAAAGCCCGGTGCCATGTCCCGCTATCTTTTGAAAGCAGGTCGCTGAATAATTTCTCAGGCCCCGCGGTATAGATATCATTATCTTTTTTCTCATTTGTAAGCCGGAAAGAATGAAAGAACTGGTCCATGTTCCCGCTATCCTCCAAAGGATCATCCATATCATAGCTCAGCACATACATTTTCCGTCCGTTCAGGAGCATGCGGTGTCGTGTTCTAACCTTTTCGTATTTATTGATAGCTATGATCTCTTTTCCCCTGACATCCCCATTCACTATGTCTTGTGCAACGATAATTGAATCAGACCATTCCGATATTATTTTATTTCTCCAGTAACTATACACAGAGTCTGCATTCGGCGCCCAGTAATAGGCATTGATCGTTTTTACATCCACGCTATACTTCCCTGATGAATACAGATTTTGCGCATAATAACTTTCATCGCCGTCCCCAAAGAGATAGCTATTGGTACTGTCCTTACCAACTTTATTTACTTCTCCGGGAAACCAGCCAGTAAACTCCCCTTCCTTATTGGTGGATGTACTCCATTTTGTATCAGGGAATGGTTGCAATACAAATGAGTGAAAGAAACGCCGGATATCAGTATTTTCTTTTTCTGTTTCATCAAATTCGGCCGCCATAAAATAGCTGGTATTACCCCTGCTTACCACCAAAACTTCCATGCATCTGCCTTCGGGTGATGCAGCCATATATCGCCTCGCCGGGCAGTTATGTATAATGGTATCGGTCATCTCAATCTCTTCATCTTCTGAATTTTCCATGATGCTTTGCTGGTACACATTGAAAAAAGACTCTCCTCTCATGAGCGTATTACCAGCGTGTGCTCTTGAAAAGTAAACAGAGTAGTTGATCCCCGCAATGGCGTCCATAGAAACATGACCATTCATCAGCACGCTATTGCCATCTGATTTTTTGTGGGGTTCAAACCTGGGCTCACCGGGAAACTCTACCGAAAATCCTTCCTGTACAGAATTGAATTTTTTCCAGGATGATTTAGTAAGTGGTATCCTCTCAAAAGAGTTTAAGAATTGTGCGGTCTTGGCATTGTTCAGCCTATCCTTTACTTCATGCGCCACCATCAACACATAGAATTTTTTATCATCAAACAACTCGGTGATTTTTGAATAAGCGCCGGACCCGTATGCAATCACTTCGAAACCTTTCAACCCCTTCACTGTAACCGGCTTTCTGCTTAACACGGTTCCATTACTTGGCTCCGTCATGGTTTCAATATGGGCATCAAAAACACTGTCGATGGGTTTTTTTTGCTCTTTGGGGGAGAGCCTGCCCCCCACCGTCATAAACATGGTACTCGAGGTCAGGTCAAAATGATAAGCCACTTCGTTACCGTTTGCCCCCATCTGTTTGGTTACTTTACCCGGCACCTGGTAGGTAAACCCAAAATTGACAGAAGTATCCCTGATCCAATTGCTTTCAAATGGTTTTGTCCTGTAATCCCCGGCAAATATTTTTTTGGATGAATAAACGGGTTCAACCGTATAACCCATCTTATGCAGCAAACTGATCACCCCTTCTTTACCCGGCAGGTGGGCGGCCCCCACTGCCGTAAACAAACTATGCCTCTTCATGATACTATCCATCTGGTTCGCCATCCGTACATTTCTGTCGTATAAAAAACCCCTGAGGGTGGTATCAGAAAAATAAGTGCTGTAAAAATTATAGATGCTGTCTATCTGTTCTTTGTAATAATATCTGTAAATCGGTGCCGTCGTATGTATATCCCATTTGTTAAACAGGTCTGCCATCTTACTCATCCGCATTCCCTTCATTAAGAAATCAAATGCTACGATCTGGTCCTCTACCTCCTCCAGGCCAAATATTTTCTTACCCTTTTGTTGTGCCAATCCATACAGGTATGCATCCACAAAAGTCTCCATCCCATTCTCGTTCTCCGTTTTATTATCCAGTATCTTCTCCATCAGGTCGCTCAGCTTTTCTTTCAAAGTCTTTTTGACAGGGGTGGCAGGGGTTTTTATCTTTTGCCATACTTTTTCAACTTCCTTATCATCAAATGTTTTATCATCCCAACCGCTTGAATTTACTCTGCCTTCAGCAAAAGCCGTAATGATCTGCCCTGCGCTATCGGGGTGAAGTTCCATGGCAAATCCATCGGTATTTTCCAGGAAATGGTACAAGGAGTCTTTGAAATAGAAGGCCTTCTTATTCTTCACATGAATGGTTCCGAATAAATAAGATGGCTTTGTTAATCCCTTACCACTGATGCGCCAGAGCAGTGACTGCTGAGAACTTTGTTGCCCGTTCACACCAAGCAAAACAAGACAGGCCAGAATCAAAAGGGTCATTTTACGGACTATTGCATACATACACAAATATCTTTGATTTGTTTGTTCAACAAAGAACGCAAAGATCAGGGATTAGGCAAGGAAATTCTATAATTTAGTACTGCCTGAATTGGTAAACACTTAAATCGTATGTTATGCCTGTGATACTTCCGGTAGAAAATAAATTCCCCGGGTTTGGAAAAAATTGCTTTATCGCACCCAATGCCACTATCGTGGGCGATGTGACCACGGGTGATGATTGCAGTTTCTGGTTCAATACAGTTGTTCGTGGCGATGTCAATTTCATTCGCCTGGGCAATAAAGTGAATGTGCAGGACGGGGCCTGTATCCACTGCACCTTTCAGCGCTATGGCACCACCATTGGCAATAATGTTTCCATCGGACATAATGCCATCGTGCACGGGTGTACCCTTCATGACAATGTACTGGTGGGCATGGGGGCTATCATCATGGACAATTCGGTAGTGCACAGCCATACCATCATTGCTGCCGGGGCCGTTGTGCTGGAAAACACTATTTGCGAGGCTGGCAGCATCTATGCCGGCGTACCAGCCAAAAAAGTAAAGAATATATCACCTGAAATGATCAGCGGGGAAATCGACCGGATTGCGAATAACTATATCCGTTATGCCGACTGGTTCCGGGAACAAAAGGCCGAAATGTAAAGGAAAAGAATGTGTCATTCATTGAATTTCAAACAACTGACAGATCATTCACATCTTTACACCACCCGTAACTTTACTATAGTAAAACCAATAAAATTGGTCTAATTTCGTAGAGCATATAAGCCATATGATTATGAAAAACCTCCGATTTTTTGCGATCATTTTCAGTCTGACGATCCTCTTCTCCTCCTGCAAGGTCTGGAACAGCGTGTTCAAAGGAAAACAAAAAACAGGCTGTCCCAGTAACGGCAAGAATGTTGGCGCCGAGAAAATCCTCAGCGGCGACCCGGAAGCATCGAAATCAGTTAAAAAAGCCAAAAAATTCAGGAGTTAATTTATGGTTATGTGCAGCTAATTTATTCTGTACCCGGTCTTATTTATACGAAACAAATTAAACCATTGAACACGTATAAATAACGCCAAAAAACTTAACCATGAGCCTTACCCTACGAACCAGTTTAGGATGCACAGAGGCAGTCATTGCCGACAACGGAGGACTTAGACAATTCTACCATGTAGCCGACATCCTTAGCAACGACTTCAAAGTAAAATTTTCCAACAAAGAAGATGATTTTGATACCATTGACTGGGAATTCCGTTTCAAAGGACATAACCTCACCCTTCATTACAACATCTACAACGGTATCTCTATCTTCCCTACCAAAACCCGCGATGCCCTGAACAAAGAGAACAAAGCAGTAATTGAGCTGGCCGGTGTATTGGAAGGAAAACTGTTCAACGAAGGTCAGCGGAATATCGCCTGAGTCAGTAATTCTTTTCGTCTATGGAGTCCAGTATGTTGAAGTAACTCACATACCTGTCTTCATGTATCTCCCCCCTGGCCACCGCCTCTTTAATAGCACAACCCGGCTCATTAATATGTAAGCAATTGTTGAACTGGCAATTATTCAGCCTTTCCCTCATTTCAGGAAAATAATGTGAGAGCTCCTGCCTGCTGATATCTACCAGTCCAAACTCCCTCATGCCCGGAGTATCGATCAGCTTTCCTCCAAATGGAAGATCAAACATTTCTGCAAAAGTGGTGGTATGCAACCCCTTGCCACTCCAGCCACTTACTTCCTGCGTCCTGATTTGCAGTTCTGGCAACAAAGCATTCAGCAACGATGATTTCCCCACACCACTATGACCGCTAACCAGCGTGATTTTATTCTTCAGCAGGTCCTTCAACTCTTCCAGGCCCTCCCCGTTATTTGCACTTACCAGCATTGTTTTATATCCAATATGGCCATACATCGATGACCAGGCTTCATACTTTTCCATTTCCTTGCTTTTATAGATATCCGCTTTATTGAATACGATCAGCGAAGGAACATGATACATTTCCGAAGCCACCAGGAACCGGTCAATAAAACCCTGTGAAGTTCGCGGCTCTTTCAGCGTTACCACCAGCAGGGACTGGTCAAGATTGGCGGCAATAATGTGCTGTTGACGCTTATGCCGGGGTGACTGACGGTTAATATAATTTCTACGTTCATGTATCTCCGTAATAATGGCCGAACCCTCTGCTTCATCCTCCACTTCCATCTCCACTTCATCCCCTACGGATATAGGATTGGTGCTGGTAATATCCTCATCGATCTTAAATACCCCTTTGATCCGGGCATTATGTACCCGGCCTGTATCATCTTTCACAATGTACCAGCTCCCGGTTGATTTGTAGACTAATCCCTTCATGTGGCGAATTTCCTTAATTGAAGGGGAATAAAAGAAAATTTATCAGGGCAGTAGTGCATCAATTTGAATACAATAGAGGGGTAAAGAGAATAATTTTCTGTGTTTTAATGTCTATCCCGAAAGTTCGGGAGACAAAATAAAGCTCCCAGTAGCTATCGGGAGAAGAACAAAGACACTGCAACTGATGCCTGCCTCAGGGAAATCTTTTGAATAGGGTAAACCGTAATAATACCTCAAGGAAAATCAAGGCAAGAGCGGCCAGCATGAATGGCAGGAAACGTTCTTCAAATTTTTTGACTGAAAGTATCTCTATTTTGGTTTTTTCCATCTGGTCAATTTGCCGGTAAATATTCTGCAACCCTTCTTTATCCTTTGCCCGGAAGTACCGGCCGCCTGTTTCATTGGCCACCTTACGCAACAACTCCTCATCGATGAAATCTGCAGCGGGGTTCTTCCCGGCCGGTTTTTTACCCTGTACCATTTCTACAATGGAAGAGGGCAATGCACCCATACCAATACTATATACTTTCACACCCCTGGATTTGGCGATCTCCAGGGCTGTCAGCGGATCAATCAACCGCGTATCCGGGGGGTCTTCCTTTCCATCCGTGATCAGTATCACCACCTTGCTTTTTGACTGGCTTTCAGACAGACGGTCAACCGCAGTGGCCAATCCCTCTCCGATAACAGTTCCGTCTTTCAGGTATTTGCGGCTCTCCAATACCTGGATATGGGAGATCAGCGCATTGCGGTCCGTAGTGATCGGACATTGGGTAAAACTTTCCCCTGAAAATATCACCAGCCCGATCCGGTCCACAGGTCTGCCCCGCACAAACTCTTCCGCCATTTGCTTGGCCACTTCCATTCGTGAGGGCTGAATATCCCTGGACCCCATGCTCCCGCTTACATCCATACATAGCACGATATCGATACCCTCTCCTTCTGTTCTTCTTTCATCATTTCTTTTCTGGGGGCGGGCCAATGCCACGATCAAACAACACAAAGCCAGCAACCGGAATATAAATGGCAGGTGCCGGAAACGGTTCTTCCAGGAACTGACGGAAAAAGCATGTATGGTGGAAACCTTTACGGTTGGCTGGCTCCTGCTCCCCTTCTTCACATACCACCCTGCCAGCAAAGGCACCAGGGCCAATAGCCCTAACGCCAACGGATATGCGAAATCAATATCTTTTAACCAGTTATAGAGCATTATTTCAGTTGTTCAATAATATCAATAGATCGCTTAATGGTTTCGAAAGCCAAATTGTTATCCTCCTCAGAAGGTACATATTTAGCAAATTTTACAAAATCACTTAGCCGGAGCGACTGGGAAAGCTGGTGGTAGGATTCCTTACCCATCTCCAGCGAACGCAGCTGCAGCACCAGGTCGTCAGTCGTTTTCTGCAGGGAGAGGATACCTTTCCGGCGCAGGATGTATAAGCGGAAGATATCTGTCAGCCTTGAATAGAATTCTTTGGCCTGTGGTCTTTCTTTTTGCAGCAGGGCCAGTTGGCGGGTCGCTTCTTCGTAGGCATTCACCACTACTTCCTGTTTCAGCACCGGCACCGGTTTTTTCTTTCTTAATAAATACCAAATTAATAACAGCAGCAACAGCACCCCACCCGCCGCCGCATACCACCACCAGGGATTTTTCTTTTCCTTCACTTTTACTTCCAGGATATCTTTTATATCATGATAGTCCTGGTTGGGATCAAAAGGAGAAAAAATGACATTGACCTGGATGGTATCCGTCTGTGTTTTCCCGAAAAGCACAAAAGAAGGGATCACCCACTGGCCAGAATCAAAACTGGTGATCGTATAAATTCCTTTGATCCAGGTACCGCCACTCTCGTCTACCGTGTCAATACTTGTTCTTAAAATCTCAAAATGGGGCAGTGAGTCAATATGAATAAAACGAATAGGGTCATTACCGGGAATGATTGCTTCCACCGTCAGCTCCAGCGGTTCGCCTATCAAAATGGTATTTTTTTCCACCGTCGCACGGATGGTCGACTCCTGTGCAGTCGCACACAGGCAGCTGAACAGCAGTACGAGAGAGAGTAATATTCCTGTAATCTTCGTCTTGATCATTGGTGGCGGATCATTTGTTGCGGCTTAAGAAGAAGCGTTGCAATATTCTTACATAGTCCTCGCCTGTCCTCACATGCAGCAGGTCACAACCTGCTTTTTTGAATGTTTGGGTACTGTATTCCGTTACCCTGAAAAACTCCTGTTCATAGCTATACCGGACAAAATCACTGCTGGTATCCACCCAGCGGGTGTTACCGCTTTCGGCATCCTGCACCTGCAGCATCCCCGCATCAGGCAGTTGCATATCCATCTTGTCATATACTTTAATGCCCACCACATCGTGCTTTTTGGCGGCAATGCGCAAAGCATCTTCATAATTGGCATCCAGGAAATCACTCAGCACAAAAGCGATGCTTTTCTGCTTGGTGGAGTTATTGAAATATTTCAGCGCTTTGCTTACCTGCGTGCCCTTTCCTTTGGGTTCTTTGCTCAATAACTCCCGAACGATATATAAAGCATGCTGTCTTCCTTTTTTGGGAGGGATATAGGCCTCGATCACATCGCTGTAGAAAATGACGCCCACTTTATCAGCATTGTTCACCGCAGAAAAACTCAGCACGGCTGATATTTCTGTGATCAGGTCCCTTTTGCGGGCATGCACGGTACCAAATAAGGAACTGGAACTTATATCCACCAGCAACATCACAGTCAATTCCCTTTCTTCTTCAAAAATCTTACTGAACGGGTGGCCAAACCTGGCTGATACATTCCAGTCGATAAACCGGATATCATCTCCCGCCGCATACTCCCTCACTTCCTTGAACGACATTCCTTTTCCCTTAAAAGCGCTATGATACTCACCCGTGAAAAGATCACTTGTGAGCTTCTTGCTTTTAATTTCAAGCTCCCTTACTTTTTTTATTATTTCCGCTGTTGTTAGCAAACTCTTTTCTTTACCTCTTTCGATTTTTCAACTATATATATTTTATAAACTTTTCCTTTACGGCACATTGATCTGTTTCAGCACATCCTCAATCACATCTTCCACATTCACATTTTCCGCTTCTGCTTCATACGTAAGGCCTATACGATGACGGAGTACATCCTTACAAATAGATCTTACATCTTCAGGTATCACAAATCCCCTTCTGTTTAAGAAAGCCTGTGCTTTGGAGGCCAGGCCCAGGTTGATACTTCCTCTCGGTGATGCACCATAGGAGATCAACGGCTTCAGCCTTTCCAGTTTATACTCTTCTGGTTTCCGGGTGGCAAAAATGATATCAAGGATATAGTGTTCTATTTTTTCATCCATATATATCTGCTTCGTCAGATCTTTTGCATTCGTTACTTCCTGTATGGAAACCACCTGCTTTACCGATGGAAATGCAGCTCCCTGCACGTTTTGCCGGATGATCAATTGCTCTTCCTGTTTTTTAGGATAATCCACGATCACTTTCATGATAAAGCGGTCCACCTGCGCTTCCGGCAACGGATAGGTGCCTTCCTGCTCCAACGGGTTTTGGGTGGCCAATACCAGGAAGGGTTCATCTAATTTGTAAGTTGAATCACCGATTGTCACCTGGCGTTCCTGCATGGCCTCCAATAATGCGCTTTGTACTTTGGCCGGGGCCCTGTTGATCTCATCGGCAAGAATAAAGTTGGCAAAGATGGGCCCCTTGCGTACCACGAACTCATTTTTTTGCTGGTTATAGATCATAGTACCGATTACGTCGGCGGGCAGCAAATCAGGTGTAAACTGTATCCGGCTGAATTTTGCATGAATGGCCTGTGAAAGCGATTTAATGGTGAGGGTCTTGGCAAGTCCCGGCACCCCTTCGAGCAACACGTGACCATTACTGAGCAGGCCAATCAACAGCCGGTCCAGCATATGGCTTTGACCAATGATCACATGACCTATTTCCTCTCTAAGTTTATCTGTAAACTGCCCTGCCTGGGCGATGCGCTCATTGAGTTGGCGGATATCCTCTGCGGTTTTTAACATAAAATGTGGTTTGTTCGGTATTGAGACTAAAAGTACGAACTGCTTTTAGCAAATTATTTGCCGAAAGCATAACTGGCTGAAAATAAAGCATTATTTCGGGTATTTCTCCCTTCCGGAACTGGCTAAGAATGCCTATTTTTACTAAAATTGATCCAGTTTTATGAAAAAGCAATTACTCCCGCTGCTGGCTGGAATAGCCCTTATCTCCTTCTCTTTGTTTGCCTGCAGTAAAGACAACGATACTCCCGCTAAAACAAAAACCGAGTTACTTACCCAGACCAGCTGGAAATTCAGCAGTGCCAAAGCCGGTGGTCTCGACATTTCTGGAAATGTGGATGCCTGTTATAAAGATAATGTGATCACATTCTCCACGGGCGGAACAGGTACAGTCAATGAAGCCACAACAATATGCTCTCCCTCCACAGCCGGTCCCTTTACCTGGGCTTTTCAAACCAATGAAACCCAGTTGAACATTTCTGCTGCCTTATTCCAGGGCGGTTCAGGGATTTTTAACCTTGTTTCCTTAACAGAAACCAACCTGGTGCTTTCACAAACGGTAACCCTGCCTCCTTTCCCGGCTACCCTTGTAGAAGTCACATTCGTCCATTAATATCAGGAAAGATATTTTCCAACGATAGGCACCCGTCTGCCCACACCAAATGCTTTTGGTGAAATGCGAATAATGGGACAGAATTGATTCCTTTTATATTCATTGATATTCACCAACCGTAATACACGGTCAACCAATGCCGCATCAAAACCCTGTTGTTTTATCTCGGCAGGCCCTTGTCTTCTTTCAATGTATTGATACAATATCCTGTCCAGTATTTCATACTCCGGCAGTGAATCAGAATCTTTTTGCCCGGGCCTTAACTCCGCACTCGGTGGTTTGGTAATAATATTTTCAGGAATGATCTCTTTGTGCCTGTTGATATACCCGGCCAATGCATATACCTGCATCTTATAACAATCTCCCAATACACCCAGCCCCCCCGCCATGTCTCCATATAAAGTTCCGTAGCCGGTAGCCAGTTCGCTTTTATTCGAGGTGTTCAGCAGAATATATCCAAACTTATTGGCAATAGCCATCAGCAGGTTACCCCGTGTGCGGCTTTGAATATTTTCTTCAGCAATACTGAAGGGCAGGTCTTTAAATACAGGTTTTAGTTCCTGCAGGAAACCATCATAGATATTTTTGATCGGAATGATATCATAAGGATTACCCAGGTTCTTACTTAATAATTCCGCATCACTGACAGAATGTGCCGTGGAATACTGCGAAGGCATCAGCACCGCCCTCACATTTTCCTTTCCCAGCGCAGCACAGGCGATGGCCAGGGTTACGGCGCTATCAATACCCCCGCTGCTGCCCAGTATGGCCTTGGTAAAACCCATTTTGGAAAAATAATCCCGCACCCCCATAACAATCGCTTCATAAATTTCGGCTGTACATAACCGGTAGTCCAGTTCGGCCGGGCTTAATTCCGCATCCGGAAGGTCTTTTGCATCAGTCTGCACCGGCTGTACAAAATGTCCGTTATCCTTCAGTTCAAAAAGTTCCATTGCCTCTTCAAATAAGGGAAGCTGCCGGATCATATTCGCATTTTTATCAAATACCAGGGAACCGCCGTCAAATACGATCTCGGTTTGACTGCCCACGCAGTTACAATAAAACATGGGAAGCTGGTATTTTTTTACATTCAGCTTCACTATCGCCTTCCGGTCTTCCACATGCGTGTAATCAAAAGGGGAAGCTGAGATATTCAACATTATGTCAGGTTGCTGTTTCATCAGCTCATCCATCGGACAGTTACGATATAAAGGGTTATCTCCCAGGTTCCAGATATCCTCACAAATCGTAATGGCCAGTTTTTTTCCTTTGAAGGAGATCACCTGCCACTCATAAGCCGGCTCGAAATAGCGGTATTCATCAAATACATCGTAATTGGGCAAACAGGTTTTGTGAGCTATCCCTTTTATTTCCCTTTCGTATAAAAAATAGGCTGCATTAAAAAGGTCCTTCCCCTCCCGCACCGGGTTCACATCAGGGGCGCCAACCAGCACGGCAATCGTATCAGCATGCTGTTTGATCACATCGATGGCCGCATAACTTTTATTGATAAAATCCTTGAATTCTAAAAAATCGCGGGGAGGATAACCGCAAACACAAAGCTCAGAAAATAGCACCAGGTCGGCTCCCTGTGCTTTGGCCCATTGGATACCTTCAATGATCTTGCGGGTGTTGTCGTCGAAATTGCCGATATGATAATTCTGCTGCGCTAAAGCGATTTTCATATCACAAATTTACGCTAAAGTGGGGAGTGTGGCAGTTTCCGTATTTCTTACTGTAAATTCGCGAAACAACAATTTATCACCCGTTTCGTTTACAATGACTATGAAAAAAATCGCCCCATTCCTTATTCCCGTTCTTTTACTCTTTGCCTGCGGTAACAAATCAAACACCCCCGATGTTTCGGATATTAAGGTTGACCTGAGAATAGAAAATTTCGGTGACGCCTTTTTTAGGCTGGATACTAATAATATCCTTCCCGGCCTGCAACAATTACACCATAAATTCCCGGATTTCTACCGGGATTTTATGACGGAGGTCCTGGGCGTAACAAATGATACGATGCACACTACGATGGTGGTGAAAGAATTTATAAAAGGATATGCAGCCATATATGACACACTCCGGCTCGTTTATAAGAATACCAGCGATCTTGAAAAAGACCTGAAAAAAGGGTTTCAGTATGTCAAATATTATTTCCCTTCTTACAAAATCGGTAAGATCATCACTTTTGTAGGTCCGTTTGATGCCCCGGGTGTGGCCACTACCAATTATGGACTGGCAGTCGGGCTTCAGCAATTTGCCGGAAGGAATTATTCCGTTTACAAAACGGACCAGTTCCAGGAATTATATCCGCTGTATATTTCAAGACGATTCTCCTCAGAATATATCCCTGTCAGCTGCATGAAAGCGGTGGTTCAGGACGTATACCCTGATCAGAGCGGTGGCAAACCACTTATTGAACAAATGGTGGAAAAAGGAAAACAATGGTGGTTGCTGGAAAAATTTATGCCCTTCGCACACGATACACTTAAAACAGGTTTTACAAAAACACAGGTAAACTGGTGCAATGAAAATGAAGGATTGATCTGGAGTTATATTGTAAAAAATGAAGACCTGAACTCATTGAACCCCGCTATCATTCAAACCTATATCGGGGAAAGCCCTTTCACACAGGGATTTTCGCAGGAATTATCACCCGGCAACATCGGTCAATGGATCGGGTGGCAGATCGTAAAAAAATATGTGTCGAAGAATAGCAGTAAAACAATAGAAGAGATCCTGAAAACACCGGCCCGTACCATCAACGATGAGGCAAAGTATAAACCGAAATAGTACTACGCATAAACAACAGCCATCTGAGGTTTGATTTTTTTGGACAACAAGGTTTGCTCATCCTTTTGATCCTTGAAAGTAAACCCTAATCCAACTTTAGTCACTTTCCTGCCATTAGTATCCATAAAATCGATGCTGTTTATTTGAAGCCCGATCGTTTTCCCATCTAATTCTATCGCAAGCAAAGATCCAGCCTTAATAACCCCCTCGGCAATCTGTCCGATAATAATAACACCTCTGCCACTCAAAGTGAATTGGCCCTCAATTTGAAAAACACCTATTTTTTCCATTGGGAAAAATCAATTATTCTTCGCAGGAACGATCATCTCAAAGGAAGGAATACTGACCTCAAACATTTTTTTGCTGTGCAGGTTCTCCATCTGGTAAGTGCCATACATGCGGCCCATTTCTGTACGGAGATTACAACCGCTTACATATTGATAATTCTCTGAAGGCTGCAAAGTAGGCTGCACCCCCACCACACCTTCCCCCTCCACCTCACGGTGTGTGCCATTGCTGTCGAAAATATACCAGTGCCGGCGGTGTAGTTTTACCGGGAAAGCATTATGATTCTCAATAGTTATGCGGTAGGCAAACATGAATTCTGACTGCAGGGGATTACTGTAATCAGACTGGTAGAAGGTCTCTACACTTACCTTAACGCCTTCTGAGATCATGCTGGTCATGCAGTAAAAATAAACAAATTGGGGCAGATGTCTGAACACACCGGTTTTTTAACTGTTAAATCCCCTGACGGGTCGTAATTTTGCGCCACCTGAATAAAAACTCGAATATGAAAATTGCAGTTGCAAAAGGAGATGGGATCGGTCCGGAAATCATGGATGCAGTATTAAGGATATTCAATGCCAATAAAGTTCCCCTGGAATATGATTTTGTGGAAATGGGTAAGTGGGTGTTCGACAAGGGTTTCAACAACGGTATGACCCCCGAAGCCAAACAGACCATTGAAGCCCTGGGGCTGCTCTTTAAAGGTCCCATGGAAACCCCCAAGGGCAAGGGTGTAAAAAGCATCAACGTTACGGCCCGTAAAACCTGGAACACTTTTGCCAATAAAAGGGCTTTTCAAAGCCTGCACGGCGTGGATACTGTTTTCAGTAAAGCCGGTATCCCTATTGATGTAACAGTAGTTCGCGAAAATATTGAAGATACTTACGGGGGTATCGAACACATGCTCACGCATGATGTGGCCCTTAGCCGCCGTTTCATCACCCGCCCCGGAAGCTTACAGGTTATCCGTTATGCCTTTGAAATGGCGAGACAGAAAAAAGCAAAACGTATCACCTGCGGGCATAAGGCCAATATCATGAAACTGACCGACGGGCTTTTCCTCGAGTGTTTTTATGAAGTGGCAAAAGAATATCCCGATCTTAAATCAGATGATGTGATCGTGGATGATCTCTGTATGAAATTGGTAACAAGGCCTGATCTGTTTGATGTGGTGGTGCTGACCAACCTGCAGGGCGATATTGTAAGTGACCTTTGTGCCGGCCTGGTGGGTGGATTGGGATTTGCTCCATCCGCTAACATCGGTGATCATATCTCTATCTTCGAAGCTGTACACGGAACAGCCCCGGATATTGCAGGGAAGAATACTGCCAACCCCACTGCACTTTTATTAAGCGGCCTGGCTATGTTGCGTCACGTGGGACTGACAGAAAATGCCGCCATCATTGAAAATGCATTGCTGTATACATTAGAATTGGGTGTGCATACCGGTGATTTTGGAGATAAATCAACGCCTTCTTCCAATACCACACAGTTTGCCGATGCTATCATCAGCAATTTTGGAAAGAAACCTGCCATTGGCGCCAAAGAGATCATTCCGAACAAACCGGGTACACCCACCCCGCTTAAACTGGAAATCAATTCCATGATGGTCTCGAAAGAAACAGAGTCTGAAACGATCGTGGGTGTTGACCTTTTTATTGAAAGCGCAGAACAACCTATGGCTATTGCCGATAAATGCAAGCGCCATGCGGGAGTTAAGTTCAACCTTGTCAATATCAGCAACCGCGGTACACAGGTCTGGCCCACCGGATCAGTCTATACCAATCTTGTCAATCAGTATAATGTCCGCTTTGAAAGCATTGATGATCATCCGCTCAGTCAGCAGGATGTGATCGGTCTCTATGTTAGCATGAGCGGCAACTTCAAGATCTGTTCCTTCGAACTGCTCAACAAATGGGGAGATAAGAGAGCTTATAGCCTTGCACAAGGACAATAAATTGATTTATTGTTTATGGTTTTACGTTCATCGTTACGGAAATTTTCCGAAAGAGTATCGTAACTTCCATCTGAAGGTATAATGAACAATAAGCAAAATATTATAAACCATCAACTATCACTATGGGCAAAGACACTTTAAAATATACAAACGGTGAAGTGACGGTGGTTTGGAAACCAAACGTCTGTATTCATTCTACTTTATGCTGGAAAGGTTTGATCGAAGTTTTTAATCCCCGCGAAAGGCCGTGGATCAAAATGGAAGGCGCTACCACAGAAAAGATCATTGAACAGGTAAGAAAATGTCCCAGTGGCGCTTTAAGCTATTTTCTCAATGCCGTTGCCGAACCCGTTACCCCGGAAAATCAGGAGAAAATAGTGGCCGAATCAGCGCACATCATGAAAGTACAGGTATCTCCTGATGGGCCTTACCTGATCAAAACCAAATGCCTGATCATTCACCGCGATGGCCGGGAGGAAATCAAAGAAGGAACAGTGGCTTTATGCCGCTGCGGCGCTTCCGGCAATAAGCCTTATTGCGATGGCAATCATAGAAAAATTGGGTTTGAGGGGTAATGGATAATTCTCAGTGCAAAAGAAGCCCGTTTAACCAGCGCCATAACAGGGAAATACCTACCATTGCCGCCAGCGAAATGAAAATTGTATAGACCCCTCCGGTAAATTGCTCCCGGACATTTTCCTTTCTTCCGGAAAAATAACTCTTGACGCCCATGATAAAATAAGTTAATGCCACTGCAAACAAGGCCAGGCAAACCAAAGAAATTAAAACAGCAAGGATAACAAACATAAGGATCAGGTCTTACGGGACTGTTTATAGTTATTTTTTATCAGCCACTGCATCACTTTCTCCCGCTGATCACCCTGTATTATGATCTCTCCGTCTTTAGCAGATCCGCCGGTTCCGCAAAAAGATTTGAGTTTTTTTCCCAGCTCCCCGAGGTCTTCCTCTTTCCCGATAAAACCTGTAACCAGGGTAACCGCTTTACCGGCCCGGTGTTTTGTATCCAGTTGCACCCGAAGCTTTTGTTGCGCCGGCATGAGTGTTTCGGTATTCCCCAACTCCTCTTCAAAACGAAAATTTGGATCTGTACTATATACAAACCCCCTGGTATCAGGCTTATTCTTCTTCGACATACAATTTTTAATGTTATGTATTTAGGATTATAATTTTCCATTTTGGGGAAACCTTCCTGACCAGCAGGCAGGTTTAAAGGGCTGCTTTCAAACTCAGGTCCAAACTCCTGGCCTGGTGAATCAAAGCGCCCACACTTACATAATCCACCCCTGTTTTCGCATATTCTTCAACGTTGTCCAGGTTGATCCCGCCACTTGCTTCGGTCTCGTAACTCTCTTTAATCAGATTCAGCGCTTCAGTTACCTGGGCAGGCGTAAAATTATCCAGCATAATACGGAATACTTTTCCTTTGCCCGCAGCTATTACTTTTTTTACATCTTCCACGTTTCTTGTTTCCACCTCTATCTTCAGCCCCGGTTTTTTAATTCGTACATATTCCGCCGCTTTTTCGATTGCTTTTTCTATTCCACCGCAATAGTCAATATGATTATCCTTCAGCATGATCATATCATATAAACCAAAGCGATGGTTGACACCACCCCCGATCCGGACCGCTTCCTTTTCCAGCAGCCGGAAATTAGGTGTTGTTTTTCTGGTGTCCAGCAACCGTGTTTTATATCCCTTCAATTTATCGGTATAGGTCTTTGTCAGCGTGGCAATCCCGCTCATCCGCTGCATACAGTTCAACACCAGCCTTTCGCACTGCAAGATCGTATGCACGGAAGCTTGTACTTCAAATGCTTTTTCACCGTATTGCATCGGCTCACCCTCTTTTTTATATGCTGTAAAAAAAGAAGACGGCTCTTTATACCGGAATATCATTTCAGCCACCTGCATACCGGCCAATATTCCGTCCTGCTTGATCTTCAACACGGCCTTACCTTTTGCATCGCGGGGAATACAGGATAAGGTGGAATGGTCACCTTCGCCCACATCTTCTTTCAGGGCTTCATTGATAAAATGATGTAATTGTTCATCAAAATTCATGTGACAAAAATACTGTTTCAAACGGGGATGGCACGCAGATAAAAAGCCCCCTGTAAGATACCGGGGGCTTTCGAGATAAGATATACTGAGTAAAACTATTCGATAGACTGAAAGCGGATTTCCTTTACCACTTCTTTTCCGCCCTTGCTCTTCATAAATACATTGGTCCTGAAATTACCGGCGCTGGTTTGCAGCGTACCGATACAGAAATGTCCGCCCGGAGAATCTCCCTTGTGCTTCAGATCAAATCCTTTTACACCATTATTGCTGAAGAAATCTTTTACGATCAGCTGGGCCTGCGCTTTGCTATAACTGTCACTTTTGTCAGGCAAAGTCAGCTCCACATTATCATCAAAGAATTTGGACAGCTCTGAAGAGTTACCGGAACGCAATGCGCCGATCACACTATCAATGGTGTCGTTTTGCAAGAAGGATGAAAACACCACAATTGCCCCAAGCAGAAAGATTTTAATCGTTGCTTTCATAACAAAAAGGTTTTCATAGGTAAATAATCTAAAAACATGCCATAGTAAAATGGCCTTCGAACGCTACTAAAATACTAAAAACCAACTTCTTTTCTACGTAACAGCTCGCAAATAGGGGATTTGGATGTAGTTTTACAGGGTACGAACAGGCATTGTTACCTGAAAATGAATGTATTTATACTACTGTCAAATTGTTAATAAAAAATGTCAACAAAACGAGTCATTTTGGCCATAATGGACGGCTGGGGATTAGGAAAAGTTGCATCCGCCGATGCTATTCAAAACGCTAATGTTCCCTTCACCAGGTCGCTTTATTCAAAATACCCTAATACCACCCTGGTCACCTGTGGCGAAGCAGTGGGCCTGCCAGACGGCCAGATGGGCAACTCTGAAGTAGGCCACCTGAACTTAGGTGCCGGCCGGGTGGTTTACCAGGAGCTCCAGCGTATTAACGTAGCCGTAAGGGACGGTTCTTTTGCAAAAAACGAGGTCCTGCTGACTGCCATACAACAGGCAAAAAAACTGAATAAACCGCTGCACCTGCTGGGATTGGTCAGTGATGGCGGCGTCCACTCACATATTGATCACCTGAAAGCCATTCTGGATGTTTGTAAAAAGGAAGGTTTGAGCCTTGTGTTTATTCATGCCTTTACAGATGGCCGTGATTGCGACCCCAGGAGCGGCCTGGGCTTTATAAAAGAATTACAGGCTCACCTGAATAATTCGGTTGGCAAGATCGCCACAGTGAGTGGCAGGTATTATGCCATGGACCGCGACAAAAGATGGGAAAGGGTAAAACTGGCCTATGATGCATTGGTAAAAGGGGTGGGAGAAAAAGCCACCGATGCCATTGAAGCGGTGGAAAGGTCTTACAAAAAAAATATCACAGATGAATTCATTCAACCCACCGTGATCATCGATGAAGGGCAACAGCCCCTGGCTACTATAGAAAGTGGCGATACGGCCATCTGTTTTAACTTCCGCACCGATCGCTGCCGTGAAATAACACAGGCCCTTACGCAACTTGATTTCCCGGATTTCAACATGCGTAAATTATCGCTTCATTATACCACCATGACAGAATATGACAAGACCTATCAGCAGGTTAATGTCATTTTTGAAACCGATAACCTCAACAATACACTCGGCGAAATTTTGCAGCAGCATGGATTAAAACAGATACGCATTGCAGAAACTGAAAAATACCCGCATGTTACTTTCTTTTTCAGCGGCGGCCGCGAAGTACCTTTTGAGGGAGAAAAAAGGATTATGGTGCCCTCACCTAAAGTAGCCACTTACGATCTGAAACCGGAAATGAGCGCTTATGAAGTAACCGATCTGCTGATACCGGAAATAGAGAACAAAACCGCAGATTTTATTTGTCTCAATTATGCCAATGCAGATATGGTGGGCCATACCGGTGTATGGGAAGCTGCTATCAAAGCCGTTGAAACAGTTGACAAGTGTGTGGAAAAAGTGGTGACAGCCGGGTTAAAGAACGGCTATACTATTTTCCTGACGGCTGATCATGGCAATTCAGATTATATGATCAATGAAGACGGCTCACCCAATACCGCGCATACGCTGAACCCCGTTCCGCTTTTTATTATAGACAACCAGTGGAAAGGAAAAATAAAGTCCGGCAAATTAGGTGATATTGCCCCAACGATACTCACCCTGCTGGGACTGCCATTACCTAAGGAAATGACGGGTGATATCCTGATCGACAAACCTTAATTTTACGCTAAACCACCACTATGTTTAAGAAGATCCTCCTTGCTTTATTGGTCATCCTCGTTATTATCCAATTCATACATCCCAAAAGAAACAAGAAGGAAGGGCCCCAGGCCAATTATATTGGAAATTCATTTGCTGTTCCTGCCGATGTAAAAACAATACTTGACAAAGCCTGCAATGATTGTCATAGCAACAATACCAGCTATCCCTGGTATGCCCGTGTTCAACCTATACACTGGTGGCTGAACAAACACATCAACAACGGAAAGAAACAAATCAATTTCGATGAGTACACAAACCGTTCCCTGCGCTTCCAGTATCATAAAATGGAAGAGACAATTGAAATGGTGAAAGAAGAAGAAATGCCATTGAATTCTTACACCTGGACCCACAAAGATGCCATACTTACCGAAGAAGAAAAGAACAGGATCATCGGCTGGGCAGAAGGTATCATGAAGGAAATGGAGGTCAGATACCCCATCGACAGCCTGAAGCGGAAAAAATAGTTTTACATTTGTTATAACACAAGTATGTGAGCACTGCTTCTAAAAAACTAACCAGCATTTTCTTTTTAGGGCTCGGCGTATTTCCGCTGCTGTTCATGCTTACTCTTACCCTGAAAAAGCAGGGCATTTATATCCGGATGCGTGAAAAGATGGAATACCAGTCGCTGCAAACCATCGTTGTTCCCGAAAATGAAGTGGTATGGATGGACAAACACGAGATTTGGGTGAACAATAAAATGTTTGATATTTCATCCCGCTCCCTGGAAAACGGCACCTACACGTTCACTGGTTTATACGACGAAGACGAAACAAAGCTGGTAGAGAAAGAAAAGAATGCTGCGGGAGAAAATAATGACAGCAAGATCCTGGCACAGCTCTTCAAATACCTGCCTGGTTACTGTACTCCATCCGGTATAAAAACAAAAATGGATTTCTACAGATCATGCAGGCATTCTTTTATTGCAAAAGGCCCTGTGGAGCCCTATACCGAAATACTCACTCCCCCACCCAATACACCAGCATAGCTAATACGATCCGATTCTGTTAAACTATTCGTAATCAAACTTTTTTTAATTATGAAAAAGATTGCATTGCTTTTAGCATTGCTATATGCCTATGCTGCATGGTCGCAACAGGACACGATTGATGAAAAGAACCTGGACGAAGCAGTGGTGTATTCAAATAAATTCGTTGAAAAGAAAAAGAACCTTGCTCAAAAAATTGATATTGTCAGTCAAAAAACAATTGCCCGCTACAATGCACAAAACACCGGCGACCTGCTCGTGAACAGCGGTAATGTTTTCGTTCAGAAAAGCCAGCAGGGTGGCAGCAGCCCGGTTATCAGGGGCTTTGAAGCCAGCCGTGTACTACTGATCGTGGACGGTGTTCGGATGAACAATGCTGTTTACCGGGCCGGGCATTTGCAGAATATCATTACTGTAGATCAAAACATGCTCGAACGGGTGGAAGTATTATATGGTCCCTCTTCCACTATTTACGGTAGCGATGCGCTGGGTGGCGTGGTTCATTTCCGAACAAAGTCACCGGTATTATCTGCCACCGGCAAATTGCTGGTAAAGGGGGCTGGTTTTGCCAGGTATTCTACTGCCAATAAGGAAAAAACAGGGCATGCGGACGTCAGCCTGGGTTGGAAAAAATTTGCCTGGCTGCAATCCTATACCTACAGCGATTTTGATGATATGAAAATGGGGAGTGACTACCCGGAAAAATATCCCGACTTCGGAAGGCGGCCGCAATACATCCAGACCACCAATGGGGTGGACCAGGTAGTATTGAATGAGGATGACCGTATCCAGCGTTTTTCCGGTTATAGTCAATGGGATATTACACAAAAACTGCTGTTCCGTCAAAATGATAAGGTTACTCATCACCTGAACTTTCAGTACTCCAATTCATCTGATGTTCCCCGTTATGACCGCCTCCAGGACATACGGAATTTTGGCGGTACCATAGGTACCACGTTGCGCTATGCAGAATGGTTCTATGGTCCGCAAACCAGGGTTATGGGGGCCTATGAACTTCAGGCTTCCCATTTAGGTTTTTTCGATGAGTTCCGGGTTAACATCAGCTACCAGGATGTAAAAGAAAGCCGTCAGCAAAGAGAATACCGGCGTTATGACCGCTTTGACAGCCGCCGGGAACATGTGAAAGTAGCAGGTTTTACGATCGATGGCAGAAAAACCTGGGCCAATAATGAGCTGAATATGGGTATCGACGGGCAGTTGAATGACGTGAAATCTGTGGCCGACCGGACCAACCTGGCCACCGGTGTAAAATCCAAACTGGACACCCGCTATCCCGATGGAGAAAATAAAATGAATTTATTCGGTTTGTATGCACAGCATCTCTTGAAAATAAAGAATGGCAAATGGGTGCTGAATGATGGTATACGGTTTCAGTTCGTAAGCTTACATTCAACTATCACCGACAATTCATTTTTTAACCTGCCGGTAACGGAGATCAAACAGACTCCTTTTGCTGTTACCGGAAATGCAGGGATCGTGTTTATGCCTGTGCAGGGGTTCCGGCTCACCGGCAACTTGTCGTCCGGGTTCAGGGCGCCCAATATAGATGATGCGGTAAGGATCTTTGAGTCCAGTACGGCTACCAGGAGGGTCATCATTCCTAACACAGACATTGGCCCCGAGTACACCTATAATTTCGATCTGGGCCTTACTTATTCCGTTAATGATAAGGCAAGGTTTGAATTTACCGGTTTTTATACGCTGTTCAGAAATGCAATTGCCACGGCACCTTTTCAGCTGAACGGACAGGACTCTATTTTGTATAATGGTGTGACCTGTGCGGTTTATGCAAGCCAGAACGTAAACAAAGCCTACGTTCGCGGAATGAACGCACGGTTATGGATCCAGTTGGGCAAAAAAATCAGCTGGGACAATACCATCAGCCAAACATTTGGAAGATATGTGGATGACAAAGGAAACAAAAAACCATTGGACCATGTGCCTCCTGTATTTGGTAAAACCAGCCTGGGCTATGCATATAAAAAACTGGGGCTGGAATTATACGGCATGTTCAATGGATGGAAAAAAATAAAAGACTATAACCCGGACGGTGAAGATAATGGGCAGTATGCAACCCCGGATGGTATGCCATCATGGTTCACACTGAACTGGAGAGGCAGTTATGCCTTTACGAAATATCTTACCCTGCAGGGTGGTATAGAAAACATTTTCGACAGGAATTACCGGTATTTTGCTTCCGGCTTTTCAGCACCGGGCAGAAATTATATCGTTGCAGTAAGAGCATCATTTTAATAAGCCGGCTGTCTCAAAAGAAGGGTTGATTGTCATATTGAGCTTGCCTACTGCAGGCAGGCGTGTCGAAAAACAGACCATTAACCTTTCCAAAACAACGCTTCGACAATCCCGAAGTTTCGGAACAGCGTAACATTCTTTTGGGACAGCCTTTTTAATTTTTTGTATGAGTAATACTAAAGTTCAGGCCAGGTGGATACGCTGGTTTCGCTGGCTGCACAGAAAAATAGCGATTTTCCTTTTTGCTTTTTTCCTGCTTATTGCTGTCACCGGTCTTTTACTGGGTATCAAAAAGCAAACCGGGCTGCTGGCACCCACACAGAAAGGGGTTTCTTCTGACCTGTCCACCTGGTTACCCATTGACAGTCTTCAGAAAATAGCGGTCCGTATCCTAAAAGATTCTGTTGCTGCCGGCCTCTCCCCCGAAATGGACCGTATTGATATCCGGCCTGGTAAGGGGATCGTCAAATTTGTTTTCAAAAATCATTACCGGGGCCTGCAACTGGATGGAACTACTGGCCAATTGCTGCTGATTGAAAAAAGAAAAAGTGATTTTATTGAGAATATACATGACGGCTCCATCCTCGATAAGCTGTTCGGGACCAGCGGGGAGCAGGTAAAAGTGAGTTATACCCTTATCATGGGGCTTAGTCTTTTTATGCTCGTTGTTACCGGGTTCTGGTTATGGTATGGCCCCAGGAGGCTGCGCAAAAGCCGAAAACATAGGTCAGAATGATTTGACGGGTAAAATCCCCTGCACCACTTCGTGTTGCTACCTTTTTTGAAATGAAAATTTACAATTTTAAGCAGCATCCGTAAGCAAAAATTGTCTAATTTACAGGCAACCAGAGTTAGTTATGACCGAGGAAGCCATATTAAAAGGTTGTTTGAACAACGATGCCACCGCCCAACGGGAACTGTACAACAGGTACAGCCCCAAAATGCTGGCTGTGTGTTATCGTTTTGCTCACAACCGTGAGGATGCTGAGGATATGCTGCAGGAGGGCTTTATTAAGGTCTTTTTACAAATACACACTTTTGAAAATCGTGGGGCATTTGAAGGCTGGATCCGGAGAATAGTTGTTCATACCTGCATTAACATCCTCAAAAAGAATAAGAAGTTCAATGAAAGTGTGGATATTATGTTTGCCACCGGGGTACAGGTAAGGGAGGAAAGCGTACCGGCCATCATCCAGGCCAAACAGGTGGTAGAGTGTATCAGGCTTTTACCCATAGGTTACAGGACTGTTCTGAATTTGTACGCGATTGAAGGATACAGTCACCGGGAAATAGCCAATTTGCTGGATATAGAAGAAAGCACCAGCCGAAGCCAATATACCCGGGCCAAGGCGATGCTGGAAGATATACTGATTCGTAAAAAAATATTACAAAAACCAAAACAGCAGATAGACTGGCTTGCTGCCGTTGGCCACAGATAATAAAATGTACCCTAAAATGCCGACTGGTTATGGAAGATAGATATCATGACAGAGATTTTGAGCAGTTTGTAAAGCAAAATGCTGATCAATACCGGATGTTTCCTTCGGAAAGGGTATGGAAAGAAATTCATGGTACCCTCCACACCCGGAAGAAATGGTATAGCATCGGTATCGCTTTATTATTACTCACCACCGGTGTTGTTACCTGGGTTATGCTGGTCACTCCATCTGGCAAAAAAGAACTGGCCTCCCATTCGCCTGTCAGCCAACCCGGTACCGTTAAAAAACAGGATACAAAACAATTGGCCAGGGTAGTGATCGTACCTGCCAAAAAGCCATCTGCCAATACAATTAATAATAGCAATAGCAGTCTCGCTATCACATCCCAATATATCAGCCAGGAAAATCTTTTCAATTCCCCTACTGAAAATGAGACCGACGTTCTGTTTGAACTGCAGGCACCGGAAAGGATAGAAAATCCTGCATTCCCGGCTGTAACTGCATCCGTTGAAATTGCAAAACCAGAGGCCCTGGTAACAAAAGCAGCTCCGGCAAAACTGAAGGAATCACGCTTTATACCCGGCACCACAGTTGCCGCTCCTATCATAACAGAGATGGCTGATGTGAAAGTAAAAGAAGAAAACGTAACCGCCCCGAAAGCAGTAACTGATGAAGCCACTGCCAAACGTGAAGTAAGTGCGGAAGAACATATCAGCCTTTATCCCATGAGCATTGAAAGTGTGGTGAATTCCTATAAAAGCCCCCGCAAAAGAAAGCGCATGACCATGCAGCTGTATTTTGTGCCCACTATCAGCTATCGCAAGCTTACGGAGAATAAGGCATTCATTGAGGCAGCCAGGGCCAATAATGGGATCGCCCCGGGTACCCGGATAACAGATATCAATGAAGCGGTAACCCATAAACCGGATATCGGCTTTGAGTTAGGCTTTACCACTGGTTATCCTATTACCAGGAATATTCGACTCATTGCCGGCGCCCAGTTTAACGTTAGCAAGTATGATATCCGTGCCTTCAGCTATGCTTCAGAAATAGCTACTATTGCCCTCAACAGCGGTGCAGGTGCCAATTCGGTTTCTACGGTTACCAATTACCGTAATATGGGTGGTGGTAATAAAACCAACTGGCTCCGCAACCTTTATGTATCCGCCTCCATACCGGTGGGTGCTGAAATGATCGTGGCAGGAGTTGGTAAGAAAACCTATGCTGGTTTTGGTGCCAACGTGCAGCCAACTGTAATGCTGGCCAACAGGTCTTACCTGATCTCTACAGATTATAAGAATTATGCGGAAGTGCCATCACTGACCCGCAGATGGAACATGAATACTGCATTTGAAGTATTTGCTGGTTCTTCCACCGGCAAATTCAAATGGAGGGTGGGACCGCAGGTGAGATACCAGGCTTTGTCAAGTTTCGACTCGAAATATCCTGTAAAGGAACATCTTTTTGATTTTGGTTTGAAAGTGGGTATTATGCTAAAGTGAACCCAACACTAACTGCCTGCTTTGCTTAAAAATATCCCGGCTGACTTCTGCAAGCCGGGATATTTATTTACAAGCATCATTTCCATTAATTTTATAGCTTGAAAAGTTCACAACAAGTGACCTCCTGTTGCGTTCTCATGAATACCTGAAATTAATAAAGAATGAATGTTAACCGTTTGGGGCCATTGTCCCTCCTTGTATTACTGCTGTCTGCCTGCGGATCAAAAAACGATAAAGAACTGAAAGGCTATGTGTCCATCGTATCACTCATTGAAAAACAAGTAAAACACCTCGATACTTCTTACCTCTATGCCATCCAAAAAGTGGTGATTACCGACAGCCTGCACCAGGATACCAGTTATATAAAACATACCGAGTTCCGGGCAGCGGCAAAGGAGTTTTTAGAGATCCCCGATCTTTCCATACAGAAAGTTGCTAAACGATATAAGGACGAGCCGGTCCGCTACGATGAAATGCTGGGCCGTGTGATCATGGCCTATAGAGCTATTGACCCTAAAAAAGAAGAATATAATAGCCAGGAACTGATCATCAAACCCAACCTGGCCGAAGGGGATAAAATAACCAATATTATTGTCAGCCGTGTCATTAATCAAAAAGATGGCAGCAGTATTCAAAAGAATTTACTCTGGCAGATTGATAAAAGTTTCCAGATCACCACCACGGTTTTGAACGATAAAGGCGAACCGGAGAAAACAACCATCACACAGGTGAGCTGGATCAAGAGCGGATCATGACAAGTTCCGAATTTCAACATATTGCTTCCACGATCCCCCGGCAACCGGGCATTTATAAATATTTCGATAGCCAGGATGAGTTGCTCTATGTGGGCAAGGCCAAGGAACTAAGGAAAAGAGTGAGTTCTTATTTTTCCAGGACATTTACCAATTATAAAACACATGAACTGGTCCAGCGCATCGCAAGGATCGAATTCACCATTGTCAATTCCGAACAGGATGCGTTTTTGCTGGAGAACTCGCTGATCAAGCAGTTCCAGCCCCGTTTCAATATCAACCTGAAAGACGATAAAAGCTATCCGTATATCGTCATCAAAAATGAGCCTTTTCCCCGTGTATTCCTGACCCGGAAAATTGTGGAAGATGGTTCAGAATACCTGGGGCCCTATACTTCTGTAAAAAAAGTGAGGGAACTGCTCACTTTTATCCGGCAAACCATTCAACTGCGGACCTGTTCCCTCAATCTGACAGCCACGAATATCCAAAAGAAGAAATTCAAGGTTTGCCTGGAATATCACCTGGGCAACTGCAAGGGCCCCTGCGAAGCGCTTCAAACTGTAGCGGATTACGAGGAGAATCTCCGGCAATTAAAGAACCTGCTGAGAGGCAATCTCTCACCCGTGATCCGGCATTTTAAAGAAGAAATGAAAGCACATGTGTCCGCCCTGGCTTTTGAGAAAGCGGAGCAGGTGAAAAAGAAGATCGAATACCTGGAAAATTATCAATCCCGGTCTGTGGTGGCTGGTATAAAAACCGCCAGTATCGATGTTTTTTCCATGCTGCGTGAAAAGGATGTGGCTTTTGTGAACTATCTCATGGTACGGAACGGCTCCATTATTCAAACACAGACCAACCGGGTGGAAACACACCTGGATGAAACAGATACGGAGGTCCTGGCATTTTCTGTGGGCCAGTTAAGGACCACTTTTAACAGCGATGCACCTGAGATCGTGGTGCCTTTTTCTATTGAATACCCGGAGGAAGAAGTAGCGATCACAGTTCCCCGTGGGGGGGATAAAAAGAAATTGCTGGCGCTTTCTGAAAAGAACGTCAGCCATTTTATAGAAGAACTCCGGAACAAAGACAGGCTGAAGCTGAGCAGGAAGGATGCGGATAAAATGAAAGTGCTGGAGCAACTACAGGAAGATCTGCAGTTGATGGAGCTGCCGGTTCACATTGAGTGCTTTGATAATTCTAATTTCCAGGGAAGTTATCCCGTTTCGGCCATGGTTTGTTTTAAGAATGGACAGCCCAGCAAAAATGATTACCGGAAATTCAATGTAAAAACAGTGGCGGGCATCAATGATTTCGCCACGATGAAAGAAGCTGTTTCCAGGCGCTACAGAAGGCTTTTGGAGGAGCAGGAGCCATTCCCCCAGCTTGTCATCATTGATGGAGGAAAAGGCCAGTTAAGCGCTGCTATGGAAGCGATACAGGAAGTGGGGGCCACGGGCATGACCACCCTGGTTGGTTTGGCTAAAAATGAGGAAGAGGTCTTTTTTGCTGGCGATACCGCCTCCCTAAAACTCCCCTACAATAGCGAAAGCCTGAAAATGATACGCCGGATCAGGGATGAAGTGCATCGTTTTGGCATCAGTTTTCACCGGCAGAAAAGAAGCAAGGGCACTTTTAAAAATGAGCTGGAAGATATTCCCGGCATTGGCAAGAATACAGCTGATAGTTTATTGAAAGAGTTTAAGTCTGTACGGAATATCCGGGAGGTGATCCGGCAGGGCAAAGGAGAGGTGGAAATTGGGCGTGTGATCGGTATCGGCAAGGCCAGGTTATTGGTGAAATACTTTGCTGAAAAGGGATAAAAAAGCTAAACGGGCAAATGATCATTATGGGTCTGCCCTTTATAAAGTATTGATTAGCAGTAAAAAAAATGGGGCCCGGATAGAAATCCAGCCCCGTTTTTAAAATCCAATATCCTATGAAAAACCGAAACGAAAATACGACATTTCTTCAATTTTCCTATAGGACTTTTACGATTTGCCTAACTTTTTTTATCCACTTATACCGAATCTTTAGACAATAAAAAAGCCCCTTTGCAGGGGCTTCAATATGATGTTTGAACGGTGATCTATGGAATTAATAAGACCAGAGATCCTGTTCAAAATTGAAGATCTTTTCTTTAATATTATCGCCTTCCAGGAGGGCGAGTATTGGATCTTTGATATAATTCTTGAGCATTTTATTACCCGGGTTATCAATCGTCGATTTAACGATATAGCTGCTGAACATACGGCTTTCAAACAATTCTTCCCATGTCATACGGCTTTGGCCCATGTTCTTGGGGTTATACACCTCTGCTTTAGCCAGCATAGGCCTTAGGTCAGGGTAATAGATCCAGAACAAAGAAGAAGTACCCCTTTCTTTAGTAGTATTAGGTACATATTCTGTTTTCAGCACACCAATACCCAGGATGCGGCAAAACAACTTGCTTGATTCACGGTCAAATATCCACTGTTCCTTCAAACGGATCTTGGTAACTGTTTTGGGATCAAAGCTCTGGCGGCTAACGCTCCAGCCAACGATCTTATCGATCTGTTTTGTGTCATAAATGGCGTTGGTATCCAATTTGCCGGCGGTTTTCAGTTCCAGGTCAGAAACAGTTATCGGTGTACTAAACCTGTCGTCTTCAAACGCGGTAACTTCTCCATTCCTTACAGCTTTTAAAAGCATATTTACGAAGATCTGGCTTCCATTGTCTTCCACGGCTTCGTACTGGAATATGCGGTTCATTTTTTCACGCAAGTCCAGTTCTCTCCACACTTTCTCAGAATAAAGGGCATCATCCCATCTGAGGTTTTCGTAAATCAGGGGCGTTCTGGCAGTTAAACTTGTTTTATCGAAGGCATCATCAGGTCGTAATGATTTTTTTGATGAGTTATCAGGGCTGACCGTATCATATGTAAACGGCAGGTTACCATATGCATTATACGCCGGCTGTTGATTGTTGTTGTTCTGCTGCTGTTCGTTTCCCTGTGTTGGGTTGGTAGTGGCGGGCTGCGTCGTTTCGCCCTCTTTTCTCTTCTTAGGCGCCCGTTGCGCACTGGCTTCAATAACCAGGAAACTGGCAACTGCAACACACAACCCGAGCTTTAAAAATCTGTTTTTCATAAACACGCTTTATTTAATATAGTAAACGAGTGAAGGTGCTTTTGTAGTACGTCCATCCGGTCCTTTAACCCTTATATCATCGATTGTTATGGTCCTTCCTGATTGAAGATAAGATTTCATGGCATTTCTTACCTGCTGAGTGAATCCTGCTCCCTGGTTGGGAATAGAAACGATATCGTCATCAGTGTCGCAAGTAAAAGTAAAGCTAACCACTTCGTACTCAAGTTCAAATGGGAAGTTCTTGATACCGGCACCCACACCACCCTGTGCGTTAAAGGCACCAGCAGCAAAGTTCTCACCGCTGGCCTTACCACCCACATAAGCCTGGGCTTCGGGTATGGTACGAACACGGAACGGATAAGTTGATGTTTTACCTTCTACAGTAACAGACATTTTGCAATCGTCGGTTACCTGATTTACGAACACATCATATCTTCCGTTACCCTTCTTATTGTAAGTTCCACCTCCTCCATTTACGGAGAATTGTACTTTATCATCTCCACCACCGCTGGCAGCAACTGTTACGGGATTGGGCACACCGATGTACAACACGTTCATTTTATCAAGGGCGATAGATGCGTTGGCAGAACCCACCACATAATCCACTTTCACTTCTTTGATCTCATCTTTACCAGTGGTCTGGTTAAAGAAGCTGATCCTTACCGGTACGCTATGAGGACCTACGGAGCCTGCCTGTGTTTTGTAAAGGGCAAAACCCTCTTCGCCAATAGCCACACTGGAACCATTGATGCTGATGGTAGGTTGGGCAGCTTTACTGAATGCACCGATACCAGCCTTGATCTCCAGCTCCTGGCCAGGCATCAGGTAGTTTGAATTCTGGCCCACGATAGCAGCATAAGAGTCGAATACCACTTTTACCTCACCCACTTTCTGGTGACAATAGGCCACCACTTTATTCTCTGCTGTTTTAATATCGTTCTGGAATTTACTCAGGATGGTCAGGCCGGCAACTGTGGGGACCATGTGGAAGTAAGCCACATCCCAGTCCTTTTTCTTACCGTCTTTGCCGGGAGGATTCGAAACATCCACAAAGTCGCTTCTGAAAGCGCTGTCGATAGAAGGGTCTATCGCCTTGATATCTTTGGAATAATTCTCCAGCATTGTTTTCAGTTTCTTTCCTTCACCATCTTTCACCATCAGTTTGGTAACGATGTCGAGGTTATCTTCTTTGAATGATACATTCGGATCTTTGGGGTTACCGCCAGCCAAAGTGATGATTTTTCCCTTCAGGGCTTCGATGTAATCAAACAGCTTAGTGGAAGTGCTGGATGCTGTTTGTGCTTTAGGGAACCACATCATTGCCCTGTCTTTTGTAGCAGGTTCTGTGGTTTTTTCTTCCAGCGATTTTAAGATCGTGGCAGTGGACTGTGTAACCGTATTATTAGTATTCTCCAGGCTTCTTCTTACCGTTTTAAAGGCGTTAAGAATTTCAGATGATACATTCAGTGCCAGCAGTGCGGTAAGCACCAGGTACATGATATTGATCATCTTCTGCCGGGGCTCTTTAGGTAAAGCCATGACTATTTAGTTTTATTGGATTTGAAAATGATGACTTTGCTCTGTCAGTTTTTGTTATTAGTTGCGACCCTGCATGGCTGTTAACATATTGCCGTAGATACTGTTCAGGCGGCCCAGGTTGGTGGCCAGGTGACCGATCTGATCTTGTACTTTTTTAGCATCTTCAGCACTGTTCAGCATAGAAGCCGATGTTTCAGACAGTTTACCATAGAAGGAATTCAATGCCTTCAGGTGGTTATTGCTTTCCTGCAGCTCCAGTTCATAGATCGTATTCAGGGAAGAAAGGTTCTTCGTTAATACCTGGATCTGATCATGGAACATTTTAGCACCTTCTGTAGCCGTGTTGAACGCACCCACAGAAGAAGCTGCTGTACTATATGCATCTTTTACTTTATCCAATTGACCGGTTACTTCTCTTGTTTTAGCAGCAAAATCATCGGTAGCAGCTACAGTATCTGTGATACCGTTAAGGCCGGTTACGGTGGTGTTCAGTTGCTTAAAACCATCTCCCAGGCGCTTCATGGTGTCAGGTGTAATGTCGGCTTCTGCCAGCATTTTATCCATCTGACCGAAGGCGGCCCTTGTTTTGGCACCTGCCACAGAAAATTGCTCTTCATCATGAGAAGCATCTTTGATAGGCGGGTATACGGCATATAAGATACCATAGAGGGTAAAGATGATTGCTTCAGTTGTTAAACCGATCCACAACCAGGTGTCGGCGTCAGGGGCGTGCGTGATCTTTCTGAGGGCACCCCAGATTACTAATGCTGCGCCAAAAGAAACGCCTACGTCTACCCATTTACTTACTTTGGAAGGAATAGCTGCTGCCATAAAATTGGATTTTTTAAGAGTTTAGTGGTTTGAATTTTATGAGTGAAAAGTTGAGAGGACAGATTTTATTTTCACTGTCCTCTCATTTATAGTTCCTTAGTCAAATATCAGTCGGTGTTTGGTTATTTCCGGCGACCTTTCTGCGGCGCTGCTGGTAAATCGATCACACAACGGAAGCCAATGTAAGATTTGGTTGAATCCTGGTATTCGTATGTACTGGTACCAGTTTGCAGGTAGTATCCAACATCTTTCCAGCTACCACCACGGATGATCTTACGCTTCATGAGGGGGGGATCATCATCCTTGGCATTCCAACGAACATCCGGGTTCATATCATGCTGGAAGGTGTTGCGGCCTTCGTAGTAGATAGTAGATGTCCACTCAGCCACATTACCTGCCATACAATACAGACCATAGTCATTGGGCCAGTAAGCATCGGCACGTACGGTATAGAAACCGCCATCTTCAGGATAGTTACCACGGCCCGGTTTGAAGTTGGCCATCAAACATCCTTTCTTATTTCTCAGGTAATAGTTACCCCAGGGGAACATAGATTGAGAACGTCCGCCACGGGATGCATATTCCCACTGTGCTTCTGTAGGCAGGCGGAAATCTGATTCCTGGGCTCTTTTCTTAGAATCAAGATAAGCGTTCAGGAAATGTGTCCTCCACTCGCAGAAGGCATTGGCCTGTTTCCAGTTTACACCCACTACAGGGTAATTACCGAAAGCAGGGTGAGAAAAATATCTTTTTGTCATGGGTTCATTGTACGAATAAGAGAAGTCTCTGATCCAGCACAATGTATCGGGATAGATAGGAACGTCTTTTTTAACGATGAAAGTGGACCTGGATTTACCGGCATTCTCTCTCTTAGCTGCCTCTTTCAGGTCAAAGGTTTCAGAGTGGTAAACGATCTTGGTAGGATCCACTTCTTTTTTTCCGAAGATCCTGTCATCCGGGGGAAGGATGATGTCTGTACCGGCTAACTGCTCCATTACTTTGGGATCTCCCCATTTCATAGTTTTCATTTTAGCCCAGTCTACATATTCGTTTCCATCCTGGCCGGCTTTGACATACCCCATTTTCCGGGCTACAACAGAATCACGAACCCAAAGTACAAACTGACGGTACTCATTGTTGGTGATCTCAGTTGCGTCCATCCAGAAACCACTGATGGAGACAGACCTGTTACGGGCACTGAATGCATAGGCCGGATCTTCGTCACTGGGGCCCATATGGAATGTGCCCTGGGGAACGTAGACCATGCCTGGAGGCTTCGGGAGCGAATACTTATTTCCCGGAGCAACGCCATGCACCTGTCCATCATTAGGAAGGCTGCCGCCTTTGCCTTTGTTTTTCTTCCCTCCCAGAATTCCGCAACTGGCCAGCATAGTCATGCAGACGATAGCGAAGAGGGAGTAGTAAAGGTTTTTCATTTTCATACACTTAAAGGGTAAAGGACAAATATAATATTTTGAACTGTTCTCTAACACAACGTTAATATTTATTTTTTTTAAGTCAAAGTGTCTTTTACGGGGTAAATTTTCAAACGGTGCCCGGGACGATTTTATTGTATTAACTAAAAATTAATTACGGGTTTTTGCCCCTGTTTATCAGTAACATAAGCTCAGCTGTTGAAAATACGGGGGCTTCACAGGTGTAATTACGACAAAGAAAGATAGTAGGTTTCTCGTCCCCAACTTTCCCTGCCAACAGGGGATAGGCCTCGTTACCAGTCTCTGATGTCATCAATACACAATGTGGAATATATTGATATATTACTTCTTTTCTTAAAGCTTCTGCCCCCTTTCCTACCACTGCGATCTCCATGGTCCCTGTCACCATCTCCAGACTTAAACAAAGCCAGTTACCAAAAGAGGTGGGATAACGCATGACCGCTTTTCCAAGCGAAGAGACCAGGCGGGCACTTCTCTCCTTCCAATCCTTTTTATCCAGCAAAACCGACAGGCGAAGCAGATTATACGCCATTACCGAATTACCAGAAGGCACAGCACCGTCATATACTTCTTTTTTCCGCAGGATCACATCCTGTTGCCCGGCAGGCGTATAATAAAAAAAGCCTGTTCCTTCCTCGGTAAATTGCTCCAGAACATATTCTGAAACAGACCGGGCTTTCTCCAGCCATTTCGTATCACCGGTTACTTCCTGCAAATTCAATAACGCTTCCACCAGGAAGGAAAGATCATCTGCAAAAGCAGGATATTTTGCTGTATTATTTTTCCAGGTATGATGAAACCCTTTGCCTTTTTTTTCAGCCAGGTTATCCCATAGAAATTCCATGTTCCTCACCGCCAGATTCCTGTATTCTTCATTACCCGTTGCACCATACACTTTACAGCAAGCCGTGTTCATCAGCGCATTCCACCCAAGGATGATCTTATCATCCAGCAAAGGCCGCACCCGGTTATTCCTGGCTGCTAATAATTTCTGTTTCCCGATTGCCAGCAGACTATCCAATTCCTTTTCCGTTATTTCCTTTTCGCCAGAAAACTCTTTCATGGATTTACGTACACGTAGTATGTTGGTATGTTCCCAGTTACCTTTTTCCGATATATCATAGTATTCACAAAACAGGTCTGCACCCGCTCCCAGTAATTCCTGTACTTCCTGCCAGCTCCATACATAAAACTTTCCTTCCACCCCTTCGCTGTCTGCATCCAGAGCTGCATAAAATCCCCCCCATGGATGCATTAATTCCCGTTGCACAAATGCCATGGTTTCATCTATTACCCTTCTGTACTTCTCCGTCCCAGTTAATTGGAATGCTTCACTTATTACAGATAACAATAGCGCATTATCATAGAGCATTTTTTCAAAGTGAGGGGCCAGCCATTCCGTGTCCGTGGAATACCGGGCAAAGCCCCCGCCCACCTGGTCATAGATCCCACCATCGATCATTTTATCGAGCGACAATAATGCCTGTTGCAAGGCCTCTTTATTGCCGGTGAAATGATGATATCTCAGGAGGAATTGTATGGAAAAAGTTTGCGGAAATTTAGGTGCCCGGCCAAATCCGCCCCAGTCCCGGTCCGCCTGCTTCATTATATTTTTAAACGCCTCTTCCAGGTTCTCCTGTACAAATAGAGATTCATTCTCAGCGGGCGCCTGCATTCCAAATGCATTGGACTGTAAAAGATGTTCTGTAAGATTTTCCGCCTGCGCATCTACCTCATGCCTTTTCTCTTTAAATGCTTCCGCAACTCCCAACAAGGTTTCCTGCCACGAAGGCCTGTTATACGCCCGTTGTGGCGGGAAATAGGTGCCGCCGTAAAATGGTTTTGCATCCGGGGTTAAAAAAACGTTCAGCGGCCAGCCACCACTCCCCGTCATAGCCTGTACTGCATCCATATAAATGTGGTCCAGGTCAGGTCTTTCTTCCCGGTCTATTTTAATGTTGATGAAGTTGTTATTCATCAATTTTGCCGTGGCTTCATCCTCAAAGCTCTCTCTTTCCATTACATGGCACCAGTGACAGGCCGCATAACCAATACTTACCAGGATAGGCTTATTTTCTGCTTTCGCCCGCTGTAAAGCTTCTTCTCCCCAGGGATACCAATCCACAGGATTGTGTGCATGCTGTAACAGGTAAGGACTTGTTTCGTGTATAAGATGATTGGAAAATGACATGAGCTTTGCTGCAAAATGCTGTGTAACGAAGTTCGATGATTATATGCGTTCAAAAAAGAAAGGGTACCATTTGCATGATACCCTTTCCATCTTATATCCGTCAATTATTTTTTCTTCGATGCTGCAGAAAGAAATTGCTCCAGCGCCGCCACCATGCTGGGTGCCTGGGGTTGGGGAGCCTTTATTTCCAGTTTTAAACCGGCTTCTTCTGCTGCCCTGGAAGTATTATTACCAAAGGCACCTATAACTGTTCCGTTTTGTTTGAATTTCGGAACATTATCAAACAGGCTTTTTACACCACTGGGTGTAAAGAAGCAGATAACGTCGTATTCTGTACGGGTAAGCACTTCTTTGACATCGCTGCTTTTTGTTCTGTACATAAAAGCCAGTACAAAATCGCAGTTATTTGTTTTCAACCAGTTCACGATCTCATTATCCTGCTGGTTTTCGGAGCACACATAGAGAAATTTTTCATTGCTCTTGTGTTTATTGATGACATCAAACATGCTCTTGTTGGTGCCATCCGCCCCATAAAACACTTTCCTTTTCCTGTACAGGATAAATTTCTGAAGGTAAAGGGCCACCGCCTCGGTAATGCAGAAATACTTGGTGTCCTGGGATACATTTACTTTCATCTCCTCGCAGGTACGGAAAAAGTGGTCAATAGCATTTCTGCTGGTGAAAATAACACCCGTATAGCTCTGTATCTCAATCTTTTGTTTACGGAACTCCCTGGCTGGTATACCTTCCAGTTGAATGAATGGATGAAAATCCAGTTCTACACTATACCTTCTTGAAAGTTCAAAGTACGGAGACTTGTCGCTTTCGGGTCTGGGTTGGGTAATCAGGATTTTCTGTATTGCTTTGGCCTGAACATCGGCCTTATTAACCCCATTTTTACTCATGTTCGGTTCGGCTAAAGTTGGCTGCAAAGTTAAGTACTTAAAGCGAGAAATTCCAACAAAGCCTTGTAAACCAGTAAAAGGGGAGCAATTTCGAAGGCAAGGAGGTACAGAAGAAAATGAAACGGATTGACCCTGACCTGATTACGAACGGCCGCAAAGGTCAGAACAACCCTGTATACCAACATGGCACCCACGAGGCAGAGGGATAGCGTGAGACCAATATAGTAAATGCTGCCCAGTGTAAATGCGAGCAAAACAAGGAATGGCAGTAATAATATGCCAATCATTTTATTGACTACAAATACGATGAAGATGTAAGAATCTGCCGCATCCTGCATATTAAACAGCCACCCAGCCAGTTTCAAGCCCAGGAATTTGATAAAATACGCCACTGTTAGTCCCACACAACAATATAGCAGGAGTATCCAAAAATTCCCGGTGGGGTTTGTCCAATAATGGTTGATCAGGAAAGTGATATACAGCCCTGCGGTTACCACAAAAAAACCATTGAGCAATAAGGAAGGTAAAGGCGTTTGAATCAGTTGTTCACTGATCTGTCTTTGTTTTAGGGTGGTCCGGAAAAAGACACGAAACAGATCGGAGAAATATTTAGGAAAAGTGTTTCTCAAAACAGCAAAGATGAGCAGTAAGAGGATCAGCATATAAAACATGATCTCCTTCCCTTCCACCCGTCTTCTCGGTTCCATCACCACATTGGAACGGTCATTCTCCTTTTTTGTAAAGTTTAAATAAGGATGATGCATCAACACCTGCCAGTTAAATTCGGGTGTGCCGGCAGCAATTGCCCGGTCCGTTATCCAACCAGTATCCTTTCGTGGCATGGTGGAAACCGAATCGGTATTTACATTGTTCGTAACCGGCAGTGAGTCTTGCTGAAGAACTGCTGTATCCCTGAAGGATAAGCTGTCGGCCCGGGTTGGGGGAACTGAATCGGTTACCTGGGCAGCAGCTGTTTCGGCAAGTAACAAGAACGATAAAATCAGGAGTTGAATGCGGTTCAATGAATGTGATTATGCAGCAAAAATATTATAACCGGGCCGGGTGGAAAAGAGTATTTCCCGGTTAAAAATAGTTGACGAAGCCAAAGTGGATCTTCGATTGCCGGAGATTGAGCTCCGTATCATTCCTTTTACCCACCGCCCAGGCCAGGTTGAAGATGCCTGCTTTTGTTTCAAAGGCCATTCCGAGGCCGGTGCCGAAATAAGTATAGTTTATCTTACTGTTTTGGCTGTTATTCCTTCCCCATCCCCCATCAGCCAGTACATAAAAGAAAGAATTTTGTCCCACGAGGTACCTGTATTCCACTGTGGCAATTGCAAAATGCGAAAGGTATTGGCTCTCTTCATCAAAACCGCGTAATAATTTGTAGCCCCCCAACTGAAACAATTCGTTCCGGAAGATATTACCGCTTTGAAACATCCCTGCATTCATGGCAGTTTTTACGGTACTTCTTTGCTTGCCCAATGGAAAATACTTTGCCAGCACCGCCCTGGCCCTGAACTGGTAGGTACTAAGCCTGACGGTATCATATAATTTTTCAAAGTCATAGGAGGGATCACCGGGATCTTTTAACTCGATTATTTCATTGTTTTTCCTGACTTTTTTTGTTCCAATGGAAGTAATGATGCGGAATTCATTCCCTTTTTTAGGATTCAGCCTGTAGTCTGTATTGTTAAACTCATAATCCACCCCCACATTAAACGCCCTGACATCACCGATATCTGGTAATTGTTTGGTCTGGATGATCCGCTGGCTGTCAATTCCGCCGGAACTGATATAGGTTTGGAAGCGTTGTATAAATAACTTCCCCGACTGATGGGTATTTAAAGCATACTGCACTCCCAATTGAAGATTGATATTGACAAAACTGCTGTCTTTCCGGAAAATATCAAATGCAAAGTCGAGGCCTAAGGGTGACTGAAACAGGTACGGGTAATTAAAATATACATTCAGCCGGGGCGATTTCACCTGAATTTGCTGCCAGTTGAGACCAATGGTTTCGCCGGAACCCAGCGAATTCTTTAATAAGATATTGGCTTCGCCCGTCAGCAATAGTTTTTTGGTTGACAACTGATCATTATTGGGCAGGAAACCGATCAATATATTCACCTGGCTGCTTCTTTTTTGCTTCAGGTACATATTCAATACTGACCCGGTACTGAGCATGGTGAGACTGGCGGGTTGTTCTTCTTCCACATAGGTGAGCTCCCGCATTTTTTTAGGGATGCGTTGTAATTTTTCCTTGCTGTATGTGGTTCCGTTTGGCAGGTCCAGGTAGCGTTGCAGATAACCGTTAGTGATCTTTGCATTACCATATATCCGGATACTGTCGATCTTATATAATGGGCCCTTATTGACCCTCAGCTTTGCAGATACTTTGCCTTCTTCCAATTGCAGGCTATCGAGATAAACACTGGCAAAAGGATAACCATTATTTTCAAGATAATTTAAAAAGCGGTTTTGCCAAAGACTGACCTGTGTAAAATCCATGGGTTTGTCCTGGAACAGCCTCTCCCTCCAGCCCATTACATCCAGCAACGCAGGTTCAACACCAGAGGCGTCGAGTTGTGCCCACCTGTATAATTCTCCCAGGTAAACGGTGATGAAAGCAAAGGTGGAATCGAACCGCACACTATCCAGTGAGGCTGTTACATATCCCTTAGCCTGCAGGGAATTTTGCAAACGGCCCACATATTCTGTACATAATGAGCGGTTGGCAAAGGTGGTTTGCATCGATGTTAAGGCAACAATAGTGGCAGAGTCTTTATCCGTCCCTTTCACAAAAAGGGGGTAATTATACTGTGCGGCAGCAGCCAGGGTGTGCAACAAGAAAACAAGAACCGATATTTGCAGTCTTAGTTTCGTCATTCAGTTTTTCGCAAGGAACATGAGTTACAAGAGTAAAATTATTCATTAAATCGCAAAATCACTTGGCAGGTATCTACATCCATATCCCTTTTTGCCGGCAAAGCTGCCACTATTGCAATTTTCATTTCGCCACTTCCCTGCGGTATAAAAACGAAATGCTGTCTGCTTTATTGAAAGAAATTGACGGGAGAGCAGATTATTTACAAAACGAGCCGGTGGAAACGATCTATTTCGGGGGAGGTACCCCCAGCCTGCTGGAACTAACCGAGATACGGTCACTGGTTTCGGCTATCCCGGGCCGTTTTTCGGTAGCCCCCGGTGTTGAGATCACCATCGAAACCAATCCCGATGATATTACAGAAGAAAAATTAGTGGGATGGAAACAGGCTGGTATCAACCGGTTGAGTGTCGGCGTACAGAGTTTTGTGGAGGAAGATCTCCGGTGGATGAACCGGGCGCATCATGCACAGCAGGCGTTCGACTCTTTACGATCTGCACAGCAGTATTTTGACAATATCACAGCAGACCTGATCTACGGAACTCCCCGGCTGACTGAAGAACAGTGGAAACAAAACGTGGACACCATGCTTTCCCTGGAAATTCCCCACCTTTCCTGCTATGCCTTAACCGTGGAGCCTAAAACACCATTGGATAAGATGATCCGGCAACACCATTCGGAAGATATTGATCCGGACAAACAATCCGCCCAGTTTCTATTGCTTATGCAGTGGCTGGAAGAAGCCGGTTATGAGCACTACGAGATCTCCAATTTTGCAAAACCGGGCTGGCGAAGCCGGCATAATTCTTCTTACTGGCAGGGGAAAAAATATTTAGGCATCGGCCCATCGGCTCATTCATTTGATGGCGGCACCCGCCAGTGGAATATTTCCAATAACACGATCTATATCGATTCGATCCAAAAAGGGATCATTCCTGCTGAAAAAGAAACACTGACCCCTGTACAGCAATGGAATGAATACATCATGACATCGCTGCGAACAATGGAAGGAACGGATGTGGGAAGGATAGTAAAGAACTCAGGTGTTCTGCAAGAAGCCATTCTTCGCAAAGCTGCTAAGTTCATTCAGACAGGGTTGATGAATTTTACTGACAACCACCTGGTGCTGACCAGAGAGGGGAAATTGCTGGCCGATGGAATTGCTGCAGAGCTTTTCTTTTAACCCTTTTTGATCCAGGCCACGATGATATTCAAAACACATCCGAGTGCGACCAATGAGGTAAGAATAAAATTGAACCATTTGACGGAATACGGTTTAGTGCTTCCTTCCTTCCGGCTATCCTGCCACTTGTTGAATTCAAGCACATTTAAGACAATGAGTACAATGGCGGCGATCAGAAACAACACCTGGAAAAACTGGATCATGGGGCTTTTATTTATACCCCGTGAAGTTAAAATTTTTGATGATACTGTTTCCAGTAAACATATAATTGTTTTAAAGCCAGGCAAAGCACCATTATTAATATGGCGGAGGGGGCGAATCCATGGTACGATAAAGGCATAGTGCACAGTTTTGCAGTAGCATTGCTGCTAACAAGTTTTCATAAATAGGGTTTCACAGGAAAACTATACCAGATTTTATAAACGGTATTACCGTCGGGGATTCTCACAGCTGAAGGAGGTCTTCAGGGATCAGACCAGCACCTGTTCTATTCGTTTAAACCCTTCAGCCGGTTTAACATGTTCCCATAGTATTTTATAGACAGTATCAGCTATCGGGATCGCTGCATCGATGGCTTTGTTAATATTAAAAATACACCTGGACGCATTGTACCCTTCTGCTACCATGTTCATTTCCAGTTGTGCTGCTTTTACCGAATAGCCTTTCCCGATCATATTACCAAAGGTCCGGTTGCGGCTATGGATGGAATAGCAGGTCACCAGCAGGTCTCCCAGGTATACGGAGGCTGCATAATTGGGGGTTTTACGATGGGTATGCGGGTCCTCACCTTCATGCTCGCCAACCGTAATATGTTCTGCGCCGAATTTTTTAAGGAATACCGCCATTTCATCGGCCGCGTTGGCTATATACACGCTGAGGAAATTGTCGCCATAGTCAAGTCCATGAGCTATACCTGCACCCAGTGCATAAATATTTTTCAATACCGCTGCATATTGCACCCCCAGGATATCATGGTTGACAATAGTACTGATATAAGGAGTAGAAAAATGAGAGGCGATCTCTGAAGCCACTGTAATATCCGTACCTGAAAAAGTGAGATAGGACAATTTTTCCTCTGCCACTTCTTCCGCATGACAGGGCCCTAAAACAGCAAAATAGTTGGGGAGCTCCAGGCCAAATTGGTCTTTGAGAAAATAATTTAACAGGATATTCTTCTCCGGAAGAAGGCCCTTGATCGCCGATACGACCTTTTTCCCTTCGAGGTCAGTCTTTTGCAGGGGAGACAAGCTTTGTTCAATATATGCGGACGGAACTGCAACAATCAGTACATCTGAGGCTTTTACCACCTTGCGGATATCTGATGACATGGAAAGTAAACCCGTATCAAAACGGGCTGAACGTAAATAATGAGGGTTATGTTTTCTTTCGCTGATATATTTAATAGTATCATCATTTCTCATCCACCAATGGATAGCATGTTTTTTATCCACCAGTATCTTGGCCAGCGCTGTGGCCCAACTACCCCCGCCGATTATACCAAATGTCATGTTGCTGATAGCTATAAATTATGTTCAATAAAGGTAATAAAGGAAAACTCGTCGCAAAAATAAAGCCCCGTAAATCAGGGCTTATTGTTTTACAATCAGGTTGCAAAATGGTTTATTTCTTTTCAAACAATTCATCTTTTGGCACTACTTTTACTTTATCACCATTCTTCAATGTTTTACTGATAGCATTGTAGGGGCCGATCACCACTTCATCACCCGCTTTCAGCCCGCTTAGTATTTGAATATAATTGATATCCTGGATACCTGATCGTACCACCACTTTTTTTACTGTGGCATCGGGCTGCATCACAAATACCACTTCTTCCAATTCATCACCTGGCGCATTATTATCCGACAGTGCGTTCTCATCTTCTCCCTTGCTTTCCCGTTCTTCCTTCTTTTTATCGGCCATACTCTTATCACTTCCTTTTACCCTCGCATTCACTGCTGTGATAGGTACCGACAGCACATTATCTTCCCGTCTTGTTTTAATATCAGCACTGGCATTCATACCCGGCCGGAAAGGGAAGGTTTTATCAACAAGGTCCTTATATGAATCTTTGATCAGTCGTATCCGCACTTCATAATTAGTCACGTCATTACTGGTGGTAAGCGCCGAATTGCTCTTGGTGCTGCTGGCGATCTTGGTAACCACCCCTTTGAACTTGCGGTTATTATAAGCATCCACTTCTATATCTGCTGAGTCGCCAATATTCACTTTTACAATATCATTCTCTCCGACATCCACCCTTACTTCCAGTACAGCCATATCGGCAACGGTCATCATTTCAGTACCTACATTAAAACTATTACCGGCCACACTCTCGCCTTTTTTTACATTCAGGGCTGAGATCACTCCGTCCATCGGCGCCACGATCGTGGTCCGGCTCAGGTCTTTATTCGCCCTGCTTAATCCTGTTTGCGTAGACTGTACTCCAGCCTGCAATCCTTTAATACTTTGCAGGGCGGCATTATAATTGGCCTCGGCAGTACGAAGTGTTGTTTCAAATTGTTCCAGCTCTGATTTGGAGATCACTTTTTGATTATACAATGATTTATTACGGTCATAGGCAAGTTTTGCCTGTTCATAACTCGCCTTCAAAGCTTCCAGGGCTGCCTTGCTATTATCCACATTAGCGATGGATTGTTGTACCTGGGAGGCAGCTTCATCTCTTTGCAAAGCATAAATATCTGCATAGATCCTGGCCAGGATCTGCCCTTTTTTCACGCTATCACCTTCTTCCACCATCAGTTCCGTGATCTGGCCGGAAATATCGGGGCTGATCTTTACTTCCACTTCCGGGTATATTTTCCCGCTGGCATTGACAGACTCCACAATAGTTCTGTTAGCCGCTTTCTCCACCGCTACTTTTTCGGTTTTCTTTCCTCCCCCCATGGCAAAGCCAATAGTGACTAAAAGAATAAGTACTCCCAATATGATCAATCCCCATTTCAATTTTTTGTTCATAGCGAGGTCAGTTTATAGTTTTAGTCCTTGTCCTTTATAAAATTCCAGCAGTTTCATTTTAAATATGTAATCGTACTGGGAATATAAAGCCTGAAGGGTAGCCTGCAGGAGGTTATTCTGGCTATTTATCAACTCATAGGTTGATAAAAGATTCAGATCATAGCGCTTGCGGGCATAGTTAAATGCTTTTGTCGCTGTTTCAACTCCTTTTTTATCGGCGTTGAATTTTTGAAGGGCAGACGTTGCATTGGTATATGCCAGGTATATATCCTGTTTCAGCTGCATATCGCTTTGCTCTTTGTCCAGCTCCATCTGCTGAACAGTGATCTTAGACCGCTCCCAACTGGTACGGGCCAGTTTTCCATTGAAGATGGGTACACTGATACCAATGCCGATACTCTGTCCGAAGTTGTTATTGAATTGTTTGGTAAAGCTTCCGGGTTTATAATAATCGATCACGGTAGTACCGTTGACAATAGTAGGCACTTCCACCAGGTAATAGGTACCGCCTACATCCACTCTTACACCGGGTTGGGTGTATCCATTAATTACCTGGTTATAGATAGGTACCTTTTTAAACGATATGGCATTGGTAAAAAGGTTACCAAAGGCAGAAATAGTGGGATACATCTCCCCCTTGGCGGATGCCACCGATTTTTTGGCAGACTGTATCCTTAGTTCATTTACCTTTTGCTGGGGCATGCTTTTCATAGCCAATGCATACACTGCATCGGGCTGAAGGTCGGCCAGCGGTTCAATGGGAATAATATTCACTGACGGTTCCACCACATCAAAGGGAGCGGCCGCATCCAGGTTCAGCAATGCTTTCATTTGTAAAATGAATTGCTGTACAGAAGCTACTGCCGTCACCAGGCTTGAACTGTCCCGGGCCAGCTGTGCTTCCAGCTCTGCTGCATTGAGTTCGGGTAAAGCACCTGCATCCACTCTTTTCCTTGTATTCTCCAGTTGAGAGGTGGTGGTAGCCACTTGTACACTGGCAATATTTACTTGTTCTTTTGCTAATAGTATCTGTAAATAAGCGGTGGCTACATTCAGCGCAATATCATTTTCCGCTTTTTTCTTTTGCTCCTTGTCAGCCTCCCACGAGAGGCGGTTGGCCTCTATCCTGTTCTTTTGAGAAAACCAGTTAAAGAGATTGACCTGTGATTGTAGCTGCATCCCGGTATTGAAAAAATTATTGTCTTCCAGCACGCCGGTGGTGGGGTTTTCTGAACGACCAAACTGGTAGCCGGAGCTTGCACTAAAATTCAGTGAAGGTAATTTTGCTGCTTTACTTTGACCGTATGTTAATGCAGAAAACCTTGACTGGAGGTCAGCTTGCCGAACCGAGATATTATTCTTTAATGCAAAATCCACGCACTTCACAATATCCCATTTATCTGATCCCGGAATGGCGGGCTGTTGTCCATAAGAGCCGATCAAAAAAAGCAGGGAAGTGGTCAAAATGATACCTCGTTTCATAAGCTGCAAAAATAAAAGAATTGCTGTGGCAGAGGTGTGATTTTTTACAGGCGGAAGGTTAAATTTCGGCCAATGCCTGTTCCAGGTCGGTGATAAGGTAAGAAGCGTCTTCCAGCCCCACATACATCCGGATATAACGGTGTTCCTTATCCGAAGAATTAAAATCTGCCGGCTTAATGCCTGCACATTTGGGGATCACGAGGCTTTCATGCCCGCCCCAGCTCACCGCCATCATGATATGTTTCAGGGATTCACAGAACCTGACAATAGATTCCCGTTCACCGGCCTTTAGTGTAAAGGTAAACAGGCCGCAGGCTCCTTTCATTTGCTGCCGGGCCAATTCGTACTGCGGAAAATCTTTGTCCAGGGGAAAGAGTACCGTTTCCACTTTAGGATGCTGCTTCATATAAGCTACCACCTCAGCTGTCGATTTTGTTATACGTTCAATTCTGGCCGGCAGGGTCCTTAAACCGCGAATCAGCAACCAGGCATTAAAGGGCTGGATGCCGCTGCCTATATTAAGATATTCACTATCGAATATTTTCTTCATCATAGCATGACTGCCGCTTAATATCCCGCCCAGGGTATCGCTGTGCCCGCCTGTATATTTAGTCGCGGTTTGCATGATCATATCAATACCCATTTCAGCAGGTTGCTGGTATATCGGTGTGCAATAACTGTTATCGATCAGCGTGGTGATATTTTTCGACCGGGCCAGGCTGGCCACTTCCCTGATCGGCTGAATGGCAAAATCCCAGCTATTAGGAGATTCGAGATAGTAAAAACTGCTGTTCGGTTTTGTGGCTTTCTGCCAATTCTCAATGGTCCTTCCATCAATATAAGTAACAGAAACCCCAAATCTCGGTAAGATAACATCAAACATCCGTTGCACCCAGGTATAGGGTTTAGCTACAGATACTATATGGTCACCTGATTTTACATTAGCCAGTATGCCGGCAAAAATGGCCGCTGCACCATTATTAAATACAAGACAATCCTCTGTTCCATCCAGTGCGGCCAGCTTTTTCCGTAAAATATCCACCGTGGGGTTCAGTCCACGGCTGTAGAGATAGCCGCCCATCTCATCTTCAAATGCCTTTCCAAGGTCCGCCACTTTTCGAAAGACAAAATTGCTGGTCTGCATAATGGGAGGGGCCACTGCATTAAAATAATTTTCCCTGTCTTCTGCCCATTCATTGATAATTTGAGAAATATCCATTACATACCGGTTTTAGCCGCTGCCTTACTATTGTGATGAAATAAAAAATATACAAGAACAAAAACTGCCAAAACACCCACACCCGTTAGTGCCGCAACGGGATCATCTATTGCAATACTGGTGCCTACAAATATATAGGCTGCCATAAAAATGACCGGGAGCAGGGGGAACAGCCTCATTTTATAAATACCAGTCCCGTCCAGGTGCTTTGTTTTTTTCCTGAACCAGAAAATAGTGGCACTGCTTAATACCATACCGAAGCAATCCAGGAAAATAGTAAAGCTCAGTATCTTTTCAAATTCCTGGGCAAAAAATAATATGACAATACAAATAGCTGCAAATACAGTAAGCGAGAAAGTAAGCACATTTGTTTTTTCATTTTGTTTCGCAAATATCTTTGGCAGGCTTCCATCCTCTCCCATGGCATACATGACACGGGGATTGCTCATCAACAACCCGTTTACATAGGCCAGTACACCTAAAAAAAGAAATGCGGAAAATACTGCCGCTCCTTTTTCGCCAAACATCTTATCGATCACTACATAGGCTACTTCCCTTTCCCCTTTCATTCTTTCAAAGCCCACCAGGTTATAATAACTAAGATTGGCCAGCAGGTACAAAACAATAATAACAGCAATACCAATGAAAATGCCGCGGGGAATATTGCGGGAAGGTTTTTCCACCTCGTTGCCGAAATTGATCGTTTGCTGGTAACCCCCGTAGGTAAACGAAACAGCAATCAAACTAATCCCAAGGCTTTTTATCCAATCCATAGTACTGAAGGGTGCCTGGGTTGCAACAGAAGTGGCTGCCTGGTCTGTATATTGATCCCTGAATAATAACCCGCCTATCAATACCAGCAGCATGGTGATTTTTATGATCATCAGAATATTCTGCGCCCGTGAACTCAGTTTTAATCCCTGCAGGTTGATAATATAAAAGATTATTATGGCGAAACAACTTAGTAATGCTTTATGAACATCTGTCCATTCACCAGGAAATAATTTTAAGATATAGCCGCTGCCGATAAGGGCAACCCCGCTGAGGCTGGCTGCGTTACTAACTAATATCAAACAGTTGATGGCAAATGCAATACTTGGATGATAGGCTTTTGCAAAAACCTTGTAATAACCACCTGTTACCGGGTAGCGGCTTCCGATCTCTGCATACGTTAGCGCACCGCAAAGGGCCACTAATCCGCCAATGATCCATGCGCTGAAATATACGGAAGGGTTTAATGCGTCTTTGGCGCTGGTGGCAGCCGTACGAAAGATCCCCATTCCGATAACAAGACCAATAACGATCATGGTAAAGGAAAACAACCCAAGTTTATTCTTTGCAGTCATGGCTTGAAGATACAAAGAAAAGGTTCTAACTTTAACAATGCTCATCGCCCTGCTTCTATGAATAAAATAATTATTCCTGCGCTCTCCTTCCTGTTCTTTCTTCCGTGCTCTGCGCAGGTGGAAAAAGCCGATTCATCTATAAATCTTGACGAAGTGGTCCTCCGGGCCTTTGAACAAAACCGGAAGAACAGTTCTGCCACCGCTCTCGTAAAAGTGATCGATAACAATAATGGCGACCGCTACAACAAAACCTCCCTTGTCAATGGGTTTAATTCTATTGCCGGTGTGAGAATGGAAGAGCGGTCTCCCGGCAGTTACCGTATCAACATCCGTGGCAGCTCTCTTCGTTCACCCTTTGGGGTAAGGAATGTAAAAGTGTACTGGAATGAAATTCCTGTTACAGACCCGGGTGGCAACACCTATTTCAACCAGTTTGCCTGGAATAATTTTTCACATATTGAAATATATAAAGGCCCTGCCGGAAGTTTATATGGCGCCGGAACCGGGGGGCTTATATTAATGCATACACTAAGTCCCTGGCAACCGGGCGTAAGTGCGGAGTATGTAGGCGGCAGCTACAACCTTCAAAACATTTTTGCTTCGGTTCGTTATGGCAAAAATGAGAATATGAATCAACTCAGCTATGCGCATAATCAATCGGACGGGTATCGGGTACAAAGCCAGGTAAGAAGGGATAATTTTTCATGGATCAGTAAACTGAAAATTTCAGATCAGCAGCAATTTACCGCCTCCCTTTTATTTTCCGACCTCTATTACCAAACGCCGGGTGCGCTTACCCTGGCCGAATTTAAAGCCAATCCAAAAGCAGCCAGGCCGTCTGCAGGCGGTTTTCCTTCTGCTGTAGATGCTAAAGCAGCGATCAAACAAATGAATTTTCTTGCCGGCTTCAGCCATTTTTATAAACTCACCGATGATATCAGCAATCAAACCACATTTTATGGGTCCTTTGCTGAAATAAGAAACCCTGCCATTCGTAACTATGAAAGAAGAAGTGAACCCAGTTTTGGCGGCCGCACGGTCTTTACTTACGAAAAAAAGGATGAGCATGTTTCCTGGCAATTTGTAGGAGGAAGCGAGTTCCAGCATGGTTTTTTTAATACCCTGGTATTCAAAAATGTGAATGGTGGCCCTGACAGCCTTCGCACCAATGATGATATTGTTTACAATACCACGATTGTATTTATCCAGGGTGATCTTGCTTTTGAGAAAAGCTGGTTCATCAACGCCGGTTTTAGCATGAACCGGTCGAAAGTAACTTTTGAACGGCTTAACAGCTCGCCGGTGATGAGTCAAAGACGTTCTTATCGCAACGAAATTGCTCCCCGGATTACGCTGAAAAAAATATTTAATGGTAATTTCTTTATTAACACAACCGTCGCCAGGGGTTTTTCCCCTCCCACCATTGCCGAATTATTGCCTTCCACGGGTGATATCAACACTGACCTGGAGGCCGAATCAGGCTGGAACTATGAAATGACCCTGGGATACCATCTTTTTAAACGAAAATTAAAACTGGAAGCCACGGGTTTTTATTTCAAGCTGGAAAATGCGCTGGTACAGCGAAGAGATATTTCGGGCGCCGATTTCTTTGTTAATGCCGGAGAGGTGAAACAGCGGGGGGTTGAATTGTCGGGAGATTATTATCATGCCATGAGGAAGGGAATCGTAGACTATCTTACGCTCCGTTCTGCATTTACGTATAATGCTTTCCGTTATGGAAGTTTTGTAAAGGGGGCCGGGGATGATTTTACCGGCAAGAAAGTCCCCTCTGTTCCGGGCAACACCTTGTCTGTACTGGCAGATGTGCAATTCAAAAAAGGTATCTACTCCAATATTACTTATTATAGTGCTTCTAAGATCTATCTTAATGACGCCAATACTGCCTTTGCCGACCCCTATCACCTGTTGGGGTGGCGACTGGGCTGGAAGAAGACATTAAAGAAGAAATATAAGCTGGACTTCTATGCCGGCGCAGATAACCTGTTAGATGAAACCTATAGTTTAGGTAATGATATCAATGCTGCAGCCAACCGGTTTTATAATGCTGCTCCCGCAAGAAATTATTATGCGGGAATTGCCTTTCAGCTCAACGGCCAGAGGAAGAATTGACAGATAGCGATTTCGTTAAAATGATGGCATCATTGCTCCATACTTCTATTTCCACAGTATCCTTTTTTTGCAGGACGGATCGATTCATCTTTGAAACGCACTGTTGAAAACTCTTCTGGAAAAGAAAACTTCTCTCCCTACATTTGCAGCTGCCTGGTTCCCGGATAACGCCGGGATGAAAAGGGAAGTCAGTCCAAATCTGACGCTATCCCCGTAGCTGTGAGCTCCTTTTAAAGTTGTTCGATCTTCACGCCACTGTCATTCAGACGGGAAGGCATTGAACAACGGAGTAAGCCAGAAGACCTGCCAGGCTGCTAAACATTATTCAGCTTTCGGGTGAAAGGCGTGAAATGTAAAGCTCGCAGGACGTTTTATATTTCTATCTCTTTTTGTTTCCGGAAGCAGTCACACAAAATTCATGTAAAATGAAAAAGTATTTTTTTGTGCTGGCTGCTGTCATTATCAGCAACCAGCTAATTGCACAGGATTCTTCAGGTAAAGTATTGGATGAAGCCGTGGTAACGGCCAACAAATTTGAACAAAAGCAAAGCCAGACCGGGAAGGTGGTAACGGTGATCTCCCGCCAGGATCTGGAGAAAAACAGCGGTAAAACTATCGGTGAGCTTCTCAACACTGTAGCCGGTGTTACTATTATCGGAACAAACAATGTGCTTGGCACTAATAATACAACCAGTATCCGGGGTGCTTCTGCCGGTAATTCACTCATACTCGTAAACGGTATTCCATTAAACGACCCTTCCGTTAATACCAATTATTTCGATCTTAATTATTTTTCTATCGATCAGATTGAAAGAATTGAAATATTAAAAGGGGGACAATCCACCTTATATGGCTCTGATGCAGTGGCGGGTGTGGTTAATATTATTTTAAAAAAACCTGTTGCGGGGCGTATTAAATTAAACGGCCAGCTTACTGCAGGTAGTTACAGCACTTTCAAACAAAATGCTGGTATCAGCGGCGGAAAAGACCAGGTTAGTTACCTGCTCAATTACACCCATGTAAGTTCAAAAGGGTTTTCAGCGGCATATGATGAAAATAATACCGGTGCATTTGATAAAGATGGTTTTGATCAGCATGTTATCAATACCCGGCTCGGTTTTGCTATCAGCAAAAAAATCAAACTGGAAGTTTCCGGAGTTTACAGTTATTATAAAACAGATCTTGATGCATCTGCCTTTACGGATGAAGGGGATTATACTGTAAAAAATGACAATGCACAAGGGGGTGCTGCTCTAACTTATGAGCATAATCACGGTTTGTTGCGTTTCACGTATAATTTTAATTATGCAGAAAGGGAGTACCAGGACGATTCCACTTTCAAAAGCAGTCCCTATATAGATTACGCAGAGTCCCGGTACATCGGGCGCACGCATTATGCAGAATTATACAATACCTGGAAATGGGCCCATGGGGAACTACTCGCGGGTGCTGATTACCGGCTGAACAATACAGATCAGTATTATTTTTCAACAGGTATGTTTGGGCCTTATGCGCCCCCGGCCTGGAAAGCGAAGACCAACCAGGTAAGTCCTTATACTTTATTTATTTTCCGGCATAATGGGTTTACCGGAGAAGCTGGTGCCCGTTTAAATATTCATTCAGAATATGGCAGCAATTTTACCTATTCACTTAACCCTTCCTATAAAATCAATAAGAATGTAAAGCTGTTCCTGAATTTGTATTCTGTTTTCAAGACCCCCACCCTTTATCAATTGTTTGATCCTTCTGCCGGAAATAAAGATCTAAACCCGGAGACAGGAATTATTCAGGAAGCGGGTATCGAGGTATTGTCAGCTAAAAAAATATTCTTCAGGGTTACAGGGTTTTACGGGAAAACAAAAGATGCCATTACTTACACCTATAACCCATCCACTTTTGAAAGTCGCTATATGAATGTGAGTAAGCAAAAAAATTATGGCGTTGAAACAGAATTCAATGTTACTGTTGGTAAAGTAACCGGCTCCGCCAATTACACTTACACAGATGGAAAAATAAAATCCCGTTTTGATGGCACCGGTGTGGATATTAACAAGGACACCATTTACTATAACCTCTATCGTATTCCCAAACATGCTATCAACCTAAGCCTCGGGATACAAGCAACAAAGTCATTATTTGTCAGCAGCCGGTTACATAGTGTTAGTAAGAGGGAAGAGTTTATTTATGGCGATACACCGGAAGCCCTGAAATCCTATGCCACTCTTGACCTGTATGGTGAATATAAATTTGGCAGTAAGACGAAAATTTTTCTTGATCTGAAAAATATTACCGATAAAAAGTACTTCGATCTGCTGGGATATAATTCCAGGAGGTTCAATTTCACAGGAGGTGTGTCATTTACCTTATAATGACGCAGCATGTGCCAGCATGAATCCAAAAAATGTCCCCGGTGCCATCGGGCATTTGAGTGCAAGCCCGGGAATATTACTCAGTGTCAGTGCTATGGTGTGAAACTGACGGACGAGCAAAGAGTATATATAGAACAGCGCTACAGTGATTGCCTTTGCAGGGATTGTTTAGTATACTTGCAGCAGGAACTGAACCTGTTCAGGGAAAAATATATGTTTCGATAGATTAGAACCCCGTCGATTGGCGGGGTTTTTAATTCCAGTGCTGCAAATAGTACATTTGTAAAAATGGTGGTTATGCAATTTCATTTCCAGGAATTTCTGACGCTTACTTTCACGCTATTTGCTGTTATTGATATTGTCGGCTCGGTGCCGATGCTTATTTCGTTAAAACAAAAAATGGGCGATATCATTGCCTGGAAAGTAACGCTCATTTCCGGCGCCCTCATGATCCTTTTCTTTTTTATCGGGAAGCCTTTTCTGAATTTATTAGGAGTTGATATAAAGTCTTTCGCCGTGGCAGGTTCTATTGTCATTTTTATACTGGGTTTGGAAATGGTGCTGGGAATTGAATTTTTTAAGTCGGAAAAGGGGGCCCCTGCTGGTACGGTTGTCCCTATTGCCTTCCCGCTGATTGCCGGTAGCGGTACGCTGACGACCATTATGTCGTTAAAAGCCACATTTGAGCGGGCAGATAAGAATGAGTATATGATCCTGCTGGCTATATTGGTCAATTTGATTGTGATATTTATAGTATTACGTTCGCTAAACCTGATCGAAAAAGCGTTAGGAAAAGCAGGTTTATTAGCTGTAAGAAAGTTTTTTGGCGTAATTTTGCTGGCCATTGCCGTAAAGGTGTTTGCCACCAATGCCAGTGGTTTGATAAAATAGATCTTGGCCTCGTAGTACTCCCGATAGCTATCGGGAGGATAGTATAATCCCGCAGGTGCGGGGCGAAGCTCCAGATACAGTAAGTTCTTTAAATAATGATCATAATATTGG